>CAJBME010000227.1 GCA_903954065.1 uncultured bacterium
CCCCCCCCCACCTTGGTGAGTGGGTCGTGAGTGCGGCTGGAGGTCCTGGTGCAGTACTGCTGTCCTCTGAGGTGGGTACTGGGTGCAGGCGATGTCGAGCACGGTGGATGGCGTGGAGAGTCGCACGTTTGCGGCATGTGGGGTTTTCAAGGAGGACATGTTGGCGCACAGTCCGGGCAGTGAATGGTCCGACCTTCTGGCGTTTCGGATTGAGGCCAACGGCCAAGTGACGAACAACAAGACCGGCCCTTTTCCGGCCTTCCCATTTCATGATTTATCGGCAATCAAGAGGTTCAAAGTAACGAGTGAGAATCCGTGGATTTTCAAGACTCTTGCGAATGAGTCGGGGGCGAATGGCAAACGGCAACTGGAAACGCTGTTTAAGCGCCTGCGTGAAGGCATGGTGGCAATGGTGGCGCGGCAGAAGGGCAGTGTGTCCCCTCCTGTTTGGGAGCAAATATTTCGTGACGACGTGGAGGAGTTCTACATGACGCACTCGAATACCGATTGCGTGCGCATGGTGGCGGCTGCCTTCCTGCCGCGTGCTGCATCGTGGCAGAGGAAAGATCTGGTGGCTGAGTCCAAGAAGAGCATGGTGGACAGGCTGATGCAAGCTCAGGTCCTTCTGTGCTTCCCGGAAGTGTGCGGGATGCTGCATGCGTCAATGGGGGCAGGGCACACGCCAGGGGCCACCCCGCTGCAGGCGGGTGCAGTGGCAGGCACGGGTGTGGGCTTGAGCACGCCTCCGGGCAAGGAGGAGGTGGTCAGGCCGGTGGCAGTAGCAACCCCACCGAAGGTGCGAGTGTCGAAACGGAAAGTGATCATTGATACCTCCAGCTCCGGGAGCGACTCCGAGGGTGCGGTTAATTCGACTAATTTGGCGAAGACACTTGGGATGCTCGTCAAGAGGTTGAGCAAGGAGCGCGTGAGGGTGTCCGCCGACAAGACAACTAAGGGGGCTACGCCTCCGTTTCAGCGGCATATGGATGAGCTTAAGGCGGCGATCCTGCGGTTTGACTACGTGAACCCGGTGGCGTGCAGCCCAAGCCACTTGGAGAAAGTGCGCAGGTCGAAGTCCGGCTTCGGTGGCTGCAGATTGGCACCCAAGGCGCTCACGTTGGACCAGGCACTGTCCAGCGTAGTCACTGGAGATAAGCAAGACGTTCCAGTGGCCAATGATCTGCACATGGGCGAGTTCAGTAATGGGTTCGATTTCATCTTGGAGGTTCTATTGTCGTCGGCGACCCATGCGCCCCGGGCTACGGATATGCTTCAATGGAAGGCCCTGTGCGTCGGGTATGTGGGAGCTGCCATGGAGAACAAGGTGGCGTACATGCAAGAGTTTATGTACCGGTTTCAGGGTGAAGGCAATGCCAACGATTGGGTTGGCAAGTTCAAGTGCAATCAGTACCTCATTTCTCAGTACATGACTCCGCAGACGCCGGCATCGCGTCAAGCTCGTACGGACTCCAGCCGGGGTGGCCGAGGGCGCCTGAGCGACGGTAGCGAGGGTGGATTTGGCGGTGGTGGGCGAGTTCGGCAGCCACGGCACCGAGGTGGGCGTCCGTTTGGCCGCGAGCTCCGTGACATCCGTGATGTTCGCGACGTCCGCGATGACCGTAGCCAATGGAGCCGCGAGGGGCGTGAGGCCGTTCCGCGTCGTGGGGCAAGCAAGGCTGTGTGCCGCTCCCGGATGATTGATGGTGTGTCCTGCCCGATGCGCCAGGGTGAATGCAAGTTCAGCCATGTGTGCCCCTGTTGCCATGTTGACCACGAAGGGGCCAGTGCGACTTGCAAGAAGTGGGACGTGGCATTGATGGAGGGGTTGGTCAAGGCGGCCCCGTTCCGCAAGTAGGTCAGTGGTAGGGCAACTGGCGGTTCCCAGCCGGTTGGCCCAGCACCACCAGTTAATGGGGACGTGGGAAAGGGCGAAGTGCGGGTGCAGGCGGTGCCAGTACCTCTGTCGGTGCACCCCCCTGCCCCAGGGCCTCCCCTGCATGCGCAAGGGATGCCCGTGCTCCCTGCATTAAATTCTGGTGCTTCAATTCGCCGCAGTGAGAGCAGTGGGCTGGTGTCGGCCATCCCTTTCTCAATAGTGTCACAGTTAGACGGGCTAGCATACGCGCTATTGCGCCTGCGGGTGGAATGTGACGTGTTTGCGCACTCGCTGGAAGTATCATCGTGTAAGTTCTTTGGTAACGACGCCCGTGTCTCGTGGAGTACATTCACCGGCATTTACTTTGGGCCTGCGGGACCGAGAGGCATGAATGCAGCGTTGCAACGGGCGGAGAACGAGCACTGCATCGGTTACTTCGTGTTTGCGGTGGATGCTGGTGATCCGGCGTACGAGGCGCGACTGGCGACGGCGCGATGTGTGTGCTTCTTCGACCTGTTGCAATGGGCTCCCGATGGAGTCACAGTGGAGCGGTCGAGGAAGGCAGTGGCAATGCTGCTGGACTTCGACTACAAAGGGCGGCTCAAAGCGAAGAGGCGCCCAGAGCGTGTTTTCACCCTGTCGCCACTACCACCTCTCGATTTGGTGGGTGTCGAGAGGATTCCCCACGTACCAGTACTTACGACACGGTGTTCGGACACCCATCAATTTGTTCCGGAGGCGGCAGCTGACACGCTGCGGGACACGGGGCCTGTGCATGTTCCGCAGTCGGTAAGCCTCCCTGCAGCAGCAGCGGTTACGTGGCAGGCAGCAACCATGGCGGCATGGGCGAGTGCATACCCGTTTGCCGATGTGGGGGAGTTGGCGATCCAGGCAACATCCACTGGCGTGCAGCCGTTCGTCGGTGAGCTGTGCAAATCCGTGGTCCCGCGAGGCAGCGGGCAAGGGAGCCAAGGCCTAGACATGCCAGAAGCAGTTCGGTTGCAATGTCGGGATAAGTTTTTGGAGGATGTGGCTCAAGGCTTTACGGCGGGCCCGCTGTTATTCAGCCCGTACCGGTGGTACCGGCAATGCCTATGGTTCTGTGTGCGGAAAGACAAGAACAACCCGTTGGATGCGCGTGTCCGACTCATTGCGCACTTTTCAAAAGGCGGAGCCGCTTCGATCAATGGTTTGTGCATGAGCCCTAAGTTGTTGGGTCGACACATTGGGGCCGGGTTCCTTCGGGATCGAATTGCGGAATGCGGGCGTGGTGCGCTTATCAACGCGTGGGACGTACCGAGTTGTTTCAAGCGACAGCCAATTGCCCCGGAGTTACTTCATCTGTTCGTGTACCGCGTAGTCACAGAGAAGTTCGGCACAGAATTTTTTGCCGACCTCGCCAACCCATTCGGGTGGGCACCTGCTGAATGGGCCTGGCAATGTATTTTGGCAGTGCTCATGTGGAGGTTTCGGCTAGCAGGGTTCCATCTTTTGCTCGAATATGTGGATAACTTTTTCGATGTCATGCCGGTTGGCACGGATATGGCGCCCCGGGCCCGGGCTGTTGAGATCGAGGGTTTGTTCAGTGAGGTCGGGTGCCCGCTGCACGAGAAGCAAAAGGGCACATCGTTCAAAGGCCTTGGCTGGCTCTTCCACACTACGACCATGGTTATGGAGTGCCCCGAGCTGAAGTACCGGCTGTTTGCGGACCTTCTTCGTGGCTGGGCCAGCTCCGATCAGCTGTCGTTGTTCGACATTCGACGGGCGGTTGGTTTCATGTTGTGTTTGAGCGCGGGGTTTGAAATCGGCCGAGCGTCGGCGGCGTACTTGATCCACGCCAGGACGCGTGGCGACGCTGTATTCGCGACTGGTGGCTGTTCCCCAGCGGATGTAATAGTGAAGTTGCGTGCGGCGGAAATGGCGGCCCTGCAGTTTTGGGCAGCCCATATTCCCCGGTGGAACAGGCTGTGCCCAATAGTGGCCGGTTTCTCCCCAGTATGTAGGTATGACTTCTTGGCCCGTACTGACGCGAGTACGGAGTGGGGGGGAGGAGGCTGGTTTCTACCGGCACGGGTGGCCACCAGTGTCAGGGCATTCCAGGTTCAGTGGTCCCAGCGCGTTCGCGGCCAGGCGTTTGTGAGGCACCGCGAATCTACGGCGTACCTCGAGGCGTTAGCAGTAGTTGAGTTGCTTCAAGTGTTTGGTGCAGAGATGGCGGGGAGCAGAGTGCAGCTGGAATTAGATAACGCGTCTGTTGTCAGTGCGATAGAGCAGCTGTACACCCCGACAGTGGCACTTCTCCGCATAGTGGTCCAGGTTGCCAACCTGTGCTGTAGGCACCACATCACACTGAGAGTGCGTTGGGTGTTGGGTGTGGTGTTCAACAGGATAGCCGACAGTCTCTCCCATAACCAGGTGGCCCAAGCTCGTGAGCTATGCCAGGAGGAGTTCGGGATCCCCCTCTTGTTGCAGTAGTGGCGAACCATGCCATTGCAAAGGTTGATCCGGTGGGAGCAAGGGCGCTTAGTCAGGCGCTGGTGCATCATGTTGTATGCACCAAGACATACGGGTCAGCAGTGAAGAGGTACATAAAATATATGGCATCCCGTGGCCAGCCAGCGTTCCCTGCGACAAGCGAGTGGCTGGCAGCATACATAGTTCACGCGGTGTCGTCTATCTCAGTCTCATCCCTTAAGGTGTATTTGGCGGCGATCCAGTACCACCAGGTGCTTGCTGGGTTCCCGTGGCTGCTGCATAAGGACGAGCTGGTCCGGCGCGCATTGCGTGCAGTAAAGCGGACGTTTCCATCCCCGGCTAGTGCACTAAAGCTATCGATTTCATTGGCGACTATCATCCGCATGGTGGCCAAGTTACCTGGATTCCCTAATCTGCAGGCGTTAGCGCACGACGACTTGGTGTTTTACCTGGCGTCAGTCCTAGGGACGTGTGGCTTCCTCCGTGGTGGCGAGTTCCTGACGTACGCGGGGTCGAAGCGTCCAGTGTTACGCCAACGTGATGTGTTTACGGCGTTCGAGGGCGGCGTCGAAGTCCTCAAGGTCAACGTGGTGCAGCCCAAAGCAATGTGGTGGTTGGAGTCAGCAGTGGTGACTTGCTTTAGTCACCCTGCGTGCGGGGCTGAGGTGTGCGACCTGGTGACTCTGTTCAAGGTGTACAAACTACTTTGTGCTGAGCGTGGGCTTAGCACCCGGCCGTGCAGCCCTGCGTTAATGATGGCGAGTGGCATGGCCGTGTCCCGTGAGTTCATGATTCGCCGGTCCAATGACCTATTGGACGCTGCAAGTATCACGGTGTACAATCAGGCTGGTGTGCGCGCGGCAGTGCGAGCGGCCTCCTGGCGTGCAGGTGGCGTGCGGTCTGCGCTGGAGGCGGGAGTTCCAGCGCCGATGATCATGGTGTTGGGAAGGTGGAGGTCGAATGCGTGGGAGAACTACGCCATGATTACGGCCGATGATTTAGCCTTGGCATCAGCCAAGATGTGGACCCAAGCGGCAAAGATTCAAGCGGTCCAGAGCACGTTCAGGGTGGGTGAGCCGTCCCCAGCAGCCGCCTTTCTTGCGGACGACACCATGTGACACCGCAGATAGGTGGCCGTGGTGCCGGGAGTGGTGGGTAGACGTGGTGATTCACATTTGTCTTAGACGTGTCTAAGACGGCTGTGAGTCACTGACGTATTGGTCTCACCAACCTTCAGTGTTCTTGGAATATGGCACAGTGTGGTTTGTTACTAGGAGCGGCTATGTGGCAGCGA
>CAJBME010000228.1 GCA_903954065.1 uncultured bacterium
GACCGCCCAACGCGTGATGTCGCGCGTCGTGCCGTCCGAAAAGTGGGCGGTGGTGGCTAGCGCGATTTCGCGGGTTGGTTCGACGACAAGTCCTTGGTCAGGCGTGACTGTTACGGCGGTCAGGGTCGGGCTGGATGGCGGGTCGAGCGGGGCGCCGCCGGCGATCCAGTCGCGCAGGAGCTGGAATGATTCGCTTTCCGGAGTGAATTTTTGTCCTCCTTCGTGGTCGGTGAGGGCGGCTGGTTTGCGTAACAGCCGACTGGCGGTCGGTTGATCGAGGCTGAGGTATCGTCCGTTCCCGCCGGCGGTTAGAGCGGCGTAATCTTCTTCGGCCGACTCTCCGCGCAGGGAGAGTTTTAGTTTCCCTTTGCCTCCGGCGCTGCCGTGGCAGGCGCCCGTGTTGCATCCGGCCTTGCTGAAGATGGGCATGACATCATGACGGAAGGAAGGAATGCCTGCGGTCGTGGTATTCGCGGTCGCGGTGTGGCTCGCGGAGGCCGTGGCTACGGCCACCAGCAGTGCAGCCAGGATTCTTTGGAGGTGGCGTCCGGCTTCCCATGGTGCGGCTGATCCGGTCCGGTGGCGAGTGGGCGTGGACATCGGATGAGCCTGGTCGGCTGGGGTGGCGGGCATGGCTGAACTATATAAACAGCCTGATTCCATGAGGCAAGTGCGGCTCGCCCCTGCTTCCATTTGCCGAAAACGTTGGATGGAGGGCTGTAGGAAGGGGGCGACGAGGGCTGGTCATTGTCCTTTTTTGTGGTCGCGGCGGAGGCGTGATCGCGGTGCTGATTGACGGCTCGCGAAAAAAAGTGTGGCTCAGGCGAAAATTGAGCGTTACAAGCACGGTCATTCTGCTCATGATGCGTGGCTTGCCATCTCCTTTTTCCCCCATGCCTGTCACTGCCCCGCTGGCGGCTCGTTCGGTTGTGTGCCGAATGAGTCTCGCTGGATCGCTGTTGTGCGCGTCCTTGGCGCCTCTGGCACCTCCTGCCGCCCGCGCAGACGATGGCGCTACTCAATCACTGGCCGAGCGCGAAATCGCCCGGCGCGACAGCGCGGTCATCGAGGCGTCCGCCTTGATGCAAAAAGGCCATTTGGCACGCCAGAACAAGGACTTGGCAGTCGCCGTGGATTCATACGACCAAGTGGTGCGGCTGCTCCCGCAAGCGCCTGCGACCGCTGCTTTGCGGGCACAGGCACTGCTGGCCTTTGCTGAGACTTCGACCGCGCGTGCAGAACAGCTGGCCACGCAAGCCCGGTACGAGGATGCCAACCGCACGCTTGATGCCGTGCTCAGTCAGGATCGCTTGCCCGAATTTGCGCCTGCCCTGCGGCTGAAACAACAGATTCAAGATCCGGAAGAATACAATCAGGCCGCGACCCCAGCCCACATTGAGAATGTGCAAAAAGTCACGGAGCAGCTGACGCTGGCCGAAGGATTTGTCGCTCTGGGTCAATTTGATGAGGCCCGCGAGTGTTACAATCGGGCCCTTGCCATCGACCGCACGAATACGGCGGCGCGCCGCGGGCTGGAAAAAGTCGAGCAACAAGTCATTCAGTATCATCAGTCCAGTCGCGATCATACGCGGGCGGCGATGCTCACGGATGTCGACCGCCATTGGGCCACGCAGGTGCCCCGTCTGGCGGGTGATACCGGCGAGATCGGGGGCGAGGATCTCGGCGGCGGACGGACCGCGGGTGGTACGGTACGTGAAAAGATGAGATCGATCATTCTGCCGCAGGTGCAGTTGATTGATGCCACGCTGGAGGAGGTGGCTGAGTTTCTGGCGGTGCAGAGCAGAAGTTACGATACGACCGAGACCGATCCGTCTCGCAAAGGCGTGAACATCGTTCTCGGCGGCGATGCGGCCCTTGCTGCCAAGCGTATCACGCTCAGCCTGACTAATGTGCCGCTCCAATTTGCTTTGGAGTCGGCCGCCAACATGGCTGGAACTCGGCTCCGAACGGAGGATTATCTGGTCGTTATCGGGTCCGCTGGTGGCGAAGACTTGTCCTCTCAAAAGTTTCGCGTGCCTCCGGGATTCTTCTCCGCCTCCCCTCTCTCGGTTGGCGGATCTGACGACCCATTTGCAACCAGTGGCGCCGCGGCCGCGGGTGATGAGGCTTCCACCGGTCTTTCTTTTGCCCGCGTGCGACCTGAGGACTATCTCAAGCAGAATGGTATCACTTTTCCCGAGGGGGCTGCCGCCTTTTTCAGTCCGGTCACTGGCGAGCTGACGGTCCGGAATACACCCTCGAATCTCGAGCTCATCAGTCAGTTGGTGACCGAGGCCTCTTCGGGGACGCCTCAGATGGTGAAAATCCGCGCCACCATGTTGGAGGTGAATCAGGAAAACCTTGAAGAGCTGGGTTTCGACTGGCTATTAGGTGCTTTTAATGTTGGTGGTGACGACGTCTTTGCCAGCGGCGGTACCAGCGGCAATCAGGCTGGCGGTGACCAGCAGTCGTTGGCTCAGAATTTCCCGCTCTCGCCTCCGGGTGATGGTCAGCTGCCGGTTGGAAACAATCCATTGACGGCGGGCAACCGTTCGGGAAATGCCGCGACTCCGCCCAATTCGATTGACGGTTTGTTGCGTGGCAACCGGGTGGCTGATCCAGGGAAAAAAGCACCGGCTATTACGGCGCTTTCTGGGGTGTTGACTGACCCGCAATTTCAGGTGGTTCTGCGCGGATTGAATCAGCGAAAAGGTGTGGATCTGGCCAGTTCACCGGAGGTGATCGCCAAGAGTGGTCAAAAAGCCAAGGTGGAGATTCTTCGCGAGTTTATTTATCCAACCGAGTTTGAGCCGCCGGAAATTCCCCAAGATTTCGGGGGGGGTAATGTTAACATTGACATTGGTTTTGGCGGTCAGATCACCGGTATTTCCAGCACGGGTGGTGGGGCTGGCGGAGCTTTTCCGGTGGTGCCGACGACGCCGACAGCCTTTGAAATGGTGAAACTGGGTCACAGCCTTGAGGTTGAAGCCACGGTGGGAGCGGACAATCGCACCATCGAACTCAGTATTCTGCCTTCCTTCAAGGAGTTTGAAGGATTCATCAATTACGGCACCCCGATTACGACGGTGCAGGGGAACGAGCGGATCGTACTGACGGAGAACCGCATTCCTCAACCCGTCTTTCGCGCCAACCGGGTGAGCGGAGTGAACGTCACCGTCTGGAGTGGCAATACCATCGTTATCGCTGGCTTGGCCGGTGATGAGCGGACCACTATCGAAGATAAAACTCCCGTTCTCGGTGATTTGCCATTCGTTGGAAGATTTTTCCGGACGAAAGCCGAATCAGTGCGGACCAAGGCCGTTATCTTTCTCGTGACCGCGGAGGTCGTTGACCCCTCTGGTGAAACGCCGCCTGCTGCCGCTGCCGCCACAGCTGGAAATTAAGCTGTTTTTGCCCGCCAAAGCAGTTTTGCGGGCGTATATTGATTACGATAACGTATCGCGATGTCTGAAGACACCGACAAAAACCACTATTCAACATCCGACATGCTGGAAGCAGCCAAGCGCATTCGCGCTCCTGGCGTCTCTCAGCGTACCGGCCGCAAGCTGAAGCGCCGTTCGGTCCAACCGAGCAAGGAGCGGGAGCAATTTGTCCGCGTCTTGCTGGTCGTGGGATTTGTCACTGCCGCCTTGGTCGTGGGCGTGGCCTCTTGGTGGCTCACCCGCAATCAAGGGGCCCCTGAAAAAGGATCTTCCAATTCGTTGATTCCTATCGCGCCCAGTGATCGCTGAGGAAGTACTGGCCTCTATGAATTTTTGAGGCTTTAACGGGCTTCAAGGACGTGCCCGGACGGGTCGGGGTGATTATCTGGTCCCGAACGTGAAGGTGGTGGTGCTGCGAAATGTCTCCCCGGGTCGTAGCACGGTGCTGGGGAAACTTGGCTGATTGGGGGAGTCCGGGAAATGCTGCGTTTCGAGGCAAACTCCGCCGCGCTTCGGATAAATGGCGCCGCCCTTGCCTCGCAGGTCATTCATAAAATTTGCCGTATACAGCTGGACTCCGGGTTCGGTCGTCTCGACGGTCATGACTCGGCCGCTGGTGGGATCACTCAGCTCCGCGCACGGGCGCAGACGGCCCGGCGTCCCGTTGACCACAAAATTGTGGTCATACCCCAGTCCCCATTTGGTTTGCTGATCGTCCGCATCAATCCGCGCCCCAATGGCCTGAGGTGAGCGGAAATCAAAGGGTGTTCCGGCCACCGCCCGGATTTCGCCGGTCGGAATAGCCGTGGCATCAGTGGGCGTCATGGCGTCTGCTTCCAGCTGGAGGACATGGTTGAGAATCGGGCCGGCCGCGTGCCCGGCTAGATTGAAATAACTATGATTGGTCAGATTCAACACCGTCGGCGCATCGGTCGTGCCGGTATAATCAATCCTCAAATCATCTCGATGGCCCCAAGTATACGTGACCTCACACGTCAAGGTGCCCGGATACCCTTCATCGCCCGTGCCACTGGTGTGACTGAGGATCAGGCGCACGGCCTCCTTGGTCTTCTCCTGACGGGCGCTCCACACTTTTTTGTCAAAGCCGGCGAGTCCTCCGTGAAGATGATTGGGGCCATTGTTGACCGCCAGTTGGTAAGTCTGTCCGTCGAGTGAGAATGTCCCTTTGGCAATCCGGTTGGCATACCGCCCGGTAATGCACCCGAAGAACGGACTGCGATCTTCATAGTCGCGCAGGTTGTCGAATCCAAGGACGACATCTTCCAGTTTGCCATCGCGATCTGGTACCATCAGGCTGACAATGGTGCCGCCCAGAGTGGAAATGCTCACGTCATGGCCGCGGGCATTGGTGAGCGTATACAGGGTGACCTCTTGGCCTCCCTTCGTGGTGCCAAACGGTTTTTCAGTGATGTTCATTTTAGCGGAGTCCAGCCCCTGAACCGAGGCGCAACCGCACAGGGTGGTCGTGAGCAGAGCAAGCAGGGGTGCTTTCATGTGGGGACGGAATGTAGGGGTGAAACGCGGGGATGCCGGAATCTGGACGGACCGCGTCAGAAACAAAACACCGAAATTCAAAAAAAACGATGGATGAAAGCGGGGGAGCCACCCCAACGGCCTGGTCGGTCAGTGCCGCGACCGCTTCCCCTTCTATTTCCGTCGCTCTGCCGCCACGCCGACCGCGTTCTCGATCCCATGCCCTGAAGAGGCATCGTATACCAGTCCAGGGTGCAACTCTGGGAATTCACCCGGAAAACAGACCTGCGTCCTCGTCGGGAAGTTAACTTACCTGCGTAGTCGTTTCGTATCTGTGGCCCGAGGGTAGTGGCGCGTGGGCCACGGTTCTTCTGTAGCTGGGGTCGCTGACCCCGGTCGCGGCGCCGAACGCCTCTCCGAACGTCTTTTTAGCAGGGGACCGGATGCGAAGAAACGGTTTCGGAGCCGTGTCTTGAGGGATGTGGCCTTGGGCCAGTTATGGAAACCGGGGCCAGCGGACCCGGCTACAGGGGCGGCGCCGAACGCCTCACCGAACGTCTTTTTAGCATGGGACCGGATGCGAAGAAGCCGATTCGGAGCCATTGTCTTGAGGGATGTGGCCTGGGGCCAGTTGTGGAAACCGGGGCCAGCGGACCCGGCTACAGTGGCGGCACCGAACGCCTCTCCGAACGTCTTTTTGGCAAGGGACCGGATGCGAAGAAACGGTTTCGGAGCCGTGTCTTGAGGGA
>CAJBME010000229.1 GCA_903954065.1 uncultured bacterium
AGCCACCAGAAATTCCTCAAGAATTTGGTGGTGGTGGCGTCCAGTTTGGTGGTGGCGGACTCGGTGGCGGTGGTGGCGGCGGTGGTGGTGGCTTCCCAGTCACACCAACGACCCCAACAGCCTTCGAAACTCGGAATACGGGTGTCACGCTGGAAGTTGAGCCTACGCTCGGTGCTGACGGCTATACCATCGATCTGACCTTGTCGCCTGAAGTGGTCGAATTCGAAGGATTCGTCAACTATGGCAGTCCGATTCAGACGTCTTCCACAGACGCGTTGGGTAATCCAACGACGATTGTGCTGACTGAAAACCGCATCGAACAGCCCGTATTCTCGACCCGCAAATTGAGCACCTCGGTGACGATTTGGGATGGCATGACCCTAGGAGTGGGCGGTTTGATCCGGGAAGACGTACAGACGATTGAGGACAAAGTGCCTATCTTTGGCGACATCCCGTATGTCGGACGCTTGTTCCGCACCAAGGCTGATCAGTTCTTCAAGAAAAACTTGATGATGTTCGTCACGGTGAACCTGATTGATCCTTCGGGACAAAAAGTCAACGCTGGCCGTGGTGCTGGTGCTGGTGCTGACTTGGGTGGAACGGCTCCTGCTGCTCCTGCTGGCCCTGACGCGGCGCTTCTGCCTCAGGATCCTGAGATGAACTTCAAATGAACGAGCGACCTTAGGTCGTATTGATTCAGGCACGTGGCACACGTGAGAATCACGAAGCGGGGCGGGGGCGACAAGCTCCCGCCCTTCTTGTTGGTGTAAGTCCCACTATTGCGGAAACCAGACTTCCTGTTTTTCGGAATGAGTCGGAGGCTGCCGCAGGGTCTTGATACTTTTATATGATTATCGCTTGTGTGACCGGTGGGTTTGCAACGGGAAAAAGTTCCTTGATGTCCTTGGTTTTGGACGGGGACCCTGCGGTGGCGGCGTTTGACTGCGATGCGGCTGTGCACGAGATTTTTGCCGACCCTGAGTGGGCGAAGCGGGTTGCTGAGGATTTTGGTCGGGGGGTTCTGAATGCGGCTGGGGGGGTCGACCGAGTGAAGCTGAGGCCCTTGGTTTTCGGCCAGCCGGAACTTCGGCAGCGTTTAGAAGTGTTGATTCATCCGGAAGTACGTCATCGATGTATGGTTTCAGTGGACACCGCGTCGCGTGCAGGGAAGGTAAAAACGTTCTTTATCGAAGTGCCCCTTCTTTACGAATCAGGATTTGACGTAGCCCGGGATTATGAAATCGTTCTTGCAGCCAGTCCGACCACCCAGCGCGACCGCCTGCGACACCAGCGAGGCCTCGATGATGTGGTGGTCGAACGAATCCTGGCGTCACAATTGCCGATCTTGGAAAAGGTGCGTCGTGCGCACCTTGTGATCTGGAACGAAGGAAGCATCCCATGCCTGAAGAGACAAGCACTGTGCCTGAAGCGGCACCCTTGGCTGTCGCCCTGAGCGAAAGCCCCCAATCCGTGGTGGACGGAGGCGGCCTTGTGGCTGCGGCCGGTTATGTGGCACCTGTGCCCGAGCCACCTCCGACGCCGGAGCGGATTGATCTACACGCGTTTCAGCTGAATACGCTGGCCAAGCTTTATGATTTGGGGGCGGCCCTCGGTCTGCGGGTGGGTGGCAGCCGCTCCAAGCACCAGTTAATTTTTGATATTTGTGCTTTTTGGGGGAAGAAGGGGACTTTGTTTGACTGTCACGGCGTGTTGGAAGTGACGCGCGAAGGGTATGGTTTTGTGCGCGACCCGATTTACAGTTTTCTTCCGCAGCCGGACGACGTGTATATGTCGCCTAATATCATTCGGCGATTCGGGCTGAAAACTGGGAATTACGTCACGGCGGTGGCGCGCTCGCCGCGGGACAAGGAGAGTTTCCTGTCGGTGGAGACGGTGGTGACGGTTGAAGGGGTGGCAGTGGAGACATGGCAGTCGCCGAAGCTTTTTGAAAGCCTGACGCCGTTATTTCCGAAAGACCGGATTATTCTGGAAAACACCAAGAGTAAATCGGTGAGCACGCGGGTAGTCGACATTCTGGCTCCGTTGGGTAAAGGTCAGCGGGCGTTGATTTGTGCTCCGCCCCGCGGAGGCAAGACTATTTTGCTCAAAGAAATGGCGGTGGCGATCCGCAAGAATCATCCTGAGATTGAGCTGATGGTTCTGCTTTTGGACGAGCGTCCCGAGGAGGTGACTGATTTTCGCGAGACGGTGGACTCGGTTGTTTTTGCCTCGACGTTCGATCAAATGCCTGATCGTCACATGCAGGTTGCGGAGATTGTGTTAGCGCGGGCGCAGCGGCTGGTGGAGAACGGCAAGGATGTGGTTGTTCTTTTGGACAGTCTCACTCGCTTGACGAGGGCCTACAACAACTGTGGTGGCGGCGGTGGTGGGGGTGGTGGCAAAGCGCGACTGACGTCTGGTGGGGTTGATCCGAAGGCGTTGCAGCGGGCGCGCAAATTTTTTGGAGCGGCGCGCAATGTAGAGGAAGGAGGCAGTCTGACGATTGTGGCCACGGCCTTGATTGAGACGGAGAGCCGGATGGACGAGGTGATTTTCGAAGAATTTAAGGGGACCGGCAACATGGAGTTGCAGTTAGACCGCGAGATGGTGGAGCGGAGGATTTTCCCGGCCATCAACATGCAGCGATCGGGAACCCGCAACGACGACCGGCTGTATCATCCTGAAGAATTTCGTCGGGTACTGGGGATCCGGCGTCAGCTGGCCCAGCTGCCGGCGGGCGAGGCGATGGAGGTATTGGTGAAAAACCTGAGAGCCACCCAAAATAACGCGGAAGTTTTGTTAAGCGGGCTTCGACTTTCCTAGATTATGGATGCCTCTGATCGCGGTTCCGCTCCGGCGATGACTCCTTGGGAAGGAGCCATCATTGAAACAACGGGGTCACTGGTGGCTTATCTCAATGAGCTGCCGGCATCGCTTTCGGGGCGACAGCGGTGTGCGGTTGATACGGAGGCGGACAGTTTGCATTCGTATAAGGAGAAGCTGTGTTTGATTCAGTTCACCTGTGCTGGGCGTCATGTGATTATTGATCCGCTTCGGGTGGGTGATCTGACGCCGCTTTTGGATTTTCTGCGTGATGCGGAAGTCTGGATGCATGGGGCGGATTTTGACATGTCACTTTTTAAGCGGACGTTTGATTTCGTCCCTCCGACGGTGTTGGACACGCAGACGGCGGCGCGTTTGGTGGGATTCAGGCAATTTGGGTTGGCCCATCTTTTGCAGGATGTTTTTCAGGTGACGTTGTCCAAGCAGTCGCAGCGCGCGGACTGGGGGCGTCGTCCCTTACCTCCGGTGATGGTGGAGTATGCGTTGAATGATGTGCGGTATATTTTGCCACTGGCGGACCGATTGTTGGGACAGCTGGCGGATGTCAGCCGTTTGGAGTGGTTTCATCAAAGTTGTGCGGCGGCGCGCGAGCAAGTGTTGAACCGGCCGGCGCCGGACGGTGAGGATGCGTGGCGGATTACGGGCTGGGGTAATCTTCAGCCTCGTGGGCTGGCTGCGTTGCGCGCCTTGTGGCATTGGCGCAACGGGGAGGCGGAGCGGTTGGACCGGCCGCCGTTCAAAGTCATGAACAACGAGCCATTGTTGGAAATGGCGATGGCTTTTCAGAGTGGACACGAGCCATTTCTTCCGCCGAGGTTCCCGCATCCGCCGCGGCGCCGGTTTTTCCAAGCTTTGGAGGCGGTAGAAGCGCTTCCGCCGGAGGAATGGCCCAAGCGATTGCTGAAGAAGCGGACGTCCCGTCATCCTGAAGCGGAGCGTCGGTTTGATCAGTTGAAGGCGCACCGGGACCGACTGGCTCTCGAAATGAACCTTGATGGGTCTCTGATTGCTTCGCGGGCGACATTGGAAGAGATCGCTCAAAACATCGAGGCGTTGCCGCCGCTGCTGCCATGGCAGCAGGGGCTGTTACTGCCGGCGGTGGAATCGTTGCGTGGGGGGGATCAATCCTTGCGGATACCGGCGGGGCCTGTGGCTCCGGCTTCGGTTCGGGAAGGCGATGGTCCGGCGTCTGTGCTTTAGGGGGTTTTCCACCAATCGGAGGGCCGCTCCCATGATTCTTTTGTTTCCCGGGCTGGGGTCGGCGTTTCCGATTTCTGTTCTTGTTGAAGGGAGTCGAGGAACTCCAAGGTTGGGTCGGGCTGGCGCGAGCGACGCACCATGTTCCAGGCGAAGACGCAGAGTAGTCCGATGACACCGAAGACGACGCCCAGCATGACGAGGGCGGCTCCGTCGGCGGCTTGGGAGGCTTGGCCATCGATGATGCCGAATCCTTCGCCACTGAGGGCGGCGATCAGGGGTGATGGAAAGGGTAGAGGGGCGTCGGCGCTCATGGAATGGCGGTGGTTGGGTGGATGCTTAAAAAACGCGGCGCATGGGGATCATAGCGCTATGGGTGAAGCCGTGACGCTCGAAGAATTGTTGTGATACGTTGCTGATTCGATCGGTCAGCAGGGTGATGCGTTTGAAGTTTTTCTCACGGGCAAAGTCCATGACGTAATCCATGAGGCGGCCGCCGTGGCCGGTGCCCCGGTGTTGGGGATGGATAATGAAGTCTTCCATGAGGATGACGAAACCTCCCTCGGCTGTGGAGATGGTGAAGAGCAGATTGACCATGCCGAAGATTCGGTGGTCGTTGCGCAGCACGAAGATGCGACCTCGATTGGGCTGTTCGAGGATGAGGCGGATGCCGTTTTCCTGTTTGCGTCGGTCCGGCTCGAAGTCGGCTTCCACGTCCATCAGCTCCATCACCAATTCTGTGAGGGCGGCCAGATCATCCAGGGTGGCGGGTTCAATGCGGGTGTCGCTGGCGAGAGAAGCGGGCATGGGATGAATGGTGCGTGGATTTGCCGGAAAGGGAAGCGGCAATCAGAATTTGATGTCGAGGGCGCGGGTCACCCAGAGGGTCAGCAGGTATAGGCCGAAAGTGCCGGTGAGGCAGAGGGCGAGGGCTGGCCAGTAGCCCCAACCGCTTTTAAGCAGGGCGGGCAGCACGAGAAACATGGGCAGCGTGGGGAGTACGAACCAGAAGGTGCCGTGGGTGTGGCTGGCGATGAGCTGGGTATCCTTGGTTTCCCAATAGATCCAGCTGAGGGCGAGTAGGGAGGGGAGGGGGAGAGAATGGATGATGCTGGCGGCGGTATTATTGCGTTTGGCGAGCTCGGAGACGGCCCAGATGATGCCGGCGGAGAGGAATATTTTCGTGAAGTGGAGTGACATGGCGGAGGTGGGTGGGTGGATGGGGACGCGTGAGGCGGTTTTAATTCCGCGGTTTG
The DNA here is from genome assembly GCA_903954065.1 of uncultured bacterium. GTDB lineage: Bacteria > Verrucomicrobiota > Verrucomicrobiia > Verrucomicrobiales > V1-33 > CAJBME01. The sequence goes on from CAJBME010000229.1 coordinate 5,298, forward strand.
GCTTTGGTTCGCGGCGGGTTTGATTTCGGCTGCATGGCCTCGTAAAGCGCCTGGGACAGTGGTTTCGGGCCATCGCCGCCGAGGGATTCATCCACTGTCTCGAGACGCCGGATCAAATCCAGCACATCTCGCCGGGCCGCGGGGCCGCCGGCGGCGGTGCAAAAATGGGTGCGGCACCCGAATGGGCGGGCGTTGTAGGCCATGCAGCGCTGGTCTGGGGCGAGCAGGGGGCAGGCTCCGTCGGGGCGTTCGGCTACCTTCGTGCGCCCCGCGGCCCGCACGCCTTGGGCGAGAACGAGCGCTTCGCCCCGGGTCAGCTGGGGCGTCTTTCCGGTCTGGCGGAAATGACAGCAGGCGGCGCGTCCCTGACAATCGCGCTGCAGGGGGCGGTCGGCCAACATGTCATAGACAGCGCGGACCTCGGCCATCGCTTCCTTGGTGTTGGCTGGTGTGTCGGCGGATGACCTTGTTTGACGTCTCACTTATCGCAGCTAACTTACGCCATCCGCAAGGTGCAACCCCGCCGTATGAAATTTCATCATCTCTTTGTTCTTGCCGTTTCAATTCCTCTCTTGGCGTGCGGTGCCGAGCCGGCATTGAAGATTCCGTCCAAGTTGCCAGCTGGCCCACCTGTTACTGCTCCGCCCATGACTGAAGTTCAGCAAACCACCACTCTGGCCACCGGATGTTTCTGGTGCACGGAGGCCGTCTTTCAGCGCATCAAGGGGGTCGAGAAGGTTGTTTCCGGCTATATTGGGGGCACGGTCGAGAATCCCACCTATGACGACATTTGCGAAGGTGCCTCGGGTCATGCGGAGGCGATTCAGGTCACTTTTGACCCGAAAGTTGTCAGTTTTGACAAGTTGCTGGAGGTGTTTTGGGCTTCGCATGATCCCACCACGCTCAACCGGCAGGGGCATGATGTGGGAACGCAATATCGCAGCGGCATCTTTTTCCATTCCGAGGAGCAAAAAAAGGCGGCTGAAGAATCAAAAAGCAAGCACCAGCCAGATTTCAAAGATCCGATTGTGACGGAAATCACCAAGGCGGAAACTTTCTATCCAGCAGAGAAGTACCATCAAAATTATTTCAATCTGAATGCCGACAAAAATCCGTATTGTCGTATTGTCATTTGGCCGAAGCTCAAAAAGCTGGGACTGGAGATGAAGCCGGCCGAGTGAGGGTTGTTCATTGTGTCGATTTTCTCGATCAAAGCCGCTCACTTGGGCGGCTTTTTTTGGTCTAGCCAGTTTCACTGGTTGCCGCGCCCGGCGGGTCGTGCTTTGTCTGTGTTGGCTGATTGTTTAATTGGATCCTTTTTTATGCCTACTACCATCCTTGAAATTACTGGGCGCGAGGTCATTGACTCGCGCGGAAATCCCACTGTTGAAGTGGATGTGCGTCTTGAAGGTGGCGCGTTGGGTCGTGCGGCGGTGCCTTCGGGTGCGAGCACGGGCGAGCATGAGGCGTGGGAATTGCGCGATGGCGACAAGAAACGATATTTGGGTAAGGGGGTGCTCAAGGCAGTGGCGGCGGTGAACGACCGCATTGCTCCGGAGTTGGAAGGGCACGATGCCTGTCAGCAGGGGCAGATTGACGCCATCATGAACCAGCTGGATGGCACGCCGAACAAGGCCACGCTCGGGGCCAACGCGATTCTCGGGGTGTCGCTGGCGGTAGCCAAGGCGGCCGCCGCGCAGCTGGAGCAGCCGCTTTATGCGTATCTTGGCGGTCCGAATGCTAAAGTGCTTCCGGTACCGATGATGAACATCATCAACGGCGGTGCGCACTCCGATGCGCCGATTGATTTTCAAGAGTTTATGATCGTACCGAAGGGGGCTCCGACATTCCGTGAAGCCTTGCGTTACGGAGCGGAAGTTTTTCATGCTTTGAAAAAAGTGCTGCATGACCGCGGGCTGAGCACGACGGTTGGCGATGAGGGGGGCTTTGCCCCGACGCTGAAATCGGCGGATGATGCGCTGGGTGTGATTGCCACTGCCATTGAAAAGGCTGGTTATACGCTGGGCGAGGATATCTTCATTGCGTTGGACGTGGCTTCTTCGGAATTTTACGACAAGAAGAAAAAGGCCTACGTCTTCAAAAAATCCGATGGTTCGGTCAAGAGTGCGGCCGAGTTGGTTGATTATTATGCGTCGCTGCAGAAAAAATTCCCGATCATCAGCATTGAAGACGGGTGTGATGAAAACGACTGGGCGGGCTGGAAGATCCTGACCGAAAAGCTTGGAAAAAACACCCAGCTGGTGGGCGACGATTTGTTCGTGACGAATGTGAAGTTTTTGCAGAAGGGTATCGACCAGGGGGTTGCCAATTCTATTCTTGTCAAGGTCAACCAGATCGGAAGCCTGACGGAAACGTTTGATGCTGTGGAGCTGGCTCATCGTCATGCTTACACCTCGGTCTTGAGTCATCGTTCCGGTGAGACGGAAGACTCGACGATTGCGGATCTAGCGGTGGCGACGAATTGCGGCCAGATCAAGACGGGATCGTTGAGCCGTTCTGACCGGATTGCTAAGTACAACCAGTTGTTGCGGATTGAGGAAGAATTGGGTGACCGCGCCATTTACGGTGGGCGCATGAAGCATTAGGGCCGGTTGGTCTTAAAAAGTGAAGGCCTCCAGTATTGAGCGCAGTCATTTCTGTGCTTGATGGCCGTTGTGGCGCGGGTACTGGAGGCACTGGGTGGTTTGGCGTTCTGGGTGAGTGGGGGCGCACGTTTTTTCGTGTTCCTTCTGACTGGTGGCTAGGCGGATATTTCCACCGTTCCGTCTGTGACCTCGATAAAGTCGCGCCAGCTGTTTCGCGGCTCGGTATTTTGGAGGCTGGCGTGGAATGGGCGCCAGCGAGGGGCTCGGGGCGCGGTGCGCGGGAACATGCGCGCTTCGTGCGGCATTTTATTGGCTTTCTTTGAGTTGCAGCGAATGCAGGAAGCCACCACGTTTTCCCACGAGGTTTTTCCCCCTTTGTCGCGGGGGATGACGTGGTCAAGGTTCAAGTCTGACGGGTCGAAAAGGCGATCGCAGTACTGACAGGTGAAGCTGTCCCGCAAAAACACGTTTTGGCGTGTGAATTTTACTTCGGTTTTGGGGAGGCGGTCGTAGAACGAGAGGACGATGATTTCTGGGACTGCAAATTCGTGGCGGGCGGAGCGCAATTTTGGCTGGGTTGCGGGTTGATGACTCTCCGCGGTGAGCCTGATCCATGAGAGGACGTCATGGGTGGAGTAATTATTTTCTTCGTCGCGGTGGACGATGTGGGCGTGTCCTAGGAAAACGAGGGTGACGGCGCGGCGGGCCGTACAGGTATTGACCGGTTGCCAGAGCCGGTTCAGAACAAGGACATGTGAATCGAGAGCCGTCACGGGACAGACAGGTGTCTGACCAGAGTAACCATGCGGCGGAAGGCCGCAAGTGTTCAAGCTGACTTTGAGAGAAGGTTACAGCGGTGGTGGGGAGCTGGTTTTTCGTGGATGAGGGATGGGAGTGTGGCGATGCGGGGAGGGATCGGGTTGGCAATCGCGCGCTGCGGACGATGGTGATTGTGATGTTTTTTTCCTGTTTCGAAACAGGGTGATGGCTTATACAATGACAGTGAGCGGTCGATTTTTGTGATTTTTTCGCACGGTTGTTCTGGCATTCACTCCATTTTAACATGAAAAATCTTCTGGGTTTTGGTGTGGCAGCGTTGATGTGGATGTTGTGTGGGGGGCGACTGGCCTTGGCCAATGACGTTTTGATTCCGGCAGGGGCGGTATGGTCGTTTCTTGATGATGGCAGTGATCAGGGAAGCGGGTGGAAGGAGGTGGATTTCAGTGGTTTGGGCTGGGGGCAAGGGGCGGCCGAACTGGGTTATGGTGACGGCGATGAAGTGACGGTGGTGAGTTTTGGTGGTGTACCCACCAACCGAGTGATTACGACTTATTTTCGAACGGCTTTTGTGGTGGCGGATCCATCCGTTTACGATGCATTGACGATCAAATTATTGCGAGATGATGGAGCCGTGCTGTTTTTAAACGGCGTGGAAATCCGGCGCGATAACTTACCTGCCGGTGCGATTGGCTATACGACGTTGGCGAGCACGGCCCTTGGGGTCCCGGCTGAGGCAACTTTTTACGAGACCGTGCATGCGGCCGGCCTGTTGGTGGCGGGCGTGAACACTTTGGCGGTGGAAGTGCATCAGGCCAATGCCACCAGCAGCGATGTGAGTTTTAATTTGGAGCTTACGGGGGTGAACGCGGCCAGTGTGACGCGGGGTCCGTATTTGCAGATGGCGACTCCCACCGGGGTGATGGTTCGTTGGCGCACAGATTTGCCCACCCTTGGTCGCGTTGCGTATGCACCCTCCGGAGGTGGGCTGGGCGGTGAAGTGCAGGAATCAACTGTCGCGACCGATCATGCTGTTTTCCTCTCCGGGCTTCAACCTGGCACGAGCTACACGTATCAAGTGGGTGATGCCACTTCGGTGTTTTCGGGCGGGCCGGACGGCTCATTCACGACGGCGCCGGTGGTGGGTACGATTCAGCCTACGCGTATCTGGGTCCTGGGTGATTCTGGCACTGGGAATGCCGGTGCGGCGGCGGTTCGCGATGCGTACGCGGCATTTCCTGGAAGCGACCGGACAGATGTCTGGCTGATGCTCGGGGATAATGCTTACAATAGCGGTACAGACGTTGAATATCAAGTGGCTGTGTTTAATATGTATCCCGACTTCCTGCGCCGCACCGCGCTCTGGCCCACCATCGGAAACCACGATTCTGGTCAGTCGACCAGCCCCACGACCACCTTTCCCTATTTGGATATTTTTTCCCTTCCGGCCAACGCGGAAGCAGGCGGAGTGGCCTCAGGCACGGAGAAATACTATTCTTTTGACCACTCGAATATTCATTTTATTTGTCTGGATTCCATGACTACGAGTCGACTGACCACGGGTGTGATGGCGGAGTGGTTGCGGCAGGACTTGGAGGCCACCAGTCAGGAGTGGATCATTGCCTTTTGGCATCATCCTCCGTACACAAAGGGGTCGCATGATTCTGATGTAGAACCACAACTGATACAAATGCGGGAGAATTTTCTGCCTTTGCTGGAGGCTGGTGGGGTCGATTTGGTGCTTGCTGGTCACAGTCACAGTTATGAGCGTTCTTATCTGTTGAACGGGCATTATGGACTATCGGCTACTTTGGATGTGCCGATGAAAATGGACGGAGGCAATGGTCGTGCGGATGGCGACGGTATTTATGAAAAGCCAGGTGGGAATGCGGCGCAGCAGGGGGCGGTGTATGTGACGGCTGGCAGTTCGGGGCAGGTGAGTGGGGGTGCACTCAATCATCCGGCGATGTATGCTTCCTTCAGCGAGCTAGGTTCGTTGGTGATTGACATTAACGGGCCGCGATTGGACGCGCGTTTTCTTCGTGAGACGGGGGTGGTTCGTGATTATTTCACGCTGACCAAGTCAGTGCCTAATGAGCCGCCGACGGTGGGGCTGACCCATCCGGTGGAGGCGGCTGTTTTTGCGGCGCTGACCCCGATTGTGGTGTCGGCTACGGCTGTGGATGGGGACGGGGGGATTGTACAGGTTGATTTTTACGCGGGTGCTGCTGCCATTGGCAGCGATACGGTGGCTCCTTTTGAAGTGACATGGAGTGATGCGCCCGCTGGGACTCATGTTTTGACGGCTGCGGCGACGGACACATTGGGCCATACGGTGATCTCGGGTCCGGTCACCATTCTCGTGCAGATTCCGGTGCCTGCGGCGCCCTCCGGTGTGACGTCTACGGCTGGCAATGGTTCGGTAGTATTGGCCTGGCAGGCTACGCCCACCGCGGAGTCTTATAGACTTTATCGTGCGACCACTCTTGATGGACAGTTTCTGGCGGTGGCGCAAGGATTGACCGTCACAGGGTACACTGACACCGCGGTCAGTAACGGGACTCCTTATTTTTACCGGGTCACGGCTGTCAACGCAGGTGGAGAAAGCGGATTTTCCAGCGTGGTTTCGGCCACACCGGTGGCGCCCCTGACTATTCCGGTTGCTCCGTCGCTGTTGACCGCGGTGGGGGGCAATGCGCAGGTGGCATTATCTTGGCAAGGGAGCGCCACCGCGGCCGGCTATACGGTTTACCGCTCACGAACGGCGACTGGTGCGACAACTGTCGTCGCCTCTCAAGTTGCGACCACGACGTTTGTTGATGTGACGGTGGTGAATGGTACTCGGTATTTTTATCGGGTCAGGGCTGTCAATGCCGCCGGACAGAGTCCTTATTCAAATCAGGTTTCGGCCACTCCCAATGCCCCGTTGGTGCTCCCGGTTGCCCCGACCGGTCTGGTGGCGACAGCCGTTTCCAACACCCGTATCAACCTGACGTGGATCGATGCTTCGACCAACGAGACAGGTTTCCTCATTGAGCGCCGTCGTGGCAGCGGCGCATGGTCGCAGATTGCCCGGACCCAGGCCAGTGTGGTCAGTTTCTCCTCGACCGGGCTTTCACCGAGCACCACGTATAGTTACCGGCTACGCTCAACTAACGCGGCCGGCTCGTCAGCGTATTCCAACACCGCGGTGGAGGCCACCCTACCACGATGAAACGATGGATAATGCAGGGCGTCGTCTGGTGCTGGATCATGGCCGTTCCTCTGCACGCTCATGGAGATATGCACGCGCGTATCGAAGCGCTGACGCGTGAAATATCCAAACATCCGGACGACGCGGCTCTCTACTTGCGCCGCGGGCAGCTCCATCAGCAGCATGAGGAGTTTGCGGCCGCCGAGGCAGATTATGTCGAAGCGGAGACTCGTAAGGCTGATCTGGCTGCTCTTCAGCTGGCCAGGGGGCAGCTTCAACTGGCTCAAGGAAACGCCGCGTCGGCCTGTGCCCATTTCGACAGATTTTTGCAGCAGGAGCCGACTCATGTGGAGGCGCGTCTCGCTCGTGCCGCCGCTCGAGTGCACTTAAAAGCCTTTGCAGACGCCGTCGATGACTTTAATTTCGTCCTTATGGTGGCGCCGACACCTGAACCTGAGTGGTTTATCGATAGAGCGCAGGCACTTGCCGCCATCAATCCACCCCGGTATGAGGAGGCGCTCAAGGGCTTGGATGACGGTCTCGCCCGCCTCGGGGCCGGGGTGGTGACGCTGGTCCTCGCTGCTGTCGATCTGGAGATCAAGGCGGGGCTGGTCGATCAAGCTCTCGCCCGGTTAGATCGGGCGGCATCCGCGGCGGCCCGTCAGGAATCATGGGTGCTGCGACGCGGTGATGTGCTCGCTCAAGCGGGGCGCGCCCCAGCAGCAAAACAAGCCTACGAGCACGTGCTGGAACTGATCGCGGCATTGCCGCCGCGGCAGCGCCGAACGCGAGCCACTACGGACATGGAGGAACGGGCGCGTCAGGCATTGGCCATACTGGCTGCGCCCGGGCCCGGGCGCTAGCCCGGCGGCAAAACTCGCTTTTCCACGGCTGCGCCATTGTGGCGGAGTCGGGGCTGTAGCGATCGCTATCAGTTTACACTGGATGAGGGGGAGGTCTTTTGGGTCCTTCAGATCCCGCGAATCGTCAGTGCTGCGTCGTGGTAGCCAAGTTTTTATAAAGATAAAGTATTTATAATAAATGATATACAACGATAAAATGACTGAAGGAATGGTTTGTTTGAAGGGGTAGGGACCGGCTGCGAGGTGTCGCAAGAATGAGGGGAAACGAGAAATACGATATAAAATTCAATAGAAATGATAAATTCAGTACTATTTTTGTTGCGTTTTATGATAATTATCGTATTCTTGAGACGCAACACACACGATAGTCGCAAAAAACCACACCATAGCACTTCACTTCTCACCCACTATTGTTATGACACCTTCTCTCACCTCACACACAATGACCGGAGCCACCTCCTTTATGGCCGGCGTTCGTCCTGTTCTGGCCGGTCTGGCCCTGAGCTTTGGCGTTTTTTCTACGCAGCAAGCTTCAGCGGTGACGATCTTCACGGACCAAGCGGCCTTCAGTGCGGCGTTAGGCTCCTAC
>CAJBME010000230.1 GCA_903954065.1 uncultured bacterium
AGTTGTTTCGTATTCGGATTTTTTGTAGCCGTGGGTCGCTGACCCCGGTCGCGGCGCCGAACGCCTTTTCTGGGATGCGAATCACCGGTTTCGTACTCGCCGACGAGGACGTCAGCGCTCCCGGGCCACGTGTGGAAACCGGGGGCACCGTACCCGGCTACAGCGGTGTTCTTCCAGAACACACCTGTTCTCTCGGGCGGGGTTCGCCCTAGGCTGGTATGCGTTACCCTTTCAGGGTAAATACACGGTGACGTTTCCGATCGCGCATCCGTGCCCTGACGGTCATCACATCCTTGTCTACACTTTATTCAAACAAGGCACGTGTATGCGCGTTCAAAAACGTTCCTTTGGGATCGAAGCGGCGCCGCATTTTTAAGAAATCTTCATAGCGTGGGAAGAGGCGATCCAACCGGTCGGCGGTCATAAAGTGCAGTTTGCCCCAATGGGGTCGACCTTTGAATTCAGCAAAAAGCGCATCACACGCGCGCAGATAGCCCCAATAATCGTCGCTCGGTTTACCGGAAACGGACACCACCAAATTGTCGCGCCCATAGTTAGGACTCATCCAAGCGTTGTCCTGGGCCACGGTGCGGATTTCCAGCGGGTAGACGCTGAGGGGAAGCCAGCGGAACATCAATTTGCGCATCTCATGGAGAATGTCCGTCGCCGCTTCCAGAGGGAGAAAATACTCCATCTCATGGAAATTCGGGTCGTATTGCATGGGATAGATGCGATACGCGCGGTCAATCCGTTCGTTGGCCGGAAGATTATCCCGGGGTATGTCGGGCGTCGCAGCATTAAAGAAGCGAATGGCACAATCGTCACGCTTGCCATTGTCCAGACAATAGAGAGCCGCTGACTCGTCACTGGGCATCCAGAAGAATGAGAAACTGCGATTGTTGGCCGCGAATTCAGCAAAACGCTCGATCACCTCGCCAAAGGGCAAGGTGGCCGTCCGCGCATGCAGATTGTAGGCGGGAATGACCTTGATCGTCATGCGGGTCATCAACCCCAACAAGCCAATCGACGTCTGCAATGCCGGTAACACATCGGCATTTTCGGTCTCGGAAACGGTGACCAGATTGCCCAGGCCATCGACAAAGCGAGCGCCAAGCAGCGTCGCCGAAAAACTAGGCAGATGATTCCCCGATCCATGGGTGCCTGTGGCAATCGCCCCAGCAATCGCCTGGGTGTCGATGTCTCCTTGATTCGCCAGAGCCAAACCCGCTTCCCAGAGCGGCTCGCCAAAATCACCAACGGTAGTTTTGGGCAGAGCGGTCGCCTGTTGGCGGGCGGCGTCAATCTCGATCACGCCGCGCAGGCGCTGCGTATCGAGCAACAGCCCAGCGGTCTCGATGATCGGCGTGAACGAATGCCCGGTGCCAAAGGTGCGCACGCCCATGCCCTGAGCCGCGGCGCGTGCGACCAGCGCGGCGATCTCCGCTTCACTGGTGACTTCGATCATCGCGCTGGGCGAGAACGATTGGTTACCAACCCAGTTCGTCCAGGTGGGACCTTGGACATCAGAAGTCATGCTGTTTCCCCTTTGTCATCGTAAATAGAATTGGATTTGGCTTTGAGTGAGCTGCGTTGGAGCGGTGACTGTAAGGTTTTTTTTTGTAAAAAGCTTTAGCCTTGCCACTCGCGTTGTGGAGTGGGGCCGTGTGGTCGTTGTTGGAATGGAACAAAAACATCCAGCCTCAAACCGCCCATCAAAAGCTCCTGCAGCCTAATCTTCCCCACAGTTTTTTGCAATTTATTACCCGTCAGAGATCCTCCAATCTCGCCGACGGGTTGCGACGGCTCCTTGACGAGCTTATGCGCCACGAACGCGCGGTAGTTTTCCAAGCCCTGCCCTCCCCTGCGAAAGGAGTAACCAGCGGATCATCAGAAAAATTTTCCTCAACAGGCACCCCATCGAACCACCCCAAACCTGATGGCCGCCCTTGCAGAAAAAAATTGCGCAGCAAGCCTACTTCTTCTAGCGTTTCCGTATTAATAAAACTCATGAACTTTTAATCATTTACGGAGAATCAAATTCTCTCTACAAAACTCATTTTTTCATCGGTAAAAATATAATTCATGTCGGTTTTTGACTTAGAGGACGCCGCAAGGCCACTGACCGCTATTGGCCGTGAACTTGGCTTTGATCCAGAGCTGTTGTCCGCCGAAAGTTTAGAACGTACATTCGAACGACTGCGGTCGGCGATGCTACCGACGGAAACGATCCATTTCCCGCCATCACCAATGGCTGTGGTGTTTCTGGCGTCTTGCTCACGCTTTGCCGAGCGGCCGGCGTATCGAATCGATGGCGAGTGGATCACCTGGGTCGAATGTGCGATCCGGGTCGCACGCCTCGCCTCTCAACTGCTGAGCGCCTTTCCGCAGCAGACGACCCGTCATGGCACCCCGGTCGTGGCCACACTGCTGCACAATTCGCCGTTGTTGATGGAACTCTTCTATGCCGCAGCGCTGGGGAATTTCGCTCTCCTGCCAGTCAATCACCGACTCACGCCGAGCGAAATCGACGATGTCCTCGCGATCGGCGCCGCTGAATTGCTGGTGACTTCGACGGACCTGCTGTCAAAATGTGAATCACTCTCATGGTGTCGCGTGAATGTCGGAGGAACGCTGTGTCAGGCGACGACGTCACCCGATTCCGGCCTAGACGTGCGTTGGCTGGAGCGTCTTCCGAGTGGCGTGGCGAGTGTGATGGCGTCAACCGCGCGCGGAGGCTCGTCGATTGTCGAGGTATTTGCGACGTCGGGATCGACTGGAACCGTGAAGGTGGTACCGCACACTGATGTAGCCGTACTGACTCATGCAGCGGCCACGATGGCAGCGCTCGGGCTCTCTGCCTGTGATGACCATTGTTGGGCGCACTCTGGACCGATGTTTCATGTCGGGGATGTTGCGTTCGTTTGGATATGTCTACTCATTGGCGCCAGGCATGTATTCATTGCCAATCAGTTGCAGCTTGGATTGACGGTGGCAACGATGGCTTCCGAAGGGGTCACCATGACGAAACTGACGCCCTCGATGCTGACGCTGATGACCGAGTCGAACGCGCTGGAGGGGATGACTTTCCCCGCTTTGCAGTGGGTGCTGACCGGTGGCGCAAAGCTGGATCCAGGCTTGGCGGCGCGCGCGGCAACGGCGCTAGGGTGTGACGTGTGGCAGGGATATGGCATGACGGAAGTGACCTGCCACATCGCGTTCAAGAACCAAACACGCGAAGGTAGCGAGGTGGGACTCAAAACCCTGCCCGGGCTTGAAGTCCGGGTATTCACGGAGACTGGCGAAAGCGCGCGCACTGGCGAAGTTGGGGAGATCGGACTACGCGGGCCGACGGTGATGGCTGGGTATCAGCGAGCGGGCGGGCATGAATTGGACCGCAGCGCTTTCGGGTCCGACGGGTTTCTAAGATCTGGTGACCTTGGTTATCTCACGAGTGATGGACGGTTGCACGTGGCGGGCCGCGTTAAGGACATGATCAACGTCGGTGGAGAAAACGTATTCGCTGCTGAAATCGAGCAAGTTGTCGCGCAGTTACCCGGAGCGGCTTTATGCAGCGCTTTTGCGGTGCCCGATGCATTGCTCGGTGAAGTGGTGGCGCTAGCCATCGAAGGCGACGGTAGGGGGCTCAGCGAAGCGTCCGTCCGGGCCCACTGCCGTGAGAAACTAGCGTCGTTCAAGGTTCCGAGAACGGTGGTGTTTCTAGCGCAGTTGCCACGGACCGCGACAGGAAAGGTTCGCAAGCATGCGCTGGCAGAAATGATCCGGCCAGTCGCTCCGAAGGCCAATACCGACCTAGACAGTACCGGGAGGCAAGAACTGACGACTTTCCTCATCGAGCGCATCCAACGTCATCTCGGGCATGGGTTACAGAATGACATTGCGACAGACTCCAATATCTTGGAACTCGGCATCGATTCACTGAATGTGATCGATTTGCTCCTAGAATTGGAGACGCGTTACGGTTTTGCACTGTCGCCAACGCTGCTCTACGACCATCCGACTGTTGGTGGTGTGGTCGAATACTTGACCCATCACGGTGCGACGAAGCGGACACGGCCTACCGAGCCGCAGCCGCAAAAATCGCCTTCTCACCCAGCGTCTGATGCGGCCGCCACCGTGCAGCAAGCCGGCATTTTTTCCTGTGCGCTGCAGGCCTTGGGGCTGCTGGTGCGCCCCACCCTCATGGCGCTCTCGTCCATTCCGATCCTGATCCTCGCTATCATGGCCGTGCAGAGCGAGGGTGCGTGGGTCGCGCTTGCGCTGAGCCCGATTTGGGTGTCCCTGCACATGCTCTTGATGACGCTGCTGACGGCGGCGGCAGTGCGTGTTCTGGATCCTCGACCGACGAAATTTCCTCTCTGGGGTGCCCGCTACTGCGGCTGGCTGACAGCACAGAACCTGTTGCGCGGACAGGACGACTTTCTGGGTTTGCTTCGCGGAACGGCGGCCCTTTCTCTCTACTATCGGTTGCTGGGCGCTCGGATCGGAGCGGGGGTCCGGATCGATACGTTGGGGTTCACCGATCCTCGCTTCATCACGGTCGACGCCGGGGTGTCCATCGGTCGTGAAGCGGTGCTGCAGCCTGCCGTCATTTCTATAGCCTCTGTATCGCGCGAGCCGATACAGATCGGAGAAGGAGCGGTGATTTCTCCCGGGGCCCATCTCGTTGGCGAGACGATAGTGCCGCCGCAAGGCGTAGTGAATGTGCTCGGCACCTCGGCCACGGAGACGAGCCGGGATGCCGCGGCGGCATCCCGGGTCCAAGGTCTGTGGGCGTACATAGGAGCCACCTACATCTATGGTCTTGCGGTGGCGGCCGGACTCGAGCTGATCAGCCTGCTCACGGATCAAACCGTCACGGCGCTGCCCGGCCGTCTCGCCGAGGTTGTCGTCGGAGGATCTTCTTTGCGCTGGAGTGAATTAGTGAGCGTCGCCGTGACCCTACAGCTCGTTCTGCCTCTGGTCACATTTCTGCTCGTGATCGGGGTGGTTCGCCCGCTGCGCTCTCTGCTGGAGCGGCTTGGCCGTCCCGTCATCGGTGCCTCCGTCTACAGAAGCGCCATCGAGGTACCGTTCTTCTCTGTCTGGCTTCGACTTACGGTGATGAGTCCGTTGACTGGGGTCAATTTCAGACTGCTGGGTGCGATGGTGGGCGATGATACCATGCTAGCCGGACCTTATGTCGAGGACCCGCGTCATCTGAGGATCGGAGATGGCGCCATTCTCGCTGGCAACGTGACCGTCCTGAACGGTAGCAGAGAATTGTCCCCGGACGCCACCGTGGAGGTTCATCGTCAGGGAATCGTGGCTAACTCCTGTATTTTGATCAACGGAGCGGTAGTCCCGGAGCGCTCTCTGCTTGGCGATCTGAGTGCCTTATCGGCCGGGACTAGGTTGCCCGAGGGGAGTGTCGCCGTCGGTGCATCAGCCCGGGTGGTGGGCCGCAGCCGTTTTCATGAGCTCGAGCTTTCCGGTCCGGCCCGATTCACCGCCAAGGTCTTGCTGGGGCCCGCGCAACTGTTAGCATCGGCGCTTATATCAGTCCTCGGGTTCGTTGCGTTCGCGGAAGTGCTGCAGGCGCAGGTGCTGCCCGGCATCTGGAATGCCATCTGGGCCCTTCCAGTGGCCCTGCTAGTGAGAAGGTTGGTGCGGATCGTGGCGCTGGTCGGATTAAAATGGGCAGTCATTGGACGCGTCGCGGCGGGAGATCACCCGCTCATGGGCGTCATGTACTCGCGCTGGGTCTTCTTAGAGGCGTTGATCATGGACGCCGAACGCGCGATCCTCGTCAGCCTGCGCGGAACGGTTTATTTGGCGGCACTCTGGCGCCTGCTAGGCGCCAAGATCGGGCGCGACGCCTGCCTCATGGGGTCATCCTTGGGCTGCGAGTTTGACTTGAAATCGATAGGCGCGGGCACAGTGCTGCAGCCAAATGCCATGGTGTTCGCCCACTCCGTCGAACACCACACGTTGCTTTTTCGCGCAACTCGAATCGGCGACTTCGTGAATGTCGGCCCTCACTCCATCGTGGAGGCTGGGGCTGAGGTCGCGAACGCGATTCAGGTGCCCGCGAACCGGGCGGTTCATGCGCGCCCCCTGACGGATGCCCCTGGCGCGATCTCCCCGCCTGACGACTGCGGTGGCGATCCGGTCGCACTGGAGCAGCAGGCCCGCGAGCGGCTGGCGCCGGCGATATTCGCGTATTTTGCAAATGGGTCCGAGTCGGGTCGCGCACTTCGCCGAAACCTCGATGTGCTGAAATCGATGGCCATCTGCCCGCGGCGGTTGCGTGACGTATCGAATATCAGCATAGAGACGACGCTGTTCGGTCGTGAACTCTCCTCGCCGATTTTGGTCGCTCCCTCAGCGATGCATCGACTACTACATTCCGATGGCGAAATGGCCGTGAGTCGTGCGGCGGAACGGCGCAATGCCGGAATGGTTTTGTCAATGCTATCGACCACGCCACTCGAGCAGGTCGTGCGGCCATTTGGGTCAGGGAGGGGGCTCGCCCTCTTCCAGCTTTACATGCTGAAAGACCGCGGGCTCACCGATGCGCTGGTGCAACGGGCAGAGGCGGCCGGGTACCACGGGCTGGTGGTGACAGTGGACTCGCCTGCGTCGGGACGGATTGACATCGATCCCCGCGAGTGGCTGCGCTTTAGCCAAGCGCTAGAACTGGTTCATCTGCCGGCGCTGACAGATACTCATGTGCCGCCGCTGGTGCGCTTCGAGTCGATGAAGGACCCATCCTTGAAGTTCTCGGACCTCGTTGCACTCAAATCACGCACAAAACTGCCGATCTGCCTGAAGGGCATCCTGTCGCCATCGGATGCCGTTCTGGCCGCATCGCTTGGTTTCCAGACACTCATCCTGTCGAACCACGGTGGGCGGCGCCTTGACGATGAAGTTTCAGCCATGGAAATGGTGATGCCGGTCAGGCTCGCTCTCGACAAGGCAGGGCACGACATCCGACTCTTGGCGGACGGCGGCATTCGTAATGGTTCAGACGCCTTCAAGGCCATCGCGCTTGGTGCTGATGCCGTGCTGGTCGGTCGAGCGCCGCTGTGGGGATTGACGGCTGCCGGTGAAGCCGGGGTGGCCCGGGTCCTGCAACGCCTCGACGACGAGCTCGCGCTGACCATGAAACTGGCGGGCTGCAGCATGCTCGCCGAACTCACTCCGGATTTGCTACACGGCCACAGTTCTGGCCACTCGGTGACCAGTGCATAGGCAAAAAGTTATTCCATCTCTTCATGACTTCTGAAACCCAACAAGAAAAAGGAACCCCATTCCATGCAATTCAGTACTGAAGGCAGCGAAAGAATGCTCGTGGTCACGTTGGCGGGACGCCTTGACTTCGGCGCCTCCGACGCCTTTCAGCGATCGCTTGAATCGGCGGTGATCGAGGCCAAGGGCCGCGCCCTAATCGTCGATTGCATCGGTCTCGATTACGTCTCCAGCATGGCCTTGCGAAGCTTCTTGGTCGGCGCGCGCGCAGCGCAGGCGGTCGGCGTCCGCTTCCTTGTCTTCGGCCTACAGAAGTTGCCTGCGGAAGTCTTCGAGCTCAGCGGTTTTTCTAAGGTCATTCCGATGCTGCCAGACCGCGCCGCCGCCGAAGCCGCGGCCGCGGCTTGACGCGGGAACAGCGCACCCCATCCGAGAGTGCGCGCGCCCACTCCATCCCCCCCCCACCAATCCATTGAATCAATTGGAGGGAGAGAGATCGACCGGATTGAGGTCGATGAGAAGGTCGCCGTGTGAATACTGAGAACGCCTTCAACTCCCTGCTGATGCCCTCCAAGCGAATCACGTCACCCAAAACGACGTTTTGGAGTCCAATCCTCCACAAGAGCTCGGAGAGCAGTGGCAGCCTTGGCGACAGGCGGCGTTGCGCGTCGAATTCATCTTGATCCAAGACAAATGAGGTTCACGCGGAGACGCGGAGCTCGCGGAGAGAATCCAATCTTCCGCCCTCCGCGCTCTCCGCGCCTCCGCGTGAGAAAAAATCCGGCTGGCAGACGAGATGCTCCGGCCCGTACTAAGGCTCCCCATTCCCAGCCCACCGGACAACAGACCGCGGCCAGAAAACTCTTGGCACCGCGGAGTCACCGAGCCGACTGGCGGGAGGCGAGATGGACGCAGCGGAGCGGAGCCCGAAGGGTGAGGGGGCCGTGAGGCGTCCCCCGAATCAATGCCTTCGCCTCCGCGTCAAGGACATCGACTTCGGCCACGGTACCATCGCCATCCACGACGCCAAAGGAGGCAAACACCGCCTCGTCCCCCTCCCCAAGGCCCTCGAACCCCGCCTCCAATCCCACCTCGCCGCCAATCGAGAAAAACACCGCCTCGACCTCATCGCCGGCGTCGGGGAGGTCCACATGCCCGAATCCCTCGCCCGCAAATACCCCAACGCCCCGCGTGAATGGCCCTGGCAGTTCATCTTCCCGGCCGCCAAACTCTGTGCACACCCGCGCACCAAAAAATACGCCCGCTACCACCTGCACGAGGACTCTTTGCAACGACAAGTCCGAGACGCGGTCCGCAAAGCCGACATCCCAAAACGAGCCGCCTGCCACACTTTCCGACATTCTTTCGCCACCCACCTCCTCCAAAGCGGCACAGACATCCGCACCCTCCAATCTCTCCTCGGCCACTCCTCGGTCGAAACCACCATGATCTACCTCCACCTCCTCGATCGCCCAGGCGCAGGCGCCCCCAGCCCACTCGACCTCTAACCCATTCCTTCCAGGCGCCAATCCACAGTTTCCCCTTGGC
>CAJBME010000231.1 GCA_903954065.1 uncultured bacterium
CTGGCCATCATCACGCTGAACTCGAAGCAACAGAAACTCATCGAGGATCTGTTGGACGCCGCGCGACGCAGCCATCCTGAAATCGAACCTCATTTCAGCGAGGAACTGTCAGAGCCCGTGGTCGTGAAGAACTTGGAAACCGTGCAGGGTGACGAAAGGGACGTGATCTTTCTTGGCATCTGCTATGGGCCGACAGCGCTCGGGGCCAACACGATGTCGATGAACTTCGGCCCGCTCAATCGGGACGGTGGAGAGCGGAGACTCAACGTCGCACTGACCCGCTCCAAGAAGGAGATGGTTGTGTTCACTTCGTTCGACCCCTCGCTGATCGACCTCAATCGGACCAGCGCGCGCGCGGTGCGGGATCTCAAACATTTTCTTGAGTTCGCAGATCGAGGGCCAAAGGCCTTGGCAGAGGCCGTGAAGGGCTCGGTAGGCGGTTTCGACTCTCCCTTTGAAGAAGCCGTCGCCCGACGGCTCCGGGAGAAGGGCTGGGAAATAGTTCCTCAAGTGGGAGTCTCTCGTTTCCGTATCGATATCGGAATCGTCCATCCAGACCACCCCGGGGATTTCCTAGTCGGGGTGGAGTGCGATGGAGCGACCTACCATCGCAGCGCAACCGCCCGCGATCGCGATAAGGTCCGCGCCGCCGTCTTGGAAGGTCTGGGCTGGAAGTTGTTGCGCGTGTGGTCGACCGACTGGTTCGTGGATCAAGAGAGCGAAGTCGAGCGCCTCCACGCACACTTGGAAGCCATTCTGAGCAGACATCGCCAACAACGGGATACTAAACAGGCCAGCGTGTCGGAGACCCCAGCCTCCGCAAGCACCGCGTCACCAGCGTCAATCGAGCATGGAACGAACAAGCCTCCCCACAAAAACGAAGTAGTCTCAGAACCTTTGGTGGTAGCCAAGGTCATCATCCCGAGCGGTCGAGAGCCGAGCGTCTACCAGACGACCGATTTCTCGGGATTTTTGGACCGCATCAGTCCAGAGAACTTCTACAATGGGGACTATGATGAGACTCTCCGAGAATTGATTCGACTCACACTCGTGATGGAGGCCCCTATCGCCGTCGACCTTTTGGTGCAGCGCATGGCGCGCGCCCATGATTTCAAGCGAACAGGTCGCCTCATCAGGGAGAGGGTTTTGGCTCTGGTGGATGACCATTTCCACCTGCGGGAGGATCCCATCTGCGGCTCCTTCGTCTGGCTCCATGAAAACGAGCCGAGCGCCATGAGTTCGTTTCGCATTCCAATCGAAGGCGAGGTCGCTCGCAGCATCGAGGACATTCCAAGCGAGGAGATTCTGGCCGCCGCCATCCATGCGGGCGGAGAATGTTCTTCCGTTCAAATTGCGCGAACTTTCGGGGCAAAGCGCCTCACCACACTAGGCAAGGAACGCATCGAGCGCGCCATCGAGCTGCTTATCAATCGCGGGAACTAGCTCGCACCCAGCCATCCTTGCCACATCAAAATCATGATCCGTCGCGAACCAATCAGCCCCGCGCTTGCTACGCCTTCGATTAACTCACACACTTCCGGTGGTACTTGATCTTGTCCTGATAGCCGTCGAGACCGAGAAGCGCCTAGGTCAGCGCAGTTCGAGGAGTTTCGTCGGGCCCACGGAATGGCTGTCGCTCTCGACCGGTCGCTGGCAGAGTGAATGTTGTTGGTAGGGAGTGGACCTCAGAAACGAACTGAGCGAGGCGATGGCTGCGACCGGTCATAGAGATGATGTCGGAGCGGAAGAGGATTCGGTCGAGGATGGCGCTGGCGGCGGGCACATAGCCGAGGAGTTTGCCCCAGTCTTCGATTGGGGGGGGAAGGTCATGAGGGTTGAGCGGGTTTTGTGGCGGCGGAGTCTCGCCGCTTTTGCGAGGACAGGCATTGCGTGTGGCAGGCACGGCTGGCACTTTAATCAGTGCCCGGCTTCTCAGAAAACGACCCAAAATTCTATTCTCTTGTTAAAGTAACAAACGGTCCCGAATTCGATTGCGTCTCACGTCGGCATGGGCCAGGAATTATTACTGTCTAACCGCAGCGCCATGAACCACATCCTCGCCGCCATTCGGAAAATCAGAACCCGCAACCCGGAGTTGGCGAAGAAAGAGTAAGAGACTTACCTGTATGAAAACGAAATTATTTTGTGTGCTGATTGGTGTATGGCCTCTGTTTGCCTCGGCGCAGAACGCCCAACCGATCCCTTCTGCTGGAGCGGGCGAGCAGTCTATTACATTAGAGGGTGTTCGCTACGAAAACATTCGCTGGGGACGCCCGACTCCCGCCTCTGTAACTATTTACCATAAGAACGGTGCGGCCAAGATACCACTGGAGAAACTACCGCCCTATCTACAAAAGCGTTTCAATTATGATGCTACAAAGGCTTCCGAATATCGCGCGGCGGATAGTGAAGCAGAGGCGAAAGCCCGGGAGCAACGCAAAGATGAAATCCAGCTCAGAGAACAAGAGGACCAAACACGGCGGAGTGTTTCTGAAGCAGAGGCTGAAGCACGGCGGACGGCTTCTAAGGCAGATGCGGAAGCACTGGAGAAGAAACGCGAAGCTGCGGAAGACGTTGCAATCCAGAAAAGAGCAAACGAAGCCCAAGAACAGGCCAGGAAAGCAGCAAACGAAGCCCAAGCACGGATTATTTCAGACGAGATTCGAGCCCTCAAGTTTGAAATTAGAGCATTGGAAAGCGAACTAGCAGGTATGAGGGTTCTTTCCTCGGCACAACTCGGATTTGACGGCTTAAGGAAAGCGAGCGCAAAAAGAGATAATCTTAATAGCGTCGTTAAAGCTAAAAGACGGTTGATGGGGAGCAAACAAAGTCAACTCTCAGGGCTGCAGAGGTAACCGGCCGGGTTAACTAACACCCTGAAGGGTTTGACGCCAATGGCGTGGCAGATGCTCATGCGGCTGACCGTGCGACGCGCGGAGCGCTGTTCGCAGCGGCTTGGAGTTTGGCAAAAGCCGCCGGGTAAAATTGGCCACGGTTGGATTGGTGGCGGTGGGCAAGCGTGTGCCAGGTCAAATAGTCGTGGGGGTGGAGTATGTAGCGGATATGGGCCTTTTCGATCGCCCTGAGGAACCCAGAGACTCCTCACATAAGGAGGGGGACTCCTCACGCAAGCCCGTGGACTCGTCACACAAGGACGGGGACTCCTCACATAAGAAAACGTTATTACATATAGAGCTGTCGGAGACGGTGCTTGTCCTCGCCAACAGCGAACGAGCGAGTGCCGGCAAGCCGCCGAGGCGGCATTTCCGGCCGCGAAAGTGGACTTGACCCGAATCCGTGCGTATTTAAAAGCTCTGGTCGCCGAGGCCGGGGACTTTTTCGATTGCCTCAAAGCGCCTTTCCAGCCATGACAACCCACGACTACAGATTTCCCTTCGCGGACGTGTTGGAAACGTAGCTCGCCGCCTCCCGCGCCACCGCCGCCGACCTCACCACTGCCTCATTCACCATGCCCCAATTTGAACGTTACTTCGGCATCGACTATTCTGGCGCGGAGACTGCCACGAGCAGCCTGAAGGGATTGCGGCTCTACTCGGCAACGCCCACGCAGCCGCCCACCGAGGTGCTGCCGCCGCCCAGCCCGCGCAAATATTGGACGCGGCGGGGACTGGCCGAATGGCTCGCGGCTGAACTTCGCGACGGCCCGGCCACGCTCGTCGGCATCGACCACGGGTTTTCCTTTCCGCTGCGCTACTTCGAAGTCCATCGCCTCCAGCCGGATTGGCCTCAGTTTCTCGATGACTTCCAGCACCACTGGCCGACCGACAGGGACCATGTGTATGTCGATTTTGTCCTAGACGGCACCCGCGGGAATGCTGCCGCGCGCTCGGGAAATTCGCGCTGGCGGAGGATGACCGAGGAACGAGCCAAGGCGAAGTCGGTCTTCCACTTTAATGTGCAAGGCAGCGTGGCGAAGTCCACTCACAGTGGCCTGCCGTGGCTGCGCTACCTGCGCCAGCAGCTCGGTGAGCGCGTGCATTTTTGGCCCTTCGACGGATGGACACCCCCTTCGGGCAGATCCGTCATCGCCGAGGTCTATCCGGCGCTCTGGAGTCGAACGTTTCCCACCGAAGACCGCAACCCGGACCAACACGACGCCTACAGTGTCGCCCAGTGGATGCAGCAGAGCGACGCCACCGACACGCTGCCCGTGTATTTTCATCCAGGATTACGCCCTGCCGAACTCACGCTGGCCCGACTGGAAGGCTGGATTTTAGGCCTCGCCTGAATGGGTTTGCACGCCACCCCGAAGGTCTGCGATGGGCGCCGTGAACGTCCGGTAAAATCGGCGGTATAAGAACCGGACGGAAAATGGATGATTTAGGGTGGGCCGGGAGGGTGGGGGACTGAACGGTCTTTCATGAGGAAGGATCGGCCGTCGATGACGACGGTGGTGACCATGGTGCTGTGTGCTGAGTACAGCATTCGTGCAATCTGTTGATGAGCAAACTTTTGCTGGTGCGGATCGCTCGCTCAACACGCTTCCGGGCGGGTGGGGCAAGCTCTGCTTTTTCGCGAGCGGTGAGTGGAACAGGGAGGATCGGGCGGCTCGCCTGAAATGGGAAAACGCCACAAAGAACCATAGCCGGTGGAATATTTGGTGGACTTTTGGTTGTGGAGTGAGAGTGATGGTATATTTGTATTAATTATCAATAAAAGTAAATCATCGATCGCCTCGTTTAAGAGCCTGGTTCCGGCGACAAGCTCTTTCCCTGATGTTCGATTGAAATACGCTCTCATTATTGATCGCCAGTGAGTTATAGCAGAAATTTCCACTCCGTCTCTTGATTTTCTCGTCATGAATACCCTCGCTCGCTTCGTGAGTGCCGCTGCTGCGCTGTGGCCCGCCGTGCTCGCCGCCAATACCGCGCCCACCGTCGTCATTCAGTCAGCCAGTATGCGTCCTGGCACGACGTTGATGGATATCGTCTACCGGGTGAACGATCCCGATGACGCCACCGTCAAAACCAGAGCCCTCGCGTTCATCGGTGGCGTTCGGTCGTTCGCTAATCTTATCAAACCAGTCACCTTCGCCGAAGGGACCAGCGCTCACCTCGGCGATGCCATCGCCACCAATACCAACCACACTCTCGCCTGGGACGCCGACGCGGATTGGGATACCGACCTCGGCCAAATCAAATTCGAGATCCTCGCCATGGACGGGCGGGGGTTACTGCCGATCGACTGGATTACCATCCCCGCCGCCAATGGCAATCCGGCGCTCACCATCAGTAAAGACACGCCTTCCGATGCCACCGTCCTCAATGCTCTCTTCTGGCAATACGCGGATGGGGACTCAGGGCTGACCTTGGCTAACGGCGTGCTCACTGGTAATGCCAATAGCGGTAATTTTTCCGGGATTGATTTAGTCAATGGGACTACCATTCAGACATATGCCTCACCCTTCATTCTCAAACGAATGAATCTGGATCCTGCATCTGATACTGAAGTGAAGTACGCGGTAGAGACCGCCCGCGCAGGATTGATGGCAACGTCCAATTGGCATGCAGCGAATCGTGTTTATTCTGGTATATCCGTGGTCGTTGGGTGGGGCTACAACAGCGGGGGTCAAACAACGATTCCCGCGGGGCTGACCAATGTCTCTGCGATTGCTGCAGGTGGATACGACAGCCTTGCGCTTAAGAATGACGGTACCGTGGTCGTGTGGGGTCAAACAACGATCCCCGCAGGGCTGACCAATGTCTCTGCGATTGCTGCAGGTGGGTATCACGGCCTTGCGCTTAAGAACGACGGTACTGTGGTCGGGTGGGGCTACAACGGCCAGGGTCAAACAACGATTCCCGCAGGGTTGACCAATGTCTCTGCGATTGCTACAAGCTCTCATCTTGCAGGCTATTCTCATAGCCTTGCGCTTAAGAACGACGGTACTGTGGTCGGGTGGGGCTACAACGA
>CAJBME010000232.1 GCA_903954065.1 uncultured bacterium
CTGCCGAAGGTATTGGTGGTGTACGCTCCGACCACCCCGCCGCCGCCGCGAGGGTCTTCGTTGCGCCAGTCAAGCTGCCGGACATTCTGATCGTTGCCGTTGTAGGCACTCAACATCAAATAATCGCGCCCTTCGATGCCGCCGCCATTGGTGTTGCCGGGGCCCGTGATTTCGCGGATCGTGGGTAGGCTCGAGCCGAAGTCAAAGATCCGCGCCCAGGCGCCGGAACTATCGTTGACGGTGACCCATCCTTCGAGGGTCATGGTGCCGGATCCGCCGCGGGAGCGGCCATGGCGCGAAATGAAGCCGTTAGGAAGATCCACATAGGGCGCGGTGTCACTGGAGCCGCCGGGCAAAGTCAATCCCGTGCCGTTCCACGTAAAACCATCACCCAAAATGGCAGCATTGGCTTCGCCGACGGAATCGACGACGACGGTGGCTGTCGAGGCGTTGGCTTCATTAAAACCATAACGATTGACCAGCAGGAGCAACGGCACGCTGGACGCGCTCTTGGGGTCCGTTCCTTGGGCGATTTCCACTGCATCGGGGAATGTATCGCCGTCAGTGTCGATATTGTTCGGATTGGTGCCCAGCGTGATTTCCTGACCGTCGGGCAGGGTGTCGCTATCGGTATCAGCCAACAACGGGTTGGTGTTGTGGGTGTTGACCTCGACACCGTCATTCAAGCTGTCGCCGTCGGTATCCACCTGTTGCGGGTTTGATCCAATCTGGAATTCCTTCAGGTTGGTCAATCCATCGCTGTCGCCATCAAGGGCGGCATCGGCGGCATTGGAGGGACTCAGGATAGCCGGACGTTGAGTCTCGTAAAAGTCAGGAATGCCGTCACTATCAGTGTCCGCCAATCCAGCATTCGGTCCGGCTGTCCGGCTCGCGGTCAATTCATCGCCAGTCAATGCCGTGTCATAGACCCGAAATTCATCAAATGACGCCGCGGCATTGCCGTCAGCTGTCCAGTTCGAGCGACCCAGCCAGTTGTTGACGTCGTTCAAGTCCGCGAGCACGAAAGGCGTGGCGGCATCAGCCGTCAGAAGCTCACCGTTGCGCCAATAGTTGACCACGCTGCCGCCGGCTCCGTCCGGTTTGACGGTGACCGCATAATGAAACAATTGGCCAAAAGTCGTTGGTACGCCGCTATCGAGCGTGGTCGATCCGCCAGGCCCAGGACCTCCCGGCGTCTCGTTGCGCCACTCTACACGCTGCGCGCCATAATCCGTGCCCCGACAAATCGAGAGCAGCAAATAATCCTTGCCCTCACCACCCCCGCCAGGACCTGTCACTTCGGCTCCCAAGGAGTCGCCGAAATCGAAAGCGCGGGCCCACACGTGGCCGCCCGCATCCACCGACATCCAGCCTTCCAGTGTACACTCGGTCAGGCCGGAAATCAGGCCATTCGGGAGGTCGACATACCCCGCGGTATTGCCCGATCCGCCGGGCAGTTTGACGGAAGAACTCGTTAATAACGAAGCGTCGCCGCGAATGACCGCCGGCTCGCCGCCCGCTACTTCGTTGGCAATCACTGTTCCGTCGGGAGCCGGACCAGAAGGCGCATTAAAGGACCAGCGCTGCACCAAGGCGGCGTCCAATGACAAGCTGCTCACGGTTATCAGCGCGCCCATGAGAATCCATGGGCGATGAGTGGACGCAGCTGAATGCCCGACGGGGGTCGTATTCATCTATATGTGTGGGGGTTGTGAAAACAGGGGGATTTGTGGAAGCAGTCGGCCGCGGGATGAATCGCCGCCTCAATCTCTTCCAATTCGTTAATTTAGGCGAAATGCCAACTTCGACACAAGGCGAAAATCGATATATTTCGTGATCTCTGACTTGCCATGTTTGGACGACTTCGAATTAAATATGGGCTTATGCATGGTGAGAATACAATGTGTCGTCGGGGGTGGTGGGGCGGGTGGCCCATGGAACTACTGGCGTTGGGGTATTGCCTCGGGGTCATGGGGGTGATGGAGGGCGCGCGGGCGGCGGAGGCTCAGGCTGGTGTGCCGGTGGGTGGCGGACTGAAAGTTGATCCTTTGCCTCCGCGGCAAGGCGGAGCCGGTCCGCTTTTCACGGCGGTGCCGGCGGCGGTCTCGGGCGTCGATTTCCAGATGAGTTGGGGGGACCTTGATCTGTATCTCAAGGAAATGCTTCGGATGAACCCATCAGGGGGGATTTGCACGGGTGACATTAACGGGGACGGCCTGCCGGATTTTTATGTGACCAGTCCTTCTGGAGGCGGGCGGTTGTATCGCAATCGCGGCGGTTTCCAATTTACGGATGCGACGCAGGAGGCTGGGTTGGGCACGGATTTTTGGGGGACTGGGGCCTCGATGGTTGATCTCAACAACGACGGGCATCTGGATTTGTTTGTTTGTTGTTATCGGCAGCCGAACCGTGCGTACATCAATGATGGAACCGGGCGGTTTAGCGATCGTGCGGCGGCGCTTCACCTTGGATTTTCTGGTGGCAGTATGACCATGGGGTGGGCTGATACGGATGCCGACGGTGATCTGGATGGGTATCTGGCCACCACCGGGACGCCGCCACCGCCGACGGCAAAATTCCGGGTCAAGATGGTGCCGCGGGCTGGCGACGGCAAGGAAGTGCCGGTGGTCGTGCCGGAGGTGGAGGAATACTGGCAAATTCTGATTTTGCCTGGCGACCGGGCGATGCGCATTGATTCGGCGCAGCATGACCGGGTTTTTCGTCAGGATGTGGGGAAATTCAGTGACGTGACGGTGGCTTCGGGCGTGAAGGGGCCGTATTTCACGTTGTCGGTGACGGCTTGGGATTATGATGCCGACCAGCGGCCGGACTGGTATGTCGCGAATGATTTTAGCGGGCCGGACCGGTTGTTGCGCAACCGTGGGGACGGCACTTTTGACGACCGATTGTTACAATCCGTGCCGCACACCCCTTGGTTTTCCATGGGGAGTGATACCGGAGATTTGAACAATGATGGATTGATCGATCTCTTTGCGACCGACATGTCGGCGACGACTCACTACCGGGAGAAAGTCATGATGGGGAACATGGATACCATGTCGTGGTTTTTAGATTGGGCCGAACCCCGGCAATTCATGCGGAATGCCGTGTATTTGAATACTGGCACCGGCCGCATGTTGCAAGCCGCCCAGCTCTTGGGGGTGTCGAGCACCGATTGGACATGGACGCCGCGGCTGGAAGATTTCGACAATGACGGATGGCTGGACTTGTTTATAACCAACGGGATCATGCGCGACGCAATGCATTCCGACATGACAGATTATGCCGATAACGTGCTCAAACCTGGGACCCCCGAGTTCGTAAAATTCTGGAAAGAGCAGCCGATGAGAAAAGAAAAGAATGCCGCCTTCCGCAATACGGGGGCGTTGAAATTCGAAAACGTTGGAGCGGCTTGGGGGCTGGACCGCGAAGGCGTCAGTTTTGGCGCGGCCACGGCGGATTTCGATAACGATGGAGATCTTGATTTGGTGGTGAGCAATGCGGATGTGCCGGCCAGCGTCTATCAAAACAATTCTGTGGCTGGCCATGTGGCCAAAGTGCGTCTGACGGGAACGTCCAGCAATCGCTGGGGATTAGGCGCCACGGTCAGAGTGCGGTTGCCGGACGGGCAGCGGTTGACGCGCTATGTGACGGCGACCCGCGGGTATTTGTCCGCGAGTGATCCTATCGTTCATTTCGGGTTGGGCGAGCAGTCGATGATTGCGGAATTGACGGTCGAGTGGCCCAGCGGGCGGTGGCAATCGTTTAAGGATTTGCCTGCGGATCGGTTTTTTCACATCACGGAGGCCGGTGTGGAAGCGGAGGCGAAGAAAGCCGGCGCACCGGCGCTGGCTTCGCCGCCGGCGACCGCGGCGGCCGCAACACCGTTGTTTAGCCGGTCCGGTGGACTGGGTGGCTGGCAGCATCGGGAGCGAGCCTTTGATGATTTCGAGCGCGAGCCATTGCTGCCCAACAAACAGTCGCACCAAGGCCCAGGGCTGGCCTGGGGCGACGTCGATGGTGACGGCGATGACGACGTCTTTTTGGGCGGGGCGCGCGGGCAGAGTGGTTCGCTGGCGATCAATGCTGGGGGCGGCCAGTTTGCGTTGCGCGAGGTCCCGGCTTTTGCCGCGCACACCGCCAGCGAAGACATGGGAGCGGTGTGGATTGACGTGGAAAGCGATGGGGATCTCGATCTCTATGTGGTCAGCGGCGGCAGTGAAACCGCGCCGGACGACGCTTCCTTGCAAGACAGAATTTATCTCAATGACGGGCGCGGCGGATTGACGGACGCACCGGCAGGCACCCTGCCGGCCGAGACCGCGAGCGGGAGCGCCGTGGCCGCTGCGGATATCGACCTTGATGGCGATATCGATTTGTTTGTCGGAGGGCGTGCCGTGCCCGGTCAGTATCCGCGGCCCAGCCCAAGCTTTTTGTTAGTCAACGCAGGAGGGAAATTTACGTCGACCCCGCTTGATTGCGGAGTGGTGAATGCGGCGCAATGGGCCAATTTGGACAGCCGAGACGGCCCCGAACTGGTGGTCGCCTGCGAATGGGGGCCGCTGCGCACGTATGCGGTCCGCGACTCCGGGCTTGCGGAAACCACGGCGGACACCGGGCTTGGGAAATGGATTGGATGGTGGAATGGAGTGGCCGTGGTCGATGTCGATCACGACGGGGATGCTGACCTCGTGGCTACGAATTTCGGGCTTAACACCAAATACAAAGCGACGGCGGAGCGGCCCGAAATGATGTATTATGGAGTCTTTGATGAGACTGACCGGGTGCAGATTGTGGAGGCGAAATTTGAGGGCAACTCGCTGTTGCCGCGGCGTGGGCTGAGTTGTTCGAGCAAGGCGATGCCCTTCATCAAGGACAAATTGAAGTCGTTTCACACGTTTGCGGCGGCCTCATTGGGCGACGTGTACACGGAGGAGAAGTTACGCAAGGCGACTCGTCTCGAAGTCAACACGCTCGAGAGCGGGGTGTTCATCAACGCAGGTGGAAAATTTACATTTCGACCTTTTGGGCGGTTGGCCCAGATGGCACCGTCCTTTGGGGTGGCGGCGGGCGACTTTGATGGGGACGGTCATCCTGACGTGGTGATGGCGCAGAATTTTTATCATCCTCAGCGGGAGACAGGGCGGATGAATGGGGGATTGGGAGTCTTTTTGAAAGGCGACGGTCGCGGTGGTTTTGATCCGCTGTGGCCGCGTGCGAGCGGGTTGGTTGAGTCGGGTGATGCTCGGTCGGTGGCGGTGACGGATGTCAATGGGGACGGTGCGCCGGACTTGGTGATGTCGATCAATGATGCGGCTCCCTCGGTCTGGCTTCATCGGGGAGGGAACTTTCTTGGGGTGAGGCTGACCGGTCCCCGGGGGAATCCAACGGGGTTAGGTGCCGTGATTTCTGTGCAGGGCGGGGCTGGGTCGCCCTCGGTGCTGGAAGTGGCGGGGGGAGGAGGGTATTTGACGCAGCATGGATCCACGCACTTTTTCCCGGCTTCTGCATCATCCGCTCGAGTGACAGTGCGGTGGCCGGATGGAGTCGTCACCACCGCCACCGGCCAGCCAGGGCGGTTACTGAACATCGTTCATGGAAAGTGACGTATTCTGGCCCGCGGCCGTGGCTCGCGGCCGCTGCTTTCTTTTTTTTCATTCATGAATAGTCAAAATCCATCGCCTTCGGCGGCTACCCATTCCACGCGCCGGTCGTTTCTGCAGGCTGCGGGGGCGGCTCTCGCCTCTCCGATCCTGGTGTCGGCCGCCGCCGGGGAGACGCGCAAAATCAAAGTCGGGCTCATCGGGTGCGGCAGCGTCTCGCGCATGTATTTGCCGCATCTGGCCGCCTCGCCATGGGTTGAACTCGTCAGCGTCTGCGACATCATTCCAGAACGCGCGCAACAGCAGGCCGACCGCTTTAAGGTGCCTCACCAGTATGCTTCGCTCGATCAAATGCTGGCCGGTGCCAGTTTCGAACTGCTGGTCAATACCACGGACATGCAGGAACACGGCCGTTTGAACCGCCAAGCCATCATGGCCGGCAAAAACGTCTGGAGCGAAAAACCGATGGCCACTACCGTAGCTGACGCACAAGAACTGCTAGACCTGGCCAAGACCAAAGGCGTTCGCCTTTGGGGTGCTCCGACCGTCGTCAACAGCCCGGCCTTCCAGTTCATGGCCAAAACTCTGGCCGCCGGAGGCCTCGGTCGGGTGGCCGCCGCTCATGCCCATTACGGTCATGAAGGGCCGAATTGGGCTGCCTTTTTTTATCAGAAAAATGGCGGCAGCCTGCCCGATCTGGGAGTCTATAATCTGACCACCCTGACCGGGTTACTCGGGCCCGCCAAGTCGGTGGTCGCCATGACCAGCATTGTGACGCCCACCCGGGAAATCACCGGTCGCGGGACGGTGGAGGTCACAGAGGAAGACAATGCGATGATTCTCCTCGACCATGGCCAAGGCGTGATTTCTCACATCCAGTGCGGGTTTAATTATTTCAACCCCCACGGCCATGAGGGGCGCAACGAACAACGACACACGCTTTCCATCGTGGGAACTCAGGGCGCGATGGGGCTCGTGGGATACGACTGGGAACCGGGCGGAGTGGAGTTGGCAACTCCACAGAATCCTGAATTCAAACGTTTTGCGATCGAACAAAACGGCTATCGCTGGGAGGAAGGGGCGTCCGTGGCGGCCGAATGCCTCGCCACTGGTCGCGAACCGTTGTTTACGGCCGGACACGCCGTGCACGTGTGCGAGATCATGATTGCCGCCCGGGAATCGCAGGCTTCAGGTCGGAGGATTCCCCTGCAAACGACGTTTCAATGGCCCGTAGTGAGTTAAAAACCAAGGCCATGAGACGCCTTGGCGATGCCGCAGGTGCGCTTTATCCTTAAAAGGAAACGGAGTACCCGGCGCAGACACTTGACCAGAAACCCAGGCCCAACGGGGCGGCCTGTGAAAGCCCAGGGAATCGTGTCCCATTGAGTGGGTAAGGGTCCGTTGGAGCCGCTCGAACACCGCGTTTCCGATTACATGTCCTTACATTCCATGTCCTCGTCGCGAAGTTTACTTCGCGCTGGCCGGGTACGCCGGCCCCGGTTTACACACTTGGCCCGGGAGCGCTGACGTCCTCGTCGGCGAGTACGAAACCGCTTCTTCGCATCCGGTCCCATGCCAAAAAGACGTTCGGAGAGGCGTTCGGCGCCGCCGCTGTAGCCGGGTACGCTGGCCCCGGTTTCCACACTTGGCCTTCGTGCCACATCCCTCAAGACACGGCTCCGAAACCGCTTCTTCGCATCCGGCCCCATGCCAAAAAGACGTTCGGAGAGGCGTTCGGCGCCGCGACCGGGGTCAGCGACCCGCGGCTACAAAAAATCCGAAGACGAAACAACTGTGC
>CAJBME010000233.1 GCA_903954065.1 uncultured bacterium
ATGGCCAGTGTCTGGCCGGATTTGATGAATGTCGGGTCCGTCAATCGCTTCACCGTTTCCGCCACGATGGCTTCTGCTTCGAATTGATTGGTCTGGCTTTGGCCTTTCGCGTAAACGCCTTGGACCCGCCTCCAGATGACGGCGCTGTCCCGAGTCACGGCCGCTGGGAAGGTGATCAAATTGTTCCCGTAATAAGCGTGATTGGAGAACGCAATCAGGCTTTCGTGACGGCTACGGTAGTGCCAGTTAAGGCTATGACGCGGTATCCCGACCGCCAGACATTCATCGAGGATACTTTCGAGATCCGCCTCCACGTCACCGTCAAATTCACTCTCGTTGCCGCCCCGTTGGAAGAAATTGGTGGGTGGCATTTGGCGTGGATCCCCGGCGATGACGACCTGTTTGCCGCGGGCGATCGACCCGACGGCATCCCAGGGCGTGATTTGGGAGGCTTCATCGAAAATGACGAGGTCGAACAATTGCTGGTCTGCGGGAAGGTATTGGGCAATCGAAAGCGGGCTCATCAGCATGCACGGGGCTAGGTGGCTGAAGGCATCTCCCATCTCGCTCGCCAACTTACGCAGAGGCTTGTGGCTACGCTTTTTCTGCAATTCGTGTTTGAGGATTCCGTAGCCGTCATTCCTGCCCACCGCCGTTTTCGAAGGGAGCCGCCCACATAAAACCGTTCGGGTGTATTCCGCTGTGAGCTTCGCCACTTGGTCGTCGACTCGTCGAAATTCCTCGATGCTGTCCATGTGCTCAGCTGAGACGAAATCCCGGAGAATCGGTTCGCGATCTATCCCCTCGGCGGCAAACCACTTCGAGTAAGCGGTCAGGAATGCAGGCGCCACATCCCCCTTGGCCAGCCGGCCCTCCTCAATGGCGACCACTAGGGGCGTGAGATTGTGTTGAATCGCGGCTTGTCGGACACGCCGCCAAGTACACCAGGAGCGCAGCCGAGATTCGCTTGCCGTGATAGCATCGGCAGCGGTTTTAATCTGATCGAGGGACGGCTTCTCCTGTTGCTGAATCGCACAGAGATCGGCGAATCGATCGTGCGTCTCACGATAATCCCGGATGACTCCTTCGAGGTTGGCGACGGCTAAAGCAATCGCTCCTTCCGGCCCCAGGAGCTCATTGGCATCGACGACCAGACGGCGGACAATTCCTTTGAGGGCAATCAGCTCGTCGGGGCTTGAAATCAAGGCTGGTGCTTGTTCTTGGATGCTTTCCGCAAAAGCGATCGCCTCTTCGACCAGCGTCGGCTGGCTATCGACCCCAGCGCCGCCCGGAATCCCGGCGAGAAGTGGCTGGAGAGCATCCATTTGTCGCAGGAGTTCCTTTAATCGTCGCAGCCTCGGAGCATCCTTTGCTACCTCGGGTAGCGCATTGGCACCTCCTTGCGCGGCGAGCGCCTTGGAAACCCCCTTCTTCGCCAAACTGGCCATGAACCAGAATTTCTTGTTCGCGGCGCTCCACTGGGCGTCGAGTTGATCCACGTCGATCTTCCGCGCTGCCTCCGATCTGTAGATCACGGATAGCTGCTTTTCCTCGGCTCGGTATTCTTGGAGTAGCGGTAGAAATGCGCGAGCCGCCGCGATTTTATCTCTGAGATTCGGGGCGAAGGCAAAACTCATGTCCTTGCCATATGCTCTCAGGAGAGCACGCACAAATCGCGCAAGGCGCTCTATCGTTTCATCGGTTCCGGCAGTAATTTCTAACTGACAAGCCTCCGTCAGTCGGTCTCTCGCGGCGATCAGGGCGTTGATCTTGGTGGGTAGGATTTTTACCATCCCGAGGATTGTCTCCTGCCACCCATTGGACCATTCGCTTTGCTCGATGATCGCGAAATCCTTCGGTGCGTGCGAGTAAGCGTCAAAATTGAGGTCCAGGCGGTGTGCGATCTCGTGCATGGACTCGAACTCTCCACTGTCATGCTGCGTGCCGCTGGCCCAAGTGAGGCGGGGCATCCCGTTATGATGATCTCGAATCACCCGACCGATCGCCTGATGAATGGTCATGCCGTTTGCATGCCTGAAGTGCAGCCGCTCACAAACGTTGTTGAGCCGGTCACGGAGTGTCCGGAGCCGATCCGTCTCGCGGGTCCACTCCTCCACTCCCAGATTTCCACGAGTACTCCACGCGCGGTCGAGTTGCTGGAGGATCTCCGTTTTGGAGGTCTTGTTCGAATGGACCTCTAGGCAGAATTCCGCGATGCCTTTTTCCTCAAGACGCCTGTGGACCACCTCCAAGGCGGCCATCTTCTCGGCGACGAACAGCACCCGTCTGCCGATCGACAGATTGTGGGCGATCATGTTCGCGATGGTCTGCGACTTTCCGGTTCCTGGCGGGCCATCGAGCACGAAGTTGCAGCCCCGGGCGGAGGCCACGACGGCTGCAATCTGGGAAGAATCCGCCGGCAGGGGCGTGAACAGCTCCGCCGGTGCAATCACGGCGTCCAGTTCCGACTCCCGCGGATAGTGGGTTTCGCCGTCAAACTTCTCCGCACCGCGTTCGATCAGATGTTGGACGACGGAATTTGCTATCAACTGGTCCTTTCGATCAGTGAGATCCTTCCACATCAGATACTTCGCGAAAGAAAATGTCCCGAGCGTCGTCTCGGTGGTCATTTCAAAGCCGGGGATCTCCTTCACCGCGGCACGCACACGATTCCAGACCCCAACGACGTCAATGCCGCTGGAATCTTGCGGAAGGTCTCCACTGAGTCCCGGAATCTTCAGATCAAAGTCTTGGCGGAGGAATTCTAGCAGCGTCAGGTTGAAGCGTGGTTCGTCCTCGTGCGCTGTCATGGTCACCCCGGAGAGCGCGCTCTTCCGCGACAGTTTGACTGGCAGCAGGATCAGCGGGGCGCGGTAGCTGCGCGTATCATCGGCGGTCTTTTTCCAATTCAGAAATCCGAGAGCAAGAAAGAGCGTATTCGCTCCGCCCTCGTCCATGTCCGTGCGGGCCTTACGGTAGAGATCGATCAGCTCGGCCTCCAGCTTTTTCTGGGGTAGCGAAGAAAGCACCTCGTTCGATTGTAGGGCCTCCCTGGCATACTGCTGGTGGAGCTCCTCACGGTTTTGTTCTTCGTAGAGTTTGGCATCGCGGCCCCCGTTTTCGAGATCCGGGTAAGCTGAAATCCGAATCGTTTTACCGGCGGAGAGAAGGTCCTCGAGAGCGCCTGGATCGGGGCAGACCAGTGGCACCTGCTTGCTGCGTTCCGGTAGGTGGAGGAGGCGGTTGCGAGCGGTCAGGTCTAAAAGCTTTCTCTGCCACTGGGAGAGACGGTCGTCCGCTGTCGTCGGTTCCTGAATAACCTCCACATCGAATGCGGGCAAGCGCGGAGCCTCTTCCAATGAGTCACTGACGAGCGGAGCCGCCGAACCGGGAAGCAGGCCGGTAGCGGGTGTGCTGAGTCCGAGCGGTTTTATTTTGCGCATCCTCGCCCTCCGGACATCGATCGCCATGAGGAACTGCTCGTCGCTGAGCTTCTTCTTGGCGGCTTCCACCGCCACGCTGAACGAGGGGGCTGGTGACTGCGTGACCAGAGTCGTCTCGAACACCAACAGCTCCTGGAGTTCCACCCGCTTGCGCACGGCAGCCGCCTCATCGGTGGTGAGCTGGGAGAATTCCTGCGGTTGGAGCCAAACGCCGACAAAGGCGTGCCCTTCGGAGAGGATGATAAGCGGGTACAGGCCGGCCTGCTCGAGGGCGGATGCGAACAACAAGGTCGTATCGAGGCAGGTCGCTAACCCGCCTTCTAGAATGGCCCCTGGCGTCCGGACCTTCTGGCCCTCTACCTCAAAATTGGCGGGAGGATAGGCGTAGCCCAAGCCGAGTCCGGAAATGGCTGACCAAATGGATGAGGCCAGCTCCCAGGTCCGGGTGCGGGACTTGCTCTTGTATCCATCTATTCCGGATTCCTTGCCGGCGCGTCGGAGGACCTCGCTGGCCGCTTTCAGGACCTTGTCCACCGCCGGATCGTTCGGCATGCAGAAGGCCGGCAGCAGTTCTGGCATCGAACCGGTGCCTCCCCATTGGTTTTTCGCCAGGAGTTCCACCGGGTATCGGCCGGAAAACAAAGGCGGCATTTCTCCCTCTCTGCTCACCTCGATGAGGATATCGCCGCGCACGCTCTCCAGAAGACCCGCGAGGAAGGTCGCATCCAGATTCAGATTGCGGTCACTCACTCTGATCGAAGCGCCCGCCGGCAGGACATCGATCTTCCAGATCTTCCGTTCAAGAAAAAGCGGAGCTGAACTCAGCTGAACGGTAAGGTTCTGCAGTGCTGCTTCGTCGGAATTTTCCAAGGTTAGTTCTTGCAAGAGCGCCACGGCGTTCTGGTGGGAGGCGAAACCGATTTTTGGGGCGAGGCTGGCGGTGACTTGAATCGACATGGAGTCGGAAAGTGAAGAGCGGTATAAATCTCGTTCTGTTAAAGGGCTTTGTCCTTGCCTCGCCCTCCCTTTCGGGGCGGCGTAGCGGGCCGATCGAAACGCCCCCGAGGGGAGTGCGGCGTCCGGTGGCGAGGGGCTTATTAACGTGTGCTCTTGTTGGGGTGTAGGCAAACACATCCAATCCGAAAATAAACGTTTTAAGACGCCATTGATCAGCAGCGTGAGGATTTGATCGAGACCCTTGAGGGCAAGCTTTAGCAGCGGGCCAGCGACGCCTCGTTGCTCACCCTCTGTTGGGCTTTGACATAGACCTTTCCTTCGCTACCCTGCCTCACCATGGGCACCATCAACTTCGATACTTCCAACAAGACCTTCCGGGAGATTCTCGGAAACGGCCTCAAGTATGAAGTACCGCGTTTCCAGCGCGATGACGCTTGGACAGAAGAGCAGTGGTCTGATCTATGGCAGGATATTGAGGAAGTGATTCAGGAGCAAGATGATGAGCACTACATGGGGTACTTGGTTCTCCAGCGCATCAATGATAACACCTCCATCATTATCGACGGCCAGCAGCGACTCACAACTGTCACTCTGATCATCATCGCAGCACTTTATCAGCTCAAGGAGCTGGTGGAGAACAACGATCATCCCGAAGACAATCAACGCCGTCTTGAGGCACTTCAGCGCAGCTACATCGGCGCCCTCAATCCCGTCAGTCTGACGGTGGAGAACAAGCTGCAACTCAACCGAAACAACCAATCCTACTTCAAGACCTACCTCGCCAGCCTGCAAAAGCCGCGCGTCTCCCGTATCAAGCGCTCCGAAAAGCAGTTGGCCGATGCCTGCCGATTCTTCGAAGACAAGCTCAAGGCGGTCAAGTGGAGCGGGGACAAGATTGCCGGGTTTATCGAGGCGATGGCCAGCCGCCTTCTCTTCACCACTATCCGTGTCGGCAGTGAGGTGAATGCGTATCGCGTCTTCGAGACACTCAATGCTCGCGGTGTTCAACTCTCCACGCCAGACCTACTCAAAAACTTCATTTTCTCCGCGATTGACCAAAATCATTCAGCACACGAAACACTCATTACCGAGATTGAGGATCAATGGAGCCGTGTTCTGGATCAATTGGGCAAGAGCGACTTCTCTCATTTCCTACTCACCTCATGGTGCAATGACTTCGGCGATGAAGGTATTGAGGACTGGGCGGAACGCCTCGGCAACATGACGCTCATGACCGGCTCCGCCAACAAGGACATCGATCAGCAACCTTTCCCAACGAAAAAAAACTGGCTCGCTGATAGTCCTTACCTGATCAGCCGAAAAGCCAGCGAATATCAGGAGTGGAACAAAGCCGCCATCGAATCCCGTCAGCGTTGGCTTGCCGATCAGGCGTGCGCTATCTGGCGTGTTTCCCAATTCTCCTGATCCCGCATATCAAAAAAACCAAACTCGAGCTCGCCTAGATTGGCAGGGAGTATCAGCCAAAGCTGGAGTCATCGACCAGCCTTTCAGTCTCGACACGGAGGCTGTCGCCGTGGCATATTTGCGGGATTGGAACCATAATCAGTTTAATGTGAAATGATGACAAAGTTTATACCCAAGGCAAAAAGGAGACTGATGATGGGGCTTTTTGCTCTAGCGGCCGCTTCTACGGCGGTGGCGGCGGCTGGGCCATCGGCATTTGTCGACGGATCGGCTGACCTTGAGGCCCGGCCCTTGGTTCCGCCTGGCTTTGAAGTCACGGTATTTGCTCGCGAACCGCTGGTGCGCCAGCCGTGTTCGATGGCCTTTGACGCGCGGGGCCGGCTTTTTGTGGGCATGGGGCCGCAGTATCGAAATCCATCACCGGACACCCCTGGGGACCGCGTGGTCATGGTGTTGGACGCCGACGGTGACGGCACGGCGGAAACCACGCGTGAATTCGCCGCTGGCTTCAATTGCATTCAGAGTCTGGCGTGGCGCGGACGCGACCTTTGGGTGGCCAATGCCCCGGATCTCACGCGTGTGCGCGATGTGGATGGCGACGATGTCGCCGACGAATATGTTCGTATTTACACAGATCTCGGTAACCTCGAGCATGGCTTGCACGGGCTAAACTGGGCGCCCGACGGGCGGCTCTACATGAGCAAAGGCAATTCCAAGGGGCTCAACCAGCCCGACCATTACGCCCCCAAGGTATTTCGGGACATGTGGGGTGTGCCTACCCCAGCCGGCGCGGCCGACGTGCCGGCGCCGCAGACATTCACCCGCGACAGCTACCGACGTGCGTATCATGACCCGGAGGACGACTGGGGTCGCGAAGGAGGCGTTCTCCGCTGCGCGGCCGATGGTTCCCAACCGGAACTTGTCGCCCGGGGGTTTCGCAATCCATGGGACATTGGCTTTGATGATGGCTTTCACTGGCTCGGTACCGACAACGACCAGAATGAGGGAGACCGTGTTTTTGCCCCCTTTCAAGGCGCGCATTTCGGCTGGAACCATCCTTGGGCCGCGGGGTGGACAGGAGTGAACGAACCACACATCGCTCCAGTCAGCGGACCGCTTTTCCAAGGGTCCGGCACCGGCATTGTCTTCGGCCATTCGCCCCAGTTTCCCGAAAACTATCGCCATGTCTGGTTCATCAATGACTGGCTGCGCAAGACAACGTTTGTTTTTCGTCCGCACTGGAACGGCGCCACCCTTGGCCCGCAAGGCGGTGACTGGGAAGAATTTATCACCGGCGGAACATCGCTCTTTCGTCCCGTCGATTTGGAATTCGGGCCAGACGGCGCTCTCTGGTGCCTCGGCTGGAGTCGCGGTTACGGCGCTGAATTCGCCGATGGCGAAATGACCAACGAGGGCCGAATTTATCGCATCAGCTGGAAAAATGCCACGCCTGCACCCACCAAACCAGCCGTCGAAACCGCCACCACCAGCGAATTGATCGACATATTTAACCTCCCACTCCCCGTCTGGCGGACCGATGCTCAGGAGGAATTGCTCTCGCGGGGCGATCAGATCCGAAAGGAATTGCAGACGGCGCTCGAAAGCGGCCGACTGACCCGCGCCGCGGAAACATGGACCGTCTGGACCCTCGGCCGCCTCGCGCCTGATGATCACGGTATCGACGATTTCTTCGTCGCCGGCTTGCAGTCGTCGGACACACCGCTGAACCAGCGCCTGCAAATGACGCGCCTGCTGGCCGCGCGCGCGTTGGCCCGACCGCACCCCAGCCTGCCGGACGCGGTTGTCCAGCGGCTCGACCACCCGGAGCCGCGCCTCCGGATGGAAGCCGTACTGGCCGTGGCCGCGACCCGTCACCAGCCCGCCGTTCCTCGACTGATCGATCGGCTCGCTGTTGAATCCGACCGTACTGTCACCTATGCGGCGTGGCAGGCCGTGCGTTCCCTTGTGCCGGCCGTCGACCTAAAGCCATGGCTTGGGCATGCCGCCGGCGGCGTCCGGCGCGGCGCCCTCCTCGCTCTGCTGGAAGACCACGCACTCTCCCGATCCGAGGTCGAGCCGCTGCGGGAAGATGTGGATCCGCAAGTGCAGTCCGTGGCGGCTCACTGGCTAGAAAAAACCTCCAGTGGGATTTCGGAACCGGTGGTGCGCGGCCGTCCCCTCGGCCGTCCATCCCCTGCCCCGGTCGCCCCGCCCGCCGGCGTGGCGCGCCATCTGACCGCCACCACCGGCCACCGCTATGAACTCGTTCCAGGGGGATTGCGCGTCGGCACCAGCCCGTTCACCGACCGCGATTTACCCATCAAAAAAATCCCGGAAAACCTCGACGGCTGCGACTTGATCCGCACCGCCAACGACGATGACACTTCCACCGGCGCGGCGCTACTCACGTTCGAAACCCTCCTCCCCACCCGGATCCACATCGCTCACGATACCCGCGTCCGCACCCTCCCACCATGGCTCGCCCACGGGTGGGACCGCGGCGCGGAAATCGAGGCCGACCACTGGCGCTGCCAGCTGTACACTCGCGATTTTCCCGCCGGCCTCATCACCCTCGGTGGCAACACGTCCGCCGATGAACCACCAGGCCACAGCCACTATTTCGTCATCCTCGAAACCCTACCGCTCGCCCCGCCCACCGAACCGGTTCAGCTCACCGAAGTACTGGCCCTGATGCCCTCCGCCGACGCGGAGCGCGGCGCCGCCCTCTTCCACCAGCGAGGAGCCGCCGGATGTGCCGCCTGCCACCAGATGAACGGCCATGGCAATGTGTTTGGACCCGACCTTTCCTCCCTTGGCGCCCGCGCCGACGCCCGCCATGTCATCCAGTCCATCATCGATCCCAATGCCGTGGTCACCGAAGGATTTAACTTGTCCCTCATCGAGACCGCCACCACCTCACATGCCGGCATCTTGCTGGAAGAAAGCGGCCTCGCCGTCACCCTCGGGCTCGCCACCGGTCAACGCCAAACCATCAACAAAACCAACATCCTGTCGCGTCAAACCGCACCCGTCTCCGCCATGCCCTCCTACGCCACGGCGTTGCCAGCGAGCGCGGTCGCCGATATCGCCGCCTGGCTCATGAGCCAGAAATCAATAGCACCGCCTGCATTGCCCACACCGCCTGCATCGCCTGCACCGCCTGCACAGCCCGCATCAACGACACTCCCCACCCCGCCCGCAACCCCATCGGCCTCCGCCGCTGGGGCCACGCTGGAGTGGCCCGCAGGCGAAGGCTTCTGCTTCACCCGTGCGGACGACCGACTGGTGATAGCTCGTGATGGCTCGCCGGTTGCCCACTATGTTTTCCGTGATGGGGCCATCAAACGACCGTATTTCGCTCATGCCCATGCGCCGGGGGGACGTCAAGTCACCCGCCGCCACCCACCGATCGACGGTCAGGATGCGACCGACCATGCCACCATGCATCCGGGAATCTGGCTGGGGTTTGGCGACATCAATGGCCACGATTTCTGGCGCAATAAGGCGACCATCCGTCATGAACGATTTATCGACGAACCGGCCATTGAGGAGGATGGCCGTCTACGGTTCACCACGGTCAGTCAGTTGTTGGATGCTGCCGACCGTCCGCTGGGTCAGCTCATTTCCCGCATCGTCCTGCAGGCGCGCCCCGAGGCGCACCTTCTCCGTTGGGAAGCCGAAGTTCAGGCGGGAGAGGCAGACCTTGTCTTTGGCGATCAAGAGGAAATGGGTTTTGGCGCCCGCGTTGCCACCGCCCTGACCGAGCTCAACGGCGGGCTCATCACCAGCAGCACCGGGCGACAGATGGCTGCGCTGACGTGGGGCCAGCCCGCCGCTTGGTGTGATTACACGGGACTGATCGACGGTTACCGCTGCGGCATCACTCTGATGAGCCATCCCTCGAATTTCCGCCCGGCTTGGTGGCACAACCGTGATTACGGTGTTTTTGTGGCTAATCCTTTCGGCCGCGCCGCCATGAAACAGGGCGCCCCGGACACGACAAGCGTCAAAAAAGGAACCTCCCTGATCCTACGCTTTGCCGCCGCCCTCCATGCCTCTCCCGACGGCCGCCCCGTGGACCCGGCCACTTTCTACCAGGCCATCATCACATCTCGTGGCGAAAGCGGCGTTCGAGCCAGTGGGAGAACCAGGCGACTGGCACAGTCAGCACCAAATATCCAAGAGCGAGCGGAATATATCCTTCGAGACCGGCATAACTCCGGGAGATGAAATTCCTAGTATTGTAAAAATACTCGGTGACGCCGATGACATTGAGCAGCGACGAATCTTTGATCAAGGAAACAAAGAGCCCGGCGATGGCTGGCAGCACGCGGCGCAGCGCTTGAGGGATGATGACGTATCTCCAGACTTGAACCGGGCTAAAACCGACGGCGCGGGCCGAGTCCCATTGCGTGCGAGGAATACTCTCGACGCCACCACGCAGAATTTCCCCCAGATAGGCTCCTGAAAAAACCGAGAGCAGCAGAACGCCGATGATCCATTTATCATCGAAGCCAGCGTTACTGAGCGGCCGGGAGAGCAGCGGGGCAAAAATGACAAAATAGCCAAAGAGCAAGTGGACCAGCAGCGGCGTATCCCGCACAAATTCGAGAAGCCCCCGGCAGACCCACCGCACGACGGGCAGTGACGACCGCTGTCCAAACAAAAACAGCAGGCCAAAAATCACACTGCCGACGAGGGCCGCCAGCGAAACCCCGAGGGTGGCCAGCCAGCCGCGCCAGAGGGCTTCGCGATAATCCCACGCTTTGCCCCAATTCGTGGAGGCGCCGAGGCGGCTGAAAATTTCCGTAAACGCCCAAGACAGCCCGGCCGCCAGCACAACGGCGACGAGGATATTGGCGATGGATTGACGACGAGTCATGCGGGCGGATCATCGAGGATGAGGAACCACGATGGACCCTCAATGCCCACTACCCGCTTTTTCCGCACCCAGTCCAGTCTGTGAACGCACGCTCAACTCGGCAAACTTGGCTTCGGCTTCGAGATCGCGGGCCGTCAGGACGGTGCCCAAATACGCCCCGAGGAAGCCAAGGGGAATACTGAGAATCCCGGGGTTTTGCAGCGGGAAGATAGCTCCGGCTTTACCAAAGATTCCGTTAGGGCTGAGCAGAATAAGAATGATGGACGAGCCTAAACCGGTGGCCAAACCGGCCACTGCTCCCGCGGTATTAAACCGTTTCCAAAACACCGAGAAAAGAATGACGGGAAGGTTGGCCGAGGCGGCTACGGCAAAAGCGAGCCCCACAAGAAAGGCCGCGTTGACGCCAGGGCCGAGGTAAATGGCGATGCCAATACTGACCGCCCCGACGACAAAAGCCATGATTCGCGCCACGCGTACCTCTTCATCCTCAGATTTCACGGTGCCATGATGAATAACATTCGTGTAAAAATCGTGCGCAAAACTGGTGCTAGCACTCATCGTCAAGCCGGCCACCACCGCCAGAATCGTCGCAAAAGCGACGGCACTGATGAACGCAAAGAAGAACTCCCCACCCAGCTGCTGCGCGAGAATGGGAGCCACCATGTTCGTATTCTCCTTGCCGCCAGCCGTCAGAATTTGGTTTTTCTCCAACAACGTGGCCGCCCCAAATCCGAAGAAAGTCGTGAGAATGTAAAATACTCCAATGATGGCGATAGCCCAGATGACCGATGTCCGCGCCGTCCTGGCATCAGGCACCGTGTAGAACCGGACC
Source organism: uncultured bacterium (assembly GCA_903954065.1). Taxonomy (GTDB): domain Bacteria; phylum Verrucomicrobiota; class Verrucomicrobiia; order Verrucomicrobiales; family V1-33; genus CAJBME01. The sequence goes on from CAJBME010000233.1 coordinate 11,540, forward strand.
AAAATATGCGGCAAACCCGCCGTCCCCAGCACCAGCCCCAGCGCCAGTGAGATGAAATCGAGCGGCCCCCATGGATTAACGGCTGTCCCAAAATGCATGCCCGGCTCCAAGAGGTTTTTCGGAGGGGCCGTACCTGCGTAATCGGCCTGGCTCACGGCCGTGAAGAATTTCGTCAGACTGAAATCATGCTGCCCCAGCACCATCCAGCTGAGGGCGATGGCTCCCCCCATCAGCAAAATCGCCTTAATAATCTGCACCCAAGTCGTGGCCAGCATCCCGCCGAACACCACGTAAACCAACATCAAGACCCCCACCCCAATCACCGCCGGAGCGAATTCCACATGGATCAATTCTTTGATAATGCCACCCGCCCCTACCATCTGGGCAATCATGTAAATAATGGCCACCATCACCGTGCTCAACGAAGCCATCGCCCGGACCGGACGTGGACTCAATCGATACGCCAGCAAGTCCGCCATCGTGTACTTCCCCGCATTGCGCAACGGCTCAGCGACCAACAGCAAAACCGTCAGATAAGCGACCAGAAAACCCACCGAATACATGAATCCATCGTAGCCTTTGAAACAAATCATCCCGGAAATCCCGAGAAAACTGGCCGCACTCATGTAATCGCCCGCCACCGCCAGTCCGTTTTGCCAGCCTTTGATGCTCCTCCCCGCGGCAAAATACGCGGCTGAACCGGTCGCTTTGCGCGCACTCAGCCACGTAATAACCAAAGTGACCGCCACAAAGGCAAGAAACATGCCCAAGGCAGGAGTGAATTGAATGGCAGCAACCATAAATTAATGAGCAGAAGTAAATCCCAACGAGGCGAGCAATTCACTCTCCATCCGGTCCCACTGGCGAGACCGACGCACATACATCGCCGCCATCACAAAAGTCATTAAAAATTGCGATAACGCGAACACATACGCCGCATTGACCGCACCCCACACCGGCTTTTTCATCAGCGCCGGGAAATACCCGACCATCACCGGCAATGCCATATAATAGACCAAGAAAAAAAGTGTCGCCGGAATAATAAAGCGCCGCTTCGCCGCCAAAAGGGCTTTGAAATCAGCACTCTGCTCAATCGAGGCCCAATCGGGCGGGTTAGTGGGGGCGGCCATGGTCAAAAGATCAAGCCCGCAGGCTAGGAAACACCGGCCCCAGTGTCAACCATGGTCTCACTCAAGAATCACCCGCCCCCCCCAGCCTGCCCTCCACGCGGTTTTTTCCCGCCGTGGGCACCTTCGGAACCACAGACTCACGAGCGCTCGCACTGAGCGCAGGCCCGATCATTTCGGCCGATGCTTGTTCATCCACCGCTGCGCGCACTCGCTCTGCTCGCGGGTTTCCAGACAGCACTTCCGGCGAGCACGAATCCACTGCACCGGATCAGCTTTCGCCGGGATGAAACCCGCCTTTGCACACCACGCGACGATGAACTGCCCCGTCCGACCACAACCCGCCACGCAGTGCACCACCACCGCCTCGCGTGCGGCGTGATGCTTGTCCATCAAACCCACGAATCGCTCGATCTGGGCATCCGTCGGCACGCCGTAATCAGGTACGTTGATGTGATGATACGCAAACTGGCTCGGGACATCTTGGCGATTGTCGAACTCGCAGCAGTTCACGACCGCACGGATGTTCTGCTGGTCGTAAATGTCGAAAACCGATGGATCAGGCCACCACGACGCCGCGATGACACCCTCCACAATCCAAGTGAAGGGTTCAGTTCGTTCAGGTTGTCCTTTTTCAGGCCAATACCAAGGGCGGATCGCTGGCGGCATGTTCTTCGAGTTTTCTTCTTCTCTCAGATCGCTGTGATTTCAAGGCTCGCTCGCTGATGCCCCCATCAGGAGTGGCTGATTCCTTGATGTCGGGAACTGAGACTTGCCAAGCCTTGGGAACCAACGAAGGGAAAAGCATGTCAGAAATCTTTCACGCATGGGCGGCGGTCGACAGTGGGGCTACCCTCCAGCCCTTCGAATATCAACCCGGCCCACTGGGTCCAGAACAGGTGCAGATCCGCATCGAGTCCTGCGGGATCTGCCACTCCGACCTTTCGATGATCGACAACCAGTGGGGAAATTCGGTTTTCCCACTGGTCGCCGGTCACGAAGCCGTGGGGATCGTGGAGGCGGTCGGCGAGTTTGCCAAAGGCGTGAAGGTCGGCGACCGCGTCGGACTCGGCTGGTTCGCTGGTTCGTGCATGAGCTGCCACCCCTGCCTGTCCGGACGCCAGAACCTTTGTGCGAACTCCGAGCAGACGATCGTCGGTCGCCACGGCGGCTTCGCCGACCGGGTGCGCTGCCACTGGAGCTGGGCCATCCAGCTGCCCGATGGCGTGGATCCATTAAAAGCTGGGCCGTTGTTCTGCGGTGGGATCACGGTGTTCGGGCCGATCGCAGACTTCGGCGTCAAGCCGACCCACCGCGTGGGTGTCATCGGGATCGGCGGACTGGGCCATTTGGCGCTCCAATTCCTCAACAAATGGGGCTGCCACGTCACGGCCTTCACCTCCACTGATTCAAAAGCAGACGAAGCAAAAGCTCTTGGAGCCCATGCGGTGCTCAATTCCCGCGACAGCGCGGCCATGAAATCCGCGGCGGGTAGTTTCGACTTCATCCTGTCCACCGTGAACGTCCCGCTCGACTGGAACGCCTACCTCGAGCTGCTCGCTCCGGACGGGCGACTGCACTTCGTCGGCGCGGTGTTGGAACCAGTGGCGGTGCCAGCCTTCACGCTGATCGGCGGCCGCAAGCGCATCAGCGGATCGCCGCTTGGGTCGATCGCCACGGTGATGGACATGCTCAATTTCTGCGCGCGTCACGGCATCGCGGCGCAGACCGAAAGCTTTCCAATGAGCGAGGTAAACGCCGCGCTCGACCACCTTCGCGCCGGCAAGGCACGCTATCGCATTGTTCTTGAAAACTGATCCCCTGATCGCTCGCGACAGACCTCTCCCCTCCCACCCCCTCCAGGCCAGAGCTGGGGAAAGACAGAAATGAAACTTCCTTGAGGAAGCTGATTACCAAGGAGATGCGCGGGACTGAGGTAGAGCGGGGCCTTGCCCCTTCAGCGCCGCTCACCGACGGAGTCGGATCATTGCTCGACAGGGAAGTTGACTTCCCGCTGGCCGGGTACGCCGGCCCCGGTTTCCACAACTGGCCCGGGAGCGCTGACGTCCTCGTCGGCGAGTACGAAACCGGTGATTCGCATCCCAAAAAAACGTTCGGAGAGACGTTCGGCGCCGCCACTGTAGCCGGGTACGTTGGCCCCGGTTTCCACACTTGGCCTTCGGGCCACATCCCTCAAGACAATGGCTCCGAATCCGCTTCTCCGCAGCCGGTCACCTGCTAAAAAGACGTTCGGCGCCGCGACCGGGGTCAGCGACCCACGGCTACAGTAAA
>CAJBME010000234.1 GCA_903954065.1 uncultured bacterium
AGTCCCCGCCAGCAGGAGGCGTGACAGAGCGGGTTTGCAGGTTGACCGGGTGGCCGTTGCTCCACCGCCAGGCTTTGTGCATGTTGTGTTCTACAGGCCGAGATATTCCCAAGTAATTGCGTTACCGAACGCCCTCGCCTGAACTGCCTCTACCTGCTGTTGGGAAAGTCGTTCCGCAAGAGCATCCCGTATGTCTTCATTTATCCGCACTATCTCTCCCAAATACCGTGCGTCAGAACGGACCTCTGTTTCGACGGACGAAAATCGATCATCATCCGGGAAGTCAAGAAATCCAGTTCGATGAAAGCAAAGAGGCATTCTGATAGCCTCAAGATTTGCGTCAATCACACGAAAATCGAAACGAGCTTCGGACCTTAGGCATCTAATTGCAGCATCTAGACAAGTGCAAAAATCCAACGCAAGAGTGGCTTTGAGATTATCGAACTGCTCGCCATCGGGTGTAGAATTCAGGATTCGCTCAGCAAGTTCTGGTCCGGGAGCGTTTGAAGAGGCAACAGCACTCCAAACGCTTTCGAGAACTAGGCCTAAATTTTCTGGTGGATCCCAATGTTCCTCCGACAAAAAATTGGAGTAGAGAGGATAGAGCCGCTGAGACGCCGCAACAAAAACCAAAGATGCACGCTCAATCGAGACTCGCTTGAGCGATTTGGCGAGCGTGTCAACATCGTCCTCGAATCCCATATCTGTTAATCATCCTCGGTTCGAAATTTCTTAGGCGCAGATTCTCCAACAGCAATGGTTCGCCGATTTCGGGAAGGCTCGCTCAAACCAGCATTATTCACCTTCTTTGCGACTTGGCCAAGGAACGGACTTTCCTTGATTCCCCTTTCCGCGAGTTGACCAGCACAATTGTGTTCAGAGGGTCCACATGGTGCGCGTTTATAAGTTCCAACTGCGGTCAGATCATCCTTGGCCGCCATCAAATTCTCTTCGGCGTGGTGCCCTCGCTTCGTGGGAACTCGTTCCAAATTCAATTTGTCCGCCATTTCACGCTGTCCCTTGTCAAAGGCATTACTCGACCCAACTGACAAACGGCCTTCACTCAGTGCAATGACTCCCTTTCGGGTGTCTTCCGCTACTTCTCGTGCGGATTTCGTCATCCCTTTCCCGGTAACGGCAACTTGAACCGCTGAAATGGCAGCTCTTCCGTAATTTCCGTCTTCCACCGCTTCGGTAGTAGAAATGGCAGCTTGCGCTGTCGACACTGCCGTATCTGCCCTATCAATTGCGACCGCCGCCTTGATTGCGACTTGACCAACCTTTCCGGCCCGCGCAGCAAGGGCCGCGGTTCTGATTGCGACTCCGCCGCCCATGCCTCCGGTCGCGGCATCGGCGAGCAGAGCGGCCCCATTCAGCGCCATTCTTCCCGAGTAGTCAGCTCCACTGATGTTTCCGCTCGCGTATTGGTAGGTGTCGTAAACCGCGAATCCTGCGGTAACAATCGCGCTCCAAAATAACCCTTCGGGGTCGAACTTTGTCCAAGGATTCTGGTTGACATATGTGTAAAGGTTTGGCCCGTCGACGAATCCGGCCGGATCTCGTGTGATAAACGCGCCTGTCTCGAGATCTCGGTAGCGGAACCCTTCGTTAAGAAGGCCGGTGGGATCTTCTTCTTTGGTGTTGGCCTTGTGTCGGGTAACGGCTGTTCCCATCTGCTGAGGGTGGGATCCAAACGCCTCGTAGGCCGCTTGGTAGGTAGGAGTCGTGCCGGGTGTGTTGGCCGTTTGAGTGGTGACGTCGCCCCGACTGTTGAAATTGAAGTAAGTGGGCTGGGGGCCTGAGACCGAGTACGGAAGGGCGTAGAGGATGCCTCCAACGCCGCCTCCCATGTCTGATCCCCGAATAATTTGCAGGGCCAGGGAGGTACCAGTAGTGCCTGTCCCCGAATACTCGAGCACTGAAAGCCCTCCCGAAAAGACGATTCGGCGCGCCAAGCCGCCTTCGGGGAAAGGGGTTCCATTAATCAGCGTTGCTGGCTCGTGCCTGACTACCCGGCGCGTGCGGTAGTCGTAGGCATAACGGTGGGTTCTTGTCTGGCCGGTGCCGGAATCTGACTGTAACACCTGCGTGAGGCGACTAAATGGGTCGTAGCTGTAGGTGGTCAGCACCGTGGTCGCGGAATCCGCCCGGGTTGCGCGGTTGCCAAAGGCATTGTAAGTGAAACCGACGGTGCCCCCCGTTCCGGGCCGCACGAATTGCTTGATCTGGTTGGAGGCGATTCCGTTTGTGCCATCCCCGATTGTGTATGTTGTCGTAAGCACCGTCCCGCCGTTTATCTGCTTGGACTCGGTCAAGCGGTTGTTGGCCTTGTCATAACTCCACGATGTGATGGTAGTTGTTGATCCAACGACAGCTGTTTCAGACTGGAGCCGGTAGGTTCGGTCGTAGGCGTTGGTCACAGTGCGTGAGGCAACTCCTGTCGAAGGATAGGTCTCCACGATGCGGGCCAAATTGCTGGCTGCGTCGTAACTCTGGGTGGTTGATTGGAACACTACTGGCGAGGAACCTGGCCCCTTCGCCTCAATAGAGTTGACGCGGTTGAGGACGTCGTAGCCACGGGTTTCGGTCACTCCATTGGGAAGGCCCTTGGTCACCGTGCTGCCATTGCGGTTGTAGCCGTAGGTGGTGGTGCGCGTGGTCGAAGAACCAGTTTGTGTGTCAACAATTTGCGTTGGCCTGTTGTGGGAATCGAAGGCCGTTGTGAGGGTTCGCTGTGTGCTTTGGTAGGTGATTGTCAACCGGTTACCCGCGACGTCATACTGGCTGGTGTTGGTGAGCCCGGCCGAGTTTTCGGTGAGGATACGGTCCAATCGGTCGAAGGTGTACTCAACACGTCGAGGAGTACCTCCGGAATCGGCGGCCTGTTCCACCTTCCACATACGGTTTAATTCATCGTAACTTCGGGTGCTGTTGTCGGCTGCAGTGCCGCCGGCAACCACTGTGGTTGTTGTGAGCCTTAGTCTGTTGTCGTAGCTGTAGGAAAATTCAAGCCCGCCTGTGGCGTTGGGATATAGACCCTCCTTCCGCGAAATTTTAACGACGGCGTCGTAAACATCAATTTCCACGGTGCGAACATCCGGCTGTCCCGAACCCGGCACGGCTTCCGCATCGTGCACAGTCGTTTTGAGACGGTTGATCCGGTCATACGTAAATTGGGTGACGCAGCCCTTGGCATCGATCAATTTGAGGCGGTTGCCTACCACGTCGTAGGTGTATTTGACGATGATGTCATTGGAGTTGTTTGACACACCCGCCGAACCGCTGGTCACCACCACGGGGTTAGTCTTGGTGGCGATCAAGCGGTTGCGACGATCATAGGCGTTGAGAGTCTTATTGCCCAGCGGGTCCTTCACATCCACAACGTTGCCCACTGGGTCATAGACCGTTTCGGTGACGAGTACTTGCGTGCCACCTCCGTGGACCGGGGCCGGAGGAGTGCACACCTTGACGGGCCGGCCTACGTAATCGTAATCCGTGGTAGTGGTGGCGCCTCTCGCGTCGGTCCGCTGAATGGCCAGGCCACCGGCGTCATAGATGGTGACAAACTCAGGGGAAACCACGGCACCGCCGTTCTCAGCGTCCGCCATGGGGGGTTGAATTTCCTTGGTCTGCCGGTTGCGGAAATCGTATTGGTACTGGGTCTGAAACTGCGCAGGTGTGCCTCCCGACACATTGCCGCGAGGTGGCACAATGGTCGCAACGTTCCCACCGGTGTCATACGTCCACATGGTGATGGGGGCGGCTGCTCCCGAAGCTACACCGGATACTGGATCTGGGCCGATCTCTGAATACTTAAGACCCGCGCTCGTATATCGGGTCAGGGTTTCGCGTAAAAACGTGGTGTTGAACAAGCTGGAGACGCGGGTGACCAACCCCGCCATAGTGTAGGTAGTCTCCGTGGCCGAGGTGTCGGGCTGGGTGACGCGAAACGGGCGGTTGAGAAAGTCAAAGACCGTCGCTGTTTGGTTTCCTCGTGGATCCGTGGACGATACTTGGTTGCCCACCTTGTCATAACCAAACTGGCTGACCGCCCATTGTCCCGATTCATACTCATGCCCTTCGGCCGTCTTGCGTCCTAGCGCGTCGAAGATGATACGCGTGGCCATGTCCCCCGGCCCTTGAATGCGGGTGGGACGGTAAACCGAGGAATCGAACACACTGCCGCCAGGATAGGTCTGGCTGGTGGGTGCCCCAGGAATGACTACTGTTGTCTCGTAGAAAAATTGGGTGACTGCCGGTTCATTCAGGGAGCTGTCGCCGCCGAGTGCTACCGTGGTTTGAGTTCGTCTATTGATCGCATCGTAGAGATGCTGGGTAACGGTTCCACGTGGATCGGTTTCGGTGGCCAGAGAACCCAGGGCAGTTTGGGTGTAGGAGGTGACGAGATCTACGTCTGATGCGGGTAAAGTGGGTTTGGCCTTGACTGTTTTCGTAGTCAACCGGTTTAAGAGGTCATAGACAAACCGAGTTTCCACGCCGCGCTCGTCGGTTTCAGTCAGCTTATTCCCGCGTGTATCGTAAGTGAATTGACGGGAGTCCGTGCCCGGTTGCGAAGTGGATCCATGGCCGGAGGAGGTGAGGCGGCCGTCACCGTCATAGCCAAATGTGGTGTAGCTGCCGCGCCTGTCTGTCGCCTTCGTCTTGCGGCTCCACAGATCGTATAAATAGCTGGTGGCCAAACGGTCAGAGGCGACAACGGTTCCTGTTGTTTCCTTGGCGACCAGTCCATGAGCGCCTCGATCAAAAGTCGTGACGAGAGGTACCAGCGTACCCGAGGAATTTGTGGTGCCTGACTGCACGGTGCTGGTTAGCATGAAAGCGCGGCAACCAAGGTCGTAAGTAAAATCCGTCACTTTGTTGGCAGAGGCCGGGTCAGAGGGGCCTTTCACGATGGTTTCTTTCACCCTCCGTCCCCAAGTGGCGTCCAATTCGTACGTGGTTTTCCGTCCCTCTTCGTCCACAATTTCAGTCATTACCCTTGACCAAGCCTTGCGGTGACGATCCGACTGCGGTGGAGGGTCATAAGTGGCGGAGGAGGAATAATACTTGAAGGTCTTGGTGTAGCTGATGGCCCCAATCAGCTTGTTCTGAGCCGTCGGCTCAGGGTAAAACTTTGCAAAATAGTCCCCAGTGGCGTAGACGGCCGGTAGCCAAGGGATAAAATACCGGATGTCCCACACATCGGCATGTTCAAACAGGGTCTCGGTGCCGCTAAGGTCGATGGTCCGTTTCAATGCCATCATCGCCTTATCATCGAAATAGAAGGATTCTTGACCGAACGGCGAGGGATTGATGATTTCCAGCTTCGTCCATAGAAGTAGTGCATCCCACCGCCTCCGGCGGCCGTCATTTTCTGGGAAGAACAGATCTTCAAACTCGTTGGCGTTACGCACCACAGGCACACTGAACTTCCATGTACGAATCTGGCCTGTCGTGTCCGTTACCTTGTTCTCACGCAGAGCGGTACCCTGGGCGAGGGTAAGGTAGCCCAGACGGCGGTTGATGTTTGTCTCCCAGTCAGGCTCGAAGCGCGACTTCCATCCGTTTAGTGGCAGCAGGACCTCTTTGACCACCTTGGGTAGCCCGCACACTACTGGCCACTGCACCACACCGGAGGGATTCCTGACACCTTCCAGGCGGGATTGATCGTCCTGATAGGTGAAAGTATAGATGGCTTTTTCTGGCCCGACCCCGGAGGCAATGGTATTAGCGCACAAGAAGTAGTAGTTCTGCGACTTGTTTTCGGCGGCTGCCGCAACCAGATCAACTTGTGATGAATTGGCGTAGGTGTATTCCCGGATTTTCCCCATCGGGCTGGTCACCTTGGTCAACCTCCATAAAGTGCCGGAGGCCCCGTTGGGACCCGCTGCCGGCAGTATAATGGAGGAATAATCATAAACCCAAGGGGCCGCTCCCGGTTGGCTTGGGTCGTTCAGTTTGATGGCCGTGATTTTCCCCCCCTTGTTGGGATCGCGCGTTATGTCTAATAGTCGAATGTCACCCGCTACATTGGCCTCGATCTGATCCGGTATGATCCCGTTGTTGCCGATGTTGTAAACGTACCTTAGCATTACCCGCGCGGCATCAGTGTCCAAAACTCCTTGAGCATTAACGGTTGAAACGGAATATCGGTCAATGACGTGGGTCAGCCGCGCAAAGGCTTCAATCACCGCGTCGCTGCTGCTCGGGGTGTCCGGATTGGTCAGATAGGACCGTTGTGTTAATCCGCCAAATGGAGCGCATGCCTGAAATCGGAGGGTGGTGCCGAACTTGCGACGGAATACGTATGTCCACTTTGACCTGTTCAGGGGCTCCATGGGATCGGCGAAGGCTTCCAGCGTCATCAGGAAGCCCTCTTGCTCGCTTTGGTTGTCAGGTAATGGAAGAAAACCCGGTGCTTGGCTTTGCGCTGGGGGAATAATACCGGCTTTGTTCCATACAACAGCGAACCTATGGGTAGCGCCGTTTTCATCGGTTACCACTGCGTAATCCGGATCGCGTGGGTTCATTGGCGGCGACGCCGTCCCCTTCTGCAACCAACTGAATCGCACGTTGGCTGCCAACCCTGTTGTCCAACATGGGCCGAAGGGACGGTCAACGGCATCCTGGGCAGGGAAACCGGGTCCATCCGTCCAAATCTCCTGCGAAAGGGAACGCTTCACCCCGAGGGCCAGTTCGTCGCCTACGAGTGGGATGTAGATGTCGGAGGTGTCGTGACGCAGATTAAGGGTCAGCGCATCAACGAAAGTTTCCTCGGTGGACTCATCCGTCTCAGGTTTGGCCTGGGGCTTTTCATCGGGGGATGGCAACCCGTTGAGGGCGATCTTCCGGTGGAGGACGCCTGAGGCATCACGCAGGGAGAGTTTCAGCGCAAGGCTGGTCGGATCTGACGCGCTGGAACTGGACGACGCACTTGACCGCGAACTGCGTGAGGAATTGCTGGAGGAGCCTGACGATCTGCTGCTCAGCGAGGAGAGAATGATCGAAGATTTGTAGCTGTTGCTATTGCTTCCACTGCTCGTGCGGGAGCTAGGCCTGGAGGATCCGGAGGGCTGAGGCGGCGAAGAAGAGGGGTTTGGCGGTGATCCTGAGGGACCAGGAGACCCGGAAGGAACAGTCGAAGGGGACGGCGACGTTTGGGGAGAGAGGCTGGCCATGTCCGAATGAAGGTGGGTGTTTCTATGAGGGGATTTTCGTTAGCCAAACCCTGTTCTTGTGCAAGAAGAATTTGCGGCGGCCCTTCCCGCATGCTGCTCCAAGCAGCCGACGAAAGCCGCTTGAACAAGCTCCCTTTGCCTGCTAGACAGGACTCCTCTATGGAGGGAAACGAGTGCTACAAATTCTCAACGATCCAACGGTACATCAGCAAGACCTCTGCCGCGCCGATCAGAAAAATAATCGAGATCGGCGCGAACGTTGGAAGGGTGACGCGCGAAATGCAGGGTTACTTCCCCGAAGCACACATTGTCGCCTTCGAGCCAGTTGAGCATTACTTCCTGCAGTGCCGGGCAGCAACCGCCGACCTGGAGAATGTGACCATCCACCACAAGGCGGTGACGTCACAGCATTTGTATCACGACGATTGCGGGGCGACTCCAAGAAACCAGCCTTGCCGGCCCCGCCTCCTCCTTGGACTGCCAGAAGCCGGAGGAGGATGGGAAGGAGGTTCAATGCTGGTGCCCGGCGACCATCCCGCAGCCACGGGCTCCGACGCACCATTCGGATACGCCAAGACAAAATCAGACGTTGAAGTGCTGACCTTGGCGGATGCACACGCACTTTGCGGCGGCGGTGAGATCGACCTGATGAAGCTCGACTGCGAAGGATGTGAGAATCATGTGCTCGGGTGCGCCGAACCGGACCTGCTCTCCATGTTTCGGTTCATGACGGGTGAATACCACAACCTGCAGCGCTTCTATCAGGTTATGCGTGGTAAGCTTTTTCATACCCATAAGGTGAATCTGGTGGGGGACGCCGTAATGGGTGCCTTCTTTGCAGAGCGCTTGGAGGGCACCGGGGACGGGATTCTGCTGCATGACAAGTCAGGCATGCTGCAATCACGGCCGTGGTTGGGGCCGCCTATTGACTGGCATATTTTTGACCCGGCCTACGTGGCCGAGGAGGAGCGGGGATTTCACGGGATTTAATCAAACATTGGTCGCCACATTCTTGTCTGGACTGCCGCCATCCGGAAACACCAGTGAGGCGGACACGCCATGGCACATTGCGTGATTTTGGGCGTGGCGATTCCGGTGTGTGTTTCCTGCCAGAATCTGCCCTGATCTCGCGGGGAGCATCCAGCCGTTCTGGCTGGCTTTCGCTCCAGGCCGCAACGCCGTGCGGGCGGATTTTTAGATGTGTCGAATCCTGCTTGAAATGCAACGGTTGGCTGATAAACGCTTCTTGCGGTCCACCCAGAGATGCCATCCCGCATGCCCGTCCTTTTACCTTCCAACTGCCATTCAACTTTCTCCGACGAACCACTGAAGGTCGCAAGTCGGTGTTCTGCCGTCCGCGCGGCAGTGCCCCACAAGGCTGGAGCCGCCTGGGGCCTGCATGCGGCTCAGACCGGCCTTTCGCCCTCAGGACCTCGGCCGACTAAGCCCCGCAATTTCGCGCATATAGCGCGGACCCTAGCTGTGGCGGACTCCGACACTCCCGGAGACCCGCTGGCCGCATTTCACCAGCGGGGCGAAAACGCATTTCACGCCGTTCCGCAACAACTTTTCCAGAAGGGAGGAAGCTCATGCCTTTCATGAATCAAGCCCTGCCCGCTCTATCTGCCTCCTCGAAAGGCGTCCTCATTTGCGGCGGGGGCCAAAAATATATCCCCTCCCTTTGGGTCTGCCTCAACATGCTACGGCACTGGGGCTGCTCTCTGCCGGTCGAAGTCTGGCACTTGGGAGGACAGGAGATCACCCCTGAGCAGGAGCTTTGGCTGCGGGAAAAAGGGGCGGTGTGCGTGGACGCAACGATCATCCGCCACCGCCATCCCTGCAGGACCCTTAACGGATACGAATTGAAGGCTTTCGCCCTCCGCCACAGTCAGTTTGAGGAGGTCCTTCTTCTTGATGCGGACAACGTGCCAGTGCAGGATCCAACCTTCCTGTTCAACACAATGGAGTATCAACGGTCCGGGGCCATCTTTTGGCCTGATTATGGCCGATTAGAGCGTGAGCGGAGCATCTGGGAGTTGGCCGGGATACCCTACAGGGACGAGCCTGAGTTTGAAAGCGGTCAGATGGTCGTGGACCGGAGAAGGCACCTTGACGCGTTGGAACTGAGCCTCCTGTACAATGAGTTCTCCGACGTTTACTATCAACACATCCACGGGGACAAGGACACGTTCCATCTGGCCTGGCGCAAACTAGGCAAAGAATATGCCATGCCGGACCGGGGCATCCACAATCTCAGCGGGCTGGTCATGTGCCAGCATGACTTCGCGTCAGAACGGCTCTTCCAGCACCGCAACATGGACAAATGGAGGCTTGACAGCGAAAATGAGGCGATCCCTGATTTCTGGCACGAGGACCTGTGCAGGGGGTTTCTCGCGGACTTGCGCGCCAGATTGAACGCCCAGCCCTTGGGGAGCCTGCCCCAGCCGCCTGCGGGGGAGACCGCCGAGAAGGCCAAGCACGACCTCATGGCGCATTACTGGAACTATGTGCGGCGCGATCACGATGAGCGGATGATCTCATTCCTCCCGAACGGACAAATCGGCGCGGGGCGCGGGAACAACGAACTGCATTGGAAGGTGGCTGAACTGGACGGGCAGCCAGTGCTGGAGGTGTCTGGCGAAGGCCGACTGACTTTCCGCTGCTTTTACCAGCCGGATGGAACTTGGACCGGGAGCTGGGAGCACTTTGAGCAAATGTCTGTGGAGGTCAGGGCACCGGAACCGCTGCTGCGCACGGATTCCCGCGTTGTGGCGGTGAACGCCGCCCCGCTCCGTTCGAGCACCACGAGGGGAAGCATCGTGCAGGTCTGCCGAAGCCTCGGCCAGCTCAACGAGGTCTCCGAGTTTGCGCTGCGACTGGAGGCGCAGCTCCGCGCAATTGGCTGGGAGGTTGTTTCCACCAGCACGCCCGTCCGCCGCTACGATGGCGGTCTCCTCATTTACCACCACGAGCCAGGGGCTGATGCTGACGCTCCCCTTGGGGTGCAGTCTGGGGACGCGTCGCTCCCCGAGCTGTTCTTTTCGCATGCGGGTGGCAACTATGCACCCGCAGCGGATGATTTCGCAGCTGTAGTTTCATTTGACTGTCAGTTCCTGGACAGTGCGCCCCACAAGTGTAAGTTCGGCCACGCCCACCCTGGCTGGTATGGCACCACGGGCCGGTCCCGCGTCGAAACACGAAGCTTGTATGGCCTCCGGCAGGACCAGATCGTGTATGGAACGAGCGGATTTTTTCTGCCCGAACGCCAGCTCCTTCCCTGTCTGGCCAGGCTTCTGCCAATGGCGGCGGCCCAGAACGCCCTGTTGTGGCTCCACCTGCCGCGCCACGAAAAGACAAAGAGGTCAGAAATGCGGGAACTGGAGGGGCTGGCCAAGTCATATCCCCATCTCCTTAAGGTGGACACAGCCTTTCAGACCCCCGACGACCTCCACGACTGGATGAAGGCATGCAACGCCTTGTGGACCTGGTCGGAAGGCGGCGGAGCCGTCACCGGAAGCTGTCTGATCGCGGACATGCTGGCAACCGGAAGGCCCGTCGTTGTGGGCGGGTGTGACTACCTGGATCCTGGTTGGAAGTTTTCGTCCCCCAACTTGGTCAGAGTCTTGACCATGGAGGAGCTTTGTTTAAGGCTTGGGGCCGTGGGAAACCCAAGCCACAGCCCGGCTTTCCCCGAGGTTGCCTCATGGCAGGAATTCGCAGAGGCGTTCAGCTCGTTTTTAGAGAGACTGCTGGCGCATCCAACCTCGTAACCGCTCAGCGCATCGAATCCACCGAATATGGACGGTCCAACGGAACCCCGCCGCATCGTGCTTCGGAACCATCTGTCGCTCGGGGACGTGATAACGTTGACCGCCTCACTCCGCGAGCTTCACGAAGCGTGCCCAGGCCGCTTTGAAACCGGGGTGGACACTTGCTTTCCTGACGTATGGGAAAACAACCCCTTCGTTTCCCCTGTGTCCGCCGACGACCCAGGGGTCACTGTGTTCCAGTGTGATTGCCCCCTGATCCACGAATCCAACACCGCTCCCTACCACTACATTCACGCCTTCACCCAGCACCTGGCCCAGGGACTGGACGTCCACATCAAGCCCCGGCATTTCCACGGCCACATCGTGCTCGGGGAGGAGGAACGGAGCTGGGGCTCTCGGATCTGGGAGCTGGCCGGGACTGACCTGCCGTTCTGGCTCATCGTTTCAGGAGGAAAGCACGATTTTACCAACAAATGGTGGAGTGCGGCGCGATGGCAACGAGTGGTCGATTACTTCAAGGGGCGAATATTGTTCGTCCAGGTGGGAGAAAAGGACCATTGTCATCCAGCACTCAAGGGGGTGCTTGATCTGAGGGGGGAAACCTCGGTCCGCCAGCTAATCCGCCTGACCTACCATAGCCAGGGAGTGACCTGCGGGGTCACCAGCCTCATGCATTTGGCGGCTGCAGTTCCGTTCCCCCCGGAAAAGCCCGGACTGCGCCCGTGCGTGGTGGTCGCGGGGGGACGCGAACCAGCCCATTGGGAGGAATACCCAGGACATCAATACCTTCACACCATCGGCGCCCTTCCGTGCTGCACCCATGGGGCTGCTGGAAGTCGCGCACCGTCGCCCGACACGACGGTTGCGAACAGGACTCCTCCCTCTGCGAGCACCCAGTCCATGAAAGCACCCCGCACCCCGACGACGAACGCCAGGGCAGCCTGCCAAAATGCATGGACATGATTTCATGGCGGCAGGTCGCCTCCGCCATCGGAAGCTATTTTGTTGGCGGCGTTCGTTCGTTTCTTAGTCTCGAACAGGCTGAGCTGGCCCAAAAAATAATCTCGCGGCAGAAAGGCCACCCCGCATCCGCGGACGGGGCACCGTGCATCAACCACGAGTGTCCCACACAAAAACACGACGCGGGACACCCTAAGCAGGCAGAGGTGCTTGCCTCCTGAACACAGGATGAAGCGAGGCATGCACATGCGATTGTCATCGGTTGGCGGCTACCATGGGCAATTGCGTGTTGAACATCCACCGGTTGGACATGAATAAGAAAAGGCCTGACATTGTTGCCTATGCATACTCGACCGAGTGCGGCTTGGGGCAGGCTGCGCTCATGAACATACAGGCCATGAGGTCTTTGGGATTGGAAGTTGAGCACCGGAGATGGGAGGGCCATCTTCCCAATGAAGACGGGCTGAATTGCCCCGAGCAGATTTATTACCATCACTGGCACCCGCAGAGGCAAGAAGCCTCGCGAATCTGGCACAGCGGCGAGTTTGGATGTGCGCGCCACGTGGCCTACTGGGCGTATGAGGCTGTCAACGACCTGCCGCCGGAGTTTCTGCAACTTGCCCCGCGCATGCATGAAATCTGGGTGCCCAGCCGATTCTGCAAGGAGGTGTTTGAGCCCTGCGGGGCTCCGGTCCACATCGTACCCCATGCTGTGCCTGATGAAATCAGGTCTGCCGTGCTGAGCCCACCGAGAACAGCCAATGCTGGAACCTTGGTCGTGTTTTTTGTGTTTGACGCCTAGAGCAGGCTCGCCCGCAAGAACCCCGAGGCGTCAATCAGGGTTTTTCAGCGCGCGTTTGCGGAGCGCCAAGACGTGCGTCTAGTCATCAAGGCGCATCATCTGAGCAGCGGGGAGGAGGAGCACCTGCGCCAATGCTGCGGAAGCGACCAACGGATCATCCTGCACAACGCCTTCATTGATAAAGACGCGTTGTGCGGTCTGTACGAGAGCGCTGACATCTTTTTGAGCCTGCAACGGGCAGAGGGGTTTGGTTTGAACATTGCCCATGCGCTGGCTATCGGCCTGCCAGTCATCACTACCGCCTTTGGGGGCCACCTGGACTTTTGCAACGAAGAGACCGCCTTTCTTGTCCGTAAGCCCCTCAGCAACTGCGTCTAGCTGGTGACAAGGCGGCCGTGGAGTGTGGCCGACATGAAGACGCAGCTGAGTGGAGACGAAGGAAGGGTGGGAGAGTGGGCGTGGTCACAGCCAGCCGGGATCGGCGTGGGTGAGTGGAACCCGAGTTCAGGCTATCGGAGGTTTCCAGTTTTCCGGGAGGAGGGTATGGATCTGGTCTGTGGTGAAGCTGCGGTCGGCGAGTTTCTCCAGACAGTGGCTGAGATTTTTAATTGTCGCTAGACAGGGGGGGCGCAGGGCATTCCGGGGATGTCCTTCAGTGGGGCGGCGTGATACCGAGGGCGTCCCGGTGGTCGTTTTGCCCATCCCGGTTGCCATTTTGGCCACACTCTCCAGAGCCCCGAAGCGGGTCGTCGGCCAGTTTATTGTCATTGTCCTCAAACAGACCCTCTGAGCAGCCGGACAAGTGGAACCCACTTGTTGCCGCCAAAGCCAAAACCACGTTCGGCCGCATCCCCTCGAATCCGAAGCGCCGGGAACCTGGTCAGTTGGAGCTGGGGATTTGAATCGGTGGTCGGTCGGATTTTGTTTTTTATCGACTTTCAAATGCAGACACATGTGAGATGCCCGCCAATTCGACGGCCAATCTTGAAAAATGTGGGTGTCTCCTATTCATCATTCCGCAGTCTAAACCTTGCCCATCCCATAGCAGGGACGGCCGGATAGAAGCGCGGGGGCGCGCCTATGAACCCACTGGAGGCCGGAATTGATCGGCGAGGGTCATTTTGATGAGGGACTGATAGGGCACGTCGCGCTTGTTGGCCTCGATCTTGATAGTCTCCAACAGCGCGGCGGGCATGCGCAACGAGATGGTCTCGGTCGAGAGTTTGAGGTTGGGCATCGAGACGCGCTGGGCTCTAGTGAGGTCGAGGTGGACGGTGCTGTCGGCGGGTTCGGTTGGAACCTGGAGGGTGGTGGTTTTCCTAGTAGCCATCGGATTTCCTTTCGCGGGTGTTCCTCAAGGAGGCTTGGGAAGCGGCAGCCTGAAGGCTCATTTTGTCAAGATTTGCACACTGGCCCCATTTTTCCAGGTCGACTGGAAGAAGTGACGGCTCAAGTCCTGATTGGTGGCGGTGAGGTGGACGCCCATCCATCAAACCGCGATCCTTTCCTCATTCATGTCTGAGGGCGTCGATGGGGTCGAGGCTGGCGGCGCGGCGAGCGGGCATGAATCCGAAGAGGATGCCGATGGCTGCCGAGAAGGCAAAGGCGATGATGTTGATTTTTGGATCGAACAAGAAGGGGGCTCCGACCACGCTGGCCAGCGTATCGCACAGGCCGTAGGCGAGGGCGATGCCGGTCACGCCGCCGATGCAGGAGAGGGTGACTGCCTCGACGAGAAACTGGAGCAGTACTTCGCGGGCCCGCGCTCCGATGGCGAGGCGGATCCCGATCTCGCGGGTTCGTTCGGTGACGGAGACGAGCATGATATTCATGATGCCGATGCCTCCGACGAGCAGGCTGACCCCTGCGACCGCGCCCAATAGCGACGTCATGACCTTCGTGCTGGAGCTGATCACTTCGGCGAGTTGTTGCGAGTCGAAGACGTTGAAGTCGTCTTCTTCGTTCGCGGTGATTTTGCGGCGTTCTCGCATGAGGGCGGCGACGTCCGCCACGATATGGGCGGTGGGGTAGCCCTGTTGGCCGGAGATCATGACTTGGTTGAAGGCTTTTCCACCTTGGCGTCCCGAGAGTCGATGGATGATGGTGGTGTACGGCGTCATCATATTATCGTCCATGTCGTCGCCAAAGCCGCCTTGTCCCTTTACTGCGGTGACGCCGATGACCTCCAGTGTCATGTTTTTTACGCGGATCTTGCTACCGACCGGGTCTACGCCCTCGCCGAAAAGTTGTTTGCGGATGGTTTCTCCGATCACGCAGACGGGAGCGGATTCCGCGAGTTCCGCGTCGGTGAAAAACCGTCCGAGTGAGAGCTTCCAATTGGCGATATTGAAGTAGTTCTCGGTGGTGCCTTGGACGTCGTAGGTGCGGCTTTCGTCCTGATAGACAACGGTGGCGTTGTTAGAAATGAACGGTGCGACGGACGCGATGCCTGGCACTTGATCGCGGACGGCATCGACATCGTCTAGGCTGAAGAGCGGCGAACCGCCCCAGCCCCACCCCTGACCCGGGCGCAGGATGAGCAGGTTGTTGCCCATTTTGGAAATCTGTTGTTTGACTGTCTCGGTGGCGCCTCGGCCGAGGGTGACCATGGTCACGACGGCGGCCACGCCGATGACGATGCCGATGACCGTGAGGAACGAGCGCATCAGGTTGCGGCGGATTTCCCGGATGGCGATGAGGAGCGCGTTGATGATCATGACGGGAAATTTTTGCGGGTGCTGACGTCGTTTGAAATCAATCCGTCGCGGACGCTGATGATGCGTTGGGCGCAGTTGGCGACCTCATCTTCATGGGTGACCATGATGATGGAGATACCGCGCTCCGTATTGAGTGTGCGAAGCAGGTCCATGATCTCGACGGTCGTCTTTGAATCGAGGTTGCCCGTTGGTTCGTCGGCAAAGAGCGTGTCGGGTTGGGTGACGATGGCGCGGGCGATCGCGACGCGCTGCTGCTGGCCGCCAGAGAGCTCGGCTGGAGAGTTGCGTTCCTTGTCCGAGAGGTGGACTTGGGCCAGCGCTTCGCGGGCCATGGCGTGGCGTTGTTTCCTTGTATATCCGCGATAAAGTAAAGGTAGTTCGACATTTTCCAGCGCCGAGGTGCGCGCGAGCAGGTTAAATCCTTGGAAAATGAATCCCAGCGCGTGCCGTCGGAGCAACGAACGCTGGTCCTTGTTGAGGTCTTCGACCGCGATGCCTTTGAATCGGTAAGAGCCGGAGGTCGGGGTGTCGAGACATCCCAGAAGATTCATCAGAGTCGATTTCCCGGAGCCGCTGGGACCCATGACCGCGACGAATTCGCCGCGATGGATGGTCAGATCGACTCCGCGCAGGGCGAGGAATGCGGCGTCGCCTGTCCCGTAGCGCTTGGTGATCCCCTGAAGCTGGATGAGCTGATCCGGGTTCATTCGGTCTTGGGTGGCTTGATGCTGATGATGAGCGGGGTGCCCGCGGTGAGGTCTCCGCCGACGATTTCGGTGACACGACCGTCGGTGATACCGGTGGTGACGAGAATCTCCGAGGGTTCGCCATTCTTGAGGGTCCAGACTTTGGGGGTGGAATCTGATGATCCCGCTTTCGGCGGCGGGGCGCCGCGCCAGCGACGGCCACCGCCGGGCGAGAGGCTTTGGACCAGCGTTCTTTTGGTAGCGTCCGGCTTGCCAATCGCCTTAGCGGCGACCGGATCGAAGCGGAGGGTGGAATTGGGCACGGTGAGGATGTCTTTTTTGTCGACGATGGCGATGTCCACGGTCGCGGTCATGCCGGGGCGGAGCGAGAGGTCTTCATTGGTGACCTCCAGCTCGGTGCTGTAGGTCACGACTGAGCTGGTTGACGCGTTGGAGCTGCTTGACGAGGCGGTGCTGCCGGTACCGACGGCGCCAAATGCCACCTTTTTGACCTTGGCGGTGTAACTGCGCGACGGCCAGGCGTCGACGGTGAAGGTTGCGGTTTGTCCGGCTTCGATCCGGCCGATGTCGGCCTCGGACACATTCACGAGGAGCTCCATTTTTTTCAAATCCTCGGCGATAGTGAAAAGCGTGGGCGCGGTGAATGAGGCGGCGACCGTCTGGCCGACCTCGATGGAGCGTGCGAGCACGATGCCATCGACCGGCGAGCGGATGATGGTTTTTTCGATATCGCTCTCGAATGCTTTCACTTCTGCCTCTGCACCGGCGACGGTGGCTTTGGCGCTTTCTAAATCCGCTTCTGATCGGGAAACGGTGGCTCGCGATGTTTCCATGGTGGCCTGCGACGGGGTTTTGCCGCCGCTGAGCTTGTGCAGTTCCTCCTGACGGGCGAGCGCGGCCCGGCTTTCCGCGAGCGTGGCTTCCGCCTGGCTGACTCTGGCCTTGGCAGAGAGAAAGGCCGCGCGGCTGCGCTGGGTCTGCTGGTCGAGTTTTGCGGTGTCGAGTCGGGCGAGGGTCTGGCCTTGTTTTACTTGATCGTTGGTATCGACCAAGACTTCTTCGGCTGTGCCGGATAGTTCGCTACCGACGATGATCTGGTTGGTGGGCGCGAGATTGCCGGCGGCGGTGACGATGAGGGAGATACGGCCGGTTTTGGCCTCCTGCGTCACATAGTCGTCCTTCAGCTCCGTCTGTTTGTTCCGCGACATAAAATACCAACCGCCCGTGCCGATGAGGGCCGTGCCGATGGTGATAAAGAGCCATTTTCTCGCCGGGCGCGAGGCGCCACTGGCGACGATGGCGGCGAGATCGTCTGATGATTCGTGCGGCTTCATGAAAAGGAAAATAAATCGGAGCGGGGGCTCGGGAATGGGGGATTAGGAACCGGAGGACCAGCCGCCGCCGAGTGCTTGATAGAGGCGGATGTAGGCGGTGGTGCGGTCGGTGCGGGTGGAAAGCAGACTATCCTCCAGCGACAGCAGCGTGCGTTGGGAATCAAGTACGTCGAGGAAGTCGATTTCGCCGGCCTCATATCGCTGGCGTGCGATTTCATCCGCTTCGCGTGCGAGCTGGGTGGCCTTTTCCAAGGTGGTGAGGCGTTCCGCGGAGCGTCGGCACGCGATGAGCGCGTTCTCGGTGTCGGAAAGCGCTGTGAGCACCGCTTTCCGGTAGTTAAGCACGGCCTGTTCCTCGCGGGCGCGGGTGGCCTCGATGTTGGCTTTGATTCGGCCGGCGTTAAAGATCGGCGAAGCGATGCTGGAGGCGATGCTGGCGGCAGCACTCTCCGGATCAAACAGCCTGCTGCTGGAGAGGGTATCGATCCCTAGGGATCCGGAGAGATTGAGCGACGGATATTGGGTAGCTTCCGTGGCTCGGGTTGAGGCCGCGGCGGCCAGTACCTGATAGCCCGCTGCGCGCACGTCTGGCCGCTGCCGCAGGACATCGGCGGGGATGCCTACGGCGAGGCTCGACGGCGGGATCGGAACGCCGTGGCTGCGGGCCAGCCATGTGTCCAAGGTTCCTGGGGTCTGCCCAGCGAGCAGCGCTAGGTCGTTTTTTCCCTGGCCAATGGCCTGTTCGAGCGCCGGCAGACCCGCGCGGGCAGATTCGAGGCTGCTTTGCGCCTGGGTGGCTTCGAGCGAGTCGGCCTCGCCGGCTTTGAGTCGCCAAGCCGCGAGTTGGGCGGTTTCTTCGCGAGAGGTGATGTTTTGTTTCAGCACCGCGAGCTTGGCTTCGTTGGCGCGGAGGGAGGTGTAGGTGGCGGCGACTTCCGCGGCGAGCGAGGCATGCACTGAGTTTAATTCCTCGCTGGCGGCTCCCAGTGAGGCGGTTGCGGCCTCGACCGCACTTCGGTTGCCACCGAAAATGTCCACTTCCCAAGACGCGTCCAACCGGGCCGAATAGGCATCCGAGCTCGTCGTGCCAGCACTGTCGGTCCGGCTCCGCCGGGCATTTCCGGAGACCCCGCCGTCGAGACTCGGGAAAAGCGCCGCCCTCTGAACAGCGCGGTTCGCGCGAGATTCGCGCACCCGCGACACCGCCGTTTGAGCATCCGGATTGTCCTCTAAGACCCCTGCGATCAAATGGTTCAGTGTTGGATCATTGAAATGCGCCCACCAGCGCGACAAATCGCGGTCCGGCGAGGCGACCGGAAAGTTTCCCGCGTTTTTCCACTCCGCAGGCAGTTTCATGTCGTCCCCCACTAAAGTGGAAGTGACAGCGCAGCCGGTCAGCCCCGCAAAGGCGGCTCCGGAGAGGATGAGGACACAGACAAAATTCATAGCAGGAAACAGGTCTAATCCGCACGCGTGCGAACCTTTAGTCAACCTTAAGCACTCCGAAAAGAATAGGGCGGGCCGAGGACCCAGTGAGGGCGCGCCGACAATGCCAAATCGCCCGTGGCTTCTGGTTGGCCCGGGAGGTGGGGGAGAATAAGGGTGGGCCAGAGATGACGCTAGGTGAACGATCCGACTTTACCATCGCCCCTCCCGGCGCCTGAGTTGTAAATGTATTGGATTCACTCGCCTGCGCTTCGCATCAAACCCATCCTGACATGAAATCCCGTCATTGGCTCATGGCCCTCTGGGTCCTGATCGTTTTCGCCCTGCACCAGGACTTCTGGAATTGGGAGCGGACCACCCCGCTGCTCTTTGGTCTGCTGCCGCCCGGGCTCACCTACCATCTCGGCTATTCGCTGCTGGCCGCCCTGACCATGGCCTTGCTCGTCCGTTTCTGCTGGCCGGAGCATCTCGAAGACGAACAACCCCCGAAATCCTGATCTGCCATGATCCCAGCCATCGTCGTTTTTGTTTATCTCGCCATCGTCCTCTACGTCGGCCTCTTTGCCTTCCGCCGCGGCACCGGCTCCCGGGAGGATTTTTTCCTGGCCAGCCGGTCGCTTGGGCCCTGGATTTTCCTGCTCACGGTGTTTGGCACCAACATGACGGCCTTTGCCATCTTGGGCAGCTCCGGAATGGCCTACCAGCGCGGCATCGGTGTGTACGGCCTGATGGCTTCATCCTCGGGCCTGATCATTCCTCTGACCATCTTCCTGATCGGGACCCGCCTCTGGGCGTTGGGCAAGCGCCACGGGTACATGACCCAGGTGCAATATTTCCGGGATCGATGGGAATGCGACGCCATCGGCACGCTCATCTTCGCCCTGACCGCGTTGATGATGATCCCGTACGTCGTCATTGGAATGATGGGCGGCGGTCATACCCTGGAGGAATTGAGCGGGGGACTGGTGCCGTATTGGCTCGGTGGCGCCATCGTCGCGGTCGTCGTCATGCTCTACGTTTTTTTTGGGGGTATGCGCGGAGTGGCTTGGGTCAACGCCTTTCAAACCGTGCTGTTCCTCCTCTTCGGAGGCATCGCGTTTTTTCTTATTTCGCGAAACCTCGGCGGGTTCGACCGCATCATTGCTGAAATTGCCGCGGATCCGAAGGACTCGGCCCTGCTCACCCGGGCCCGGATCACTCCTCAGGAGTTTTTCAGTTATGCCTTTATTCCCCTCTCCTCCATGATGTTCCCGCACATGGCGATCATGTGCCTGACTGCGGAAAAAGTGACCTCCTTCAAGCGTACCGTTGTCTGGTACCCGATCTGCATCCTCCTGATCTGGCTGCCCAGCGTCTTCATGGGTATCGTGGCTGCCCAGCAGTTCCCCGGGCTGCGTCCGGGTGAGTCCGACGATGTCCTGCTCCGCATGCTCAGCGCTAATACCGACGTCATCATCTCGGGCATTCTCGGTGCGGCCATCATGGCCTGTGTCATGGCCACTGACTCCCAAATCATGGCCCTGAGCACCATGTTCAGTCAGGACGTCTTCGCTCATTACGGGGGGGCCAAAAAATACGGTGAAAAAGTCCAAGTCTGGATGGGCCGGGCCTTCGTCATCGTCATCGCCGTCGTCAGCTACGTGCTCGCCCTCACCCTGTACGGGCAAAAATCGATTTTTGACCTAGCCATCCGTTTCGGATTTTCCGGATTTTCTGCGATGGCGCCGATCATGTTGGCGGCCCTTTTCTGGAGGCGAAGCAACAAATGGGGGGCCCTCGCCGCCGTGCTCTGGGTCATCGCCGGCATGGCGTTTTTGTGGTGGCTGCAGGTGTATTCTGATGATCTGGCCCCGGCCCGGGGTCAGCCGCCGGCTCGCATTTTCCCCGCACTGGGCGACCTCTTTCTGCGCACCCCGGTCAATGTCACCATCCACGGTTACATGCCCGTCATGTTTTTGTGCTTGGGATCCGTCTTCTGGATGGTCGTCGGCAGTCTGCTGACTCGCGCCCCCTCGGCGCGGACCCTCGAGAAGTTTTTCCCGGTGCGTGCGGGCGACGGGGCCGCCGGCCTCTCGTCGGGAAGTTAACTTCCCGAAGAGGGCAAATTGTACGATGGGATTTCGATCCCGTGTCCATGTCCTCCCCGCTTTAAGGATTAACGGACCTCTGACGCCACTATCCGCGGGCGGCTGTGAGGGGGGAGGGGGGAGAGTGGCTGGAGTGCGACTACCCGGAGGTCACTTCGAGGAATCCTTCGAGATGGCGGATGCGGGTGGGGTGACGCATTTTGCGCAGGGCCTTGGCCTCGATTTGCCGGATGCGTTCGCGAGTGACTTGAAACTGTTTGCCGACTTCCTCGAGAGTACGGCTGTAGCCGTCGACCAATCCGAAACGCTGTTCGAGGACTTGGCGTTCGCGATCGCTCAGGGTATCGAGGACATCTTTGATTTTGTCCTTGAGCAGGTGAAATCCGGTCATTTCCACTGGGCTTTCGGCGCCCTTGTCTTCGAGGAAATCGCCGAAATGAGCATCCTCGCCATCACCGACGGGGGCTTCGAGGGAAATCGGTTGTTGGGCCATGCGCAGGACGGCATTGACGCGTTCGACGGGGAGATGGACTTCGTCGGCAATCTCATCGGCGGTCGGTTCGCGTCCGAATTCCTGCACCAGTTGTTTTTGTACCCGCATCAACTTGTTGATCGTCTCGATCATGTGGACCGGGATGCGGATGGTTCGCGCCTGATCTGCGATCGAGCGCGTGATGGCCTGGCGGATCCACCACGTGGCATAGGTGGAAAACTTGTACCCGCGGCGGTATTCAAATTTTTCGACCGCCTTCATCAACCCCATGTTTCCTTCTTGGATGAGGTCGAGGAATGACAGTCCGCGATTTGTATATTTTTTGGCGATGGAAATGACGAGCCGGAGGTTGGCTTCGACCATTTCTGTTTTCGCTTTGTTCGCTGCCCTCAACGATTTTTGCAATTCGGTGCAGGCGGCGCGAAATCCTTCTGGTTCGTGCCAGACGCGGCAGATAAATGGCACGGATGAGGCCGGGGCGGCTCCGGTTTCGATGAGCTTCAGTTCATCCAGATGGCGGCTGGTGAGTTCCGCCATGTCTTCGATTACTTTTTGTTTGAAGTAAAGTTTACGATACGTCTTGTCCAGCGAGGCCAGAGCGGCTGCGTTGGCGCTGTTGGCGGCGTCTGCGGTATTGGCCGTCTGATCAGGCGACTCGTTGAGCGGCGCGTTGGTCTTTTGGGAGTGGTGATGGAAACTTGTGATTTCCGACTGTCGCTGGCGGATGTCGGCCGCGATTTTCGGGAGGGCGCGAGTGTAACGTTCGCGATTTTGAATTTGTTTGTCGATGACGACGCGGTCGATGCGTTCGTTGCCTTGATGTAGGTTTTCGATGAGATCGACGTAGGCATCGGCGGTGAAACCGAAGCTGTGAACGATTCTTTCGACGTTGTCTTCGGCGATTTCGATGCGTTTTGAGATTTCGACTTCCTGTTCTCGGGTCAGCAGCGGCACCTGCCCCATTTGTTTGAGGTACTGGCGCACCGGGTCGTCGAGTACATCCAGTCGGGTATCGGCGGCTTTGCGGGCGCGTTCTTCGGGCTCGATGTTTTCGATGGTCGGGCGGCGGGCGCGGCGCAAGTCTTTGTATTTTTCGACTTCTGCCTGATCGATGACCGTGAATTCCATGGCCTGCAGGCGGTCGAACACCTGTTCGATCAGATCAGGATTGAGGCAATCCATGGGCAGGGCCTCGTTCAAGTCGTCGTAGGTCAGGTAATCTTGTTCCTTTGCCAGACGGATCAGGGTACGGAGGCGGGCCTGAATTTCCGGATGATCGATGGAATCATATTCTTCCGGGGAGGCTGAAGCAACAGGGGCAGCGGCGCAGTCGGTGGACGGCGTATGCTTGCGGGGACGGCCGCGCTTCCGTTTGAGGGAAAGCTCGCTCGTTGAAGTGTCCAGCATGGCAGGTATGGGGGTCGGCTGCCGGGGGAACAGGCTGCCTCGGGTTGATAGTACTTTGGTAAGCGTCAACGCGCCATGAGCAACAGATTTTTGGGTGGGCTTTACCTGCTTGTGATCTGGCGCTGGCCGCGCCTTTTGATGGGGGGAAGTGCCTTTTTTGTGAGATAGAAGCCATTCAGGCTTAACGAACGAGTGCCTTTTTGGGGAAAAATTCGTGGCAGTGATCAGAACGGGGCCACGCTGGCGGGGAGTCGGGCCATTTGCGCGGCTTCTCGGGCGAGGCGAGTCAGGGCGGCGATTTCAGCGGCCAGCACCAGCTGGTCCTGAGGTTCGGTTTCGCGGCTGCGCAGGCGGGCTTGCAACTGGTCGATCTGGCCGCGCAGCCACTGAGCTTTCAGGTGGTAGAAGGCGGCCCGGGCGGCGGCCAAGTTGCCGGTAGGGGAGGGGTCGGCGAGCAGGGTGTGGGCGGCTTCGCTTTCTCGGGTCGAGAGGGAAGCGAAGAAAAGCGCGGCGGCGGATGGGTTATCGGTGGCGAAGTCTGCTTCTTTCCAGAGGCGTTGCAGAAACTCGGTTCCGGCGATGTGCGACCACCAATCGGTTTCGCAGCCGCGCAGCCAGGCGCGTGATTCGTCGTCGGTCAGGAGCAGGCGGCAGAGGGCGACGATGGCGGGATTGGCGGGCAGAACCGGGGTGTCATCGACGGCCGGGGTGTCGCCGGTGGCGGACTGGGGCGCCCGGGCCCGGGCTTCGGTGGATTCTTCGTATTTTCGTTCCCGTCCGGCCTCGCGGGCGGCGCGAATGACGAGTTTGCGCACGTCGTCGGTGGGGACGGCGAGGCGGGTGGCCGTGCGGTTGATGGCATCCTCTTGCGCCGCTTTTTCGGTCAGGCAGGCGATGCCGGTGGCGAGTTCCCCAGCGACGCGTAGACGCTCCCGGACCTGACTGAGGTCGGTGGTCCGGGTCAGATGAGTGAGCTGGAAGTCGAAAAACCCAGGAGCCGCTGCGATAAGGTCGCGAAAAGCCTGCCCTCCATCGCGGCGGACCATCGTGTCAGGGTCGTCGCCGGGCGGTAGCTCGGCCACGCGGACATGAATGCCCGTCCGCGCCAGAATGGCGAATGCGCGGCCGGCCGCTTTCACGCCGGCATTGTCCGCATCAAAACACAGTACCGTTTCATCCGCCAGCTGGTGCAGGCGGCGGGCATGATGCTCGGTGAAGGCGGTTCCCAGCGGCGCCACCATGGCCTCGATACCGGCTTCAACGCAGGTGATGAGGTCGAGCTGGCCTTCGCAAATGATGGAGCGTTTTTCCCGGGTGATGGCGCGTCGCGCGCGGTCCAGTCCGAAGATAACGCGCGACTTGTTGAACAACGGCGTCTCAGGTGAGTTCAGGTATTTGGCGCCCTGAGCCTCGGGGTCGAGCAGCCGTCCGCTAAAAGCGATGACTTCGCCTTGTTCATTGGCAATCGGAAACATCAGGCGCCCGGCAAACCGGAACCATGGCTCCCGGCGTCGCCGGCCATCGTCGTCCACAAATATCATGAACCCTCCTTCGGCCAGTAATTCATCGCGAAACGGCATTTCACGTGCCCATTTCAGCAGGCGAACGGGATCGGGTGGGGCAAATCCAATTTTCCATCGCCGCGCGGCCTCGCC
This sequence comes from uncultured bacterium, assembly GCA_903954065.1. Taxonomy (GTDB): domain Bacteria; phylum Verrucomicrobiota; class Verrucomicrobiia; order Verrucomicrobiales; family V1-33; genus CAJBME01. Next base: position 24,557 of record CAJBME010000234.1, read on the forward strand.
ATCAAATCCCCGGCTCCTCCAGTAGCGTCGGGCGGGTTCTGCCTGCGGGTCGGACAACAACAATTGGTGAAACCATTCGCTGATTTCCCGATGGAGATGCAACAACTCCTTGCGCTGGCGGAAAGCGCCCAGTTCCTCAGCCGAGTCTTCGGTCTCGGTAATCGGCAGGCCCGCGCGCTCCGCCAGTCGGCGGACCGCATCAGGGAAACTGACGTGCTCGTACAATTCTACAAATTTCACCACCCCGCCGCCCGCCCCGCAGCCGAAACACTTGAAAATCTGCCGGCCCGGATTGATCTGAAAACTCGGAGTGCGCTCACTGTGAAACGGACACACCGCTTTGTAGGCAGATCCCGCCTTCTTGAGCGGAAAATACGACTGCACCACCGCCACGATGTCGCTCGCGGCGATAACCTGCTGAATCGTTTCTTCGCTAATCCTTCCCATGCTCGAACCACCCTAGCATTTCCCGAGGGTTTCGCGGTGCGAAAACGTGGAATCGATACTTTTGCGGGCACATGGCCGCAGATGGTGTAGACTTGCGCACGATGAAGGGGGTTTTCCCATGCTGGCTCGCAGGTCGACGGCACCCGTGGCTGTCGGCATTTTCGGCGTTGTTCGCATTGTCGATGGCGACGGCCGTGGTCGTGGCCGCCGAAACAGCGGTGCCAGCGGTGCCAGCGGTGTCGGCTGCGCCAGCTAGAACGACAGGGCCTGCGGCGTCGGCGGGTGAAACGACCGTGCCGCGTGTCGATCGCAAGCCGGCTGGGGCCGAGACTTTGAGCAGCAGCGGAGCCTTTTTGGTGCACGGGTCGGAGCGGTCGGATCGGAGTGTGGTGGTGGCGGCGGCTGAGGAATTGCGTGAGGAAGTGTCGCGTTTTCTTGACCGTCAGGAGCGGCGAGGGGAGGGGGCAGAGGCTGGCGAGCCGGTGCCGCGCGAGCCTGGGCGGTCGATTGTCATTCATCTGTGGCTTCGCGGTGATGCGCAGCCGGCGGTGCATCCGCGGCTTTACCGGGTGGACGGCGTGCCCCAGCCGGTGCTTGGGGTGGTGCTGGCTCGGGCCGCGCTGGTGCGTTCTGACGATTTCCGGCGCGAAATGATCCGGGTTTTGCTTGTGGAGAGGATGATCCGGATGGCTCCGGGGGAGGCTGCGCCCTCGCGAGGCGAGATGTTGCCGGCGTGGCTGGAGACCGGGGTGATGGAAGCGCTGGACCATGTGCGGGCCGGTCGGCCGAGCGCCCGGTTTGCCACGCTTTTTGGCAGCCGTCAGATTATGACGGTGGATGATATTTTGACGGTGCAGCCGGCCACGCTGGATGCTGGGGCGAGGGAGATTTTTGCTTCGTCGGCGTGTTGTCTGGTGATGGCGTTGCTGGAGCAGCCAGAGGGTCCGGAGCGGTTTCGCCGGTTTTTGGAGGCGGCTCCGGGCCGGGAGGGGAGCTGGCAAAATTTGCTGGTCCGGACTTTTCCGGGGTTGGCCCTCTCCAGGCACAGTCTGGAAAAATGGTGGGCCCTGCAGGCCGCGAGCCTCGCGGCTCCGGATCTTCTGGAACCGATGTCCGCCGCGGATACGGACGCTCTGCTCGCTCAAGCCCTGATCGTGCGCTACCGCCCGGGCGGTAGCACCACCGCTCCTTCACCCGTCGGGCAGTGGCTTCGAAACTGGATTCCGGGACGGTCCGCTTCCGCAAAGCCTTCCTCCCCAGCGGCTGCCACGGCTCCCGCCGCCGGGGCACCCGCGGACCCGCCTCCCGCAAACCCGCCGCCCGCCGAAGAGGAAATGATCCCTCATACCGAGCTGGCCCGCATCGCCAGCTTGCCTCGCCGCGCTGAAGTGCTCAAAGCCAACCAAGCTGCCCTCTCTACTTTGCTGCTGCGGGCGTTTCCCCTGCACCGTCCCATCATCCAAGAATATCAAAGGATCCTCGGCCGCCTCAGCCTCGGAAAAATCAAAGGATTGGCCGGTTCATGCGACGAATTGGCCGCGCGCCGTACCGAAGTCTTGGCCATCGCCGAAAATACCACCGACTTGCTCAACTGGTACGAAGCCACTCAGCGTGACCAACTCAGCGGTACATTTGAACGGTATTTTGAGATGCTCGATCATCCCAAGCCCCCGCCGGCTTCCCCCGTCGTCGATCCCATTGCCCGGACGCTCGATGAACTCGAAGTGGAATTTGCTACGCCTTAATACTGAAAGCAGAGAGGGCCAGGGCCGTTGTTTCGTGAGGGCTGATGTTGGCGCTGTGTGAGGGCTGATGCTGGCTCTGACACAGTGCCGGTCTGCCGCGGGTCACATCGCTTCGCGGGAGATATTGGCGAGGTGGTTGCTCAGGTAGGGGAAAAATTGTTTTTTGCGTGAGACGACGCCTTCGAGGTCGAAGATTCCCTTACGGAGGCGCGGGTAGTTGAGGGCGTCGGTGATGCGTTGGTCGCCTTCGGTGAGGAGCAGGCTGCGGTGGCGAGTGATATCGGTCACGAGGAGGCAGGCGAAGTCCAGCGTGCGCTCGGTCCGCAGCGATGCCAAGGCTTCTTGCAGTTCTTTTTCTCGTTCATCGAACGTCTCTAGTCCGAGTTCTTCGATTTGTGAGATGCTCACGCGCCATCCGGCTTCCACGTATTCTTTGCGGTCGGTGCCGATCACGGCTGCTGGCGGTAATTCGCGGAGGATCGATCCTGCTTCGAAAAATCCGCGGGTGAATTCATCGATATCCAGACCGGCGATTTCGGCGAGCCATGGTAGCAGGCGGCGGTCGGTTTCGGTCGTGGTGGGGGACGAGAGTTTGAGGGTATCGGAGATCAATCCTGCCATCAGGCAGACGGCGGTTTCGCGGCTTGGGCGCAGGTCGCTGACGCGGAAGAATTGGGCGACAATCGTGGAGGTGGATCCAACGGGTTCGTTGATGAATCGGAGCGGTTCCCTCGAGACGAGGTTTCCACTGAGTCGATGATGGTCAATGACTTCGAGAATTTCTGCTTCATCCGCACCCGTGACCGCCTGCGAATATTCGTTGTGATCGACGAGGATCAGCCGGGTGCGTGGAAGCTCGACCAAGTCTGACTTGGAAAAGACGCCAAAAAGCCGGCCCGTGGTTTCATGGAGCACCGGAAAAAGTGGCTGAGTGGAGTTCTGAATGGCCGCGACGATATGCGGCACCAGATCGCCTGATGAGAATGACTGAAACGAAGGATCCACCACGTCGGAGACGCGCCGGGAACAACGGATCAATCCCACGGTGGTCGCGGTGTCTTGTGTGCATCGCAGCAGGGCGACCCCGCGCTCACGGGCCAGCCGGACGAGGTCCAGATCGAATCCAAAACCGCCGGTCAGCAGCACGGCCCTCACTCCTTTTTCCACCACTTGGCGATGGATGTCGGGCCGGTCTCCCACCACGACTAGCACGTGTTCGGTTCCGAGGCGGGTCAGGCCGTCCGCATTGGTTTGCTGGCTGCTGGCGGCCACGAGGATGACCAAGTCTTCTTCGCTATCGAGACGTTCGCCGCATTCCACGCTGGCGCCCAACACGGCGCGCACTCGGTCCAGCGAGGTGTGGACGCGACGGTCCCCCAGTGGGCGGCCGCCGCCGCCAGGTACGAGCAGATTGAGGATGTCCGCCAAAGTGGGCATGCCGAGGACATGGCCATTGACATCTACCACCGGCAGCGATGTGAAATTGCGCTCGATCAGGTAGCGGTAGACATCGAGAAATGAATCCTCCGGGCGCGCGAGTACGACATCGCGTCGGCAGATGGTCGCCGCCGTCGGACGTACATCCATCAGCAGGCGTGGGGGTTCGACCCCCGCCTGTTCGAGGACCCAGCGGGTCCGGGCATTGACCACGCCACAGCACGCCGCCTCGGCTTCCGGTAGGCGGGTCAGGCGCAAGTATTCCGCATACCCAATGGCGGCGCAGATGGCGTCAGTGTCGGGATTCTTGTGGCCGATGACGAAGACAGGGGAACTCACAGGGAAAAAATAATCAGGGTGCGCTGATATCTAGCATAGGATGGCGGGATTACTAGTCGCGTCCGTCCTGATTCCTGCGGGGTGGGCCGGAGACGGCCGCTTCGGTGTCGATCGAAGGAGGGACGATCGCCGGTGTGGGTCCTGCTGAAAGCTCGGGGTGCAGGCCGGACGGCCCCCAGCTGATGAGGCGATGAAGGATCGGAACCCAGGGACCATCAGTCTGGGTCCGGCCCCAGCAGACTTCCACGCTTGCTTCCCGGGTGGATCCACCGCTCAGTCCATCAGTCAGCGTACGCGCAATCGGGCTGCCCACGGGCAGATGAAAGGTGATGCGCTGCCCAGCGTCAAATAAATCAATCAGTTCGACCGCCAACGTCGAGGCCGGGCCGGGCTGGTTAAAAACGCGGCCTAGGCGGACGCGCAAGGTCCGATGGACAAACGAGGGTGTGTGCAAAAACGTCGAGACTGTATCGTCGTGAGTTTGGGTGAAGATTTCCCAGTCCAGATGCCACCGGGTTCCCACTTGGTGAAAGATAGCCAGTACGGGCGGGCGGCCAGTTCGGACGGCCCGCAGCGTGGCGCTGCCAGTAGTGCTGCCACTCAGGCCGGTCTGGCTGGGCAACGTGTACGGCTGAAAATCGGCAGCGAGGATTTCCTCCGGATCGCGCCCATTATAGTACGCGGCTCCCGTCGCATTCAGGCGGTGGGAATCGAGAATAAAAGCGCGTTTGGCCGCCCAGTTGTCGGCCTGTAAGAATCCGTTGAGGATCGACCTTAATTCTTCCGGGGTTGGGGGCGTCGCCGCGGTGACGGCGGCGGGGCGTGCGGCGGTCGGGCCGGAGGATACTTTCCACGCGGCCAGCGCGGCCAAAACGATGAGTGCGGTGAAAGCACTCAGGATGAACCATCGGTGTTGGTTCTTGGCGGGTGTGATTGTCTTCTGCGGCGCGCGGGCGATGGGCGACGGGGCGTTCGTGCCTGCGCCTACAGTCGCGGTGGTCGCGGTGGTCGCGGTGGTCGCGGTGGCGCCTGCGCTAGTGGGAGGCTCAATGATGGAGCCGCAGGCCGGGCATGACCCACGTCGCGGAGTGCCCTCTGAGCGCAGGGTGGCGTGACAGCACGGGCACGACCATGAGTGTTCTGGCGGCGTGCTAGCGGGATAATCCTGGGCGGCAGGAGAGGTGTCGGCGCCAGGCACGGGCCGGTGCGGGCTGGGTGATGGATGAAGGGCGCTCATTAGTCGATGCTCCAGATGCGGGAGATAGTCAGGCTTGATGGTCCCCATGGAGTGCGGCCTGGCTCGGCGGCGGACTGGCCGATGACGGCGGTTTTGTTGCGAGGAGAGTTTTGGAAGGATGAGAATGCGCCGGCGGTATGGATGTAACTGGCTCCGTTAAGCTGCACCATCGCTTGCACGACGCCATCAAAACCGGGTCCTGTATTCCATGAGGTATCAACCGCCCCCGAAGCGGTCAAGCGGGCCGCGCGGCTGCGAGCCGTACCGGCGATGCTGGTGAAATCACCGCCGATGACCATCGCTCCGGTTGGTTCCAGCAAGCCTGCGTAGACGGCACCTGTGCCGGTTCCGGTGCCAGGATTGAAGGTTGGGTCCTGAGTGCCAGTGGCCGTCAGTCGGACAATGCCCTGGCGAGGAGCGGAGAATTTCCCCCCTGCCACAATCCGGCTGGCCTCGTCCACTTTCACCCAATAAACGGCATCGCCAGTGCCAGAGGAAAATCCGGGAACAAAAGAAGTATCACGCGCGCCCTGCGCTGTCAGGCGCACGAGACGATTGCCGCTGGCTTGGCCGTTCCATGTGCTGAATGAACCGCCAGCCAGTACGCCGCCGTCCGGATGCAGGGCCAGCGAAAATACTGGACCGTTGGGACCCTGGCCGGGGCGGAATGAATCGTCGACCGACCCATCCGCATGCAGCCGGGCCAGATTGGTCGCCGCCACGCCGTTGACTTGGCCAAATTCGCCTCCAATCAGAATCTTGCCGTCCGGTTGCTGCGCCACCGCATAGACTTTTCCGGCCGGTGGCTGCGCGATCGTGAACCCACGCAGAGAGAACGTGAACACACTGTCATGAGCGGTGAGCGCGCCGTCGAAGCTGGGCCTAGGCTGGCCGCCGGACGGTTCGGTGGCTTGAGTGGTCCAGAAACTCACGGCCAGACTGCGGACCGGCTGGGTGGTGAAACTGTGGGCCACGCGGCCGTGTTTATTGTCGGATTGCAGCCCCTGACCGATGGTCTGATAAACGCCGTCACTCGTGTCGGTATCCAGACGGACTGAGTCGGCCTGGTTGACGGTGACTGGGTCTTGGCTGGTGCCTAGCAGCGGCTCGGATTGTGCGCTCAGGTTGTCGTACCGGTCCGCCGCCACCGGCGCACCCGTGGCGTCAGGCGTGCTGAAGGCGCGGACCGACGCATGCTCAAAATATCCGCTCGATGCCGTGACTTCTTGAATCCGGACGTTGTCGAAAAGCATGCCCGACGTCCCCAGTTTTAATCCCAGACCAGCCACCGCTTGCGAGGTGAAGGGGATGCGTTGGCACCTGTTTCGTAAAACCAGGCTGCGGCATACCAAGGAGCCTTCAAATCTGCCAGAGGATGTGACCGCGGCTAGCGGAGCCAGCACCGCTCCGTTCATGTTTTGCGACCGGCAGTCGAGAGTGGTCGCTTCATGGAAATTCCACACGATTTTTTGCATCCAGCCCGTGCTCTTGAAGTTATCGATCAAGTCGCAGTCGCTGGTCCACACTGGGTTGACTCCGGCGACGTTGATGATGACGCCGGTGATATCGCTGGAGTTTCCTGTCGATGAGGTGATCTCGACTGATTCCACGCCCCCGTTGCCGAAGAGATCGGCGGCATTGATGTGAAAGACGGCGATGCCGGTCTGGTCGGGCTTGGTGCTGGGGACGCACACGAACCGCCGGGTGTCAGAACTGCCGGTCATGCTGCTGTTGGCCGGAAGCTGGCGATACGCCTGCGACCGCGCCGTCAGATCATTGCGCATGATCTCAGTGGCCGCCGGAATGCCCGGGTCAATGACGAGACGCGTCGACTGCCCGCCGCCATCAATCCATTCAATCGGACGCAGGCCGCGGCTCGCCAGATCCTTGACGGCCAGTTTGGCGTTGGAACCGCTGTGGATATCAATTTCACTCGAACTGGTCCCGCCCTGAATCGCTCCACCGACGACGACCACTCGCTCCGCTCCGTTCGGCGTGTAATCGTCACCCATGTCAATGGCATCGGTGGCCGTCAGATCGCCGCCAATCCACGCCTTGCCGTCGATGTCGGCCGAACTGCTGAGGTTTTCGAAAACGATGACATTGTAGTCAGCCATGAACGAAGTCGGTTGAATGGCCTCTGTTTTGCCCTTGGTCGACAGCCAGAGCTTGAGTTTGTTGCTGGTCGAGTGGGTTGGCGGGGCGGTGAAGTGGGCGCTGAGGGTGCGCCATTGTGGGGCATTCCAGCTGGTGGCCGGGATGTTTTCGGGCGGCTGTCCGGTGCTGATATCCTGCAGATTGTTCAGTTCACTGAATCTCGTGACGTTGGCCGTGTCCTGATAGAACAATTCAAGTGCCGGGGTCATGGGTGAGGCATTCACACCATCGGGCAAGGCCGCGTTGAACGTCACGCAATCGACCATGATTCGATAGGTGCGGTTGGTAATGAGCGGGGTGGTGGCCGACGCTCCTGCGCCCACGGCCCATTCCTGGCTGAGGTAGCGGCTGGTATTTTCATCCGAGGCATTGAGATAAATCATTTTGCTCCCGTTTGACGAGCGCCCGGCATCGGAGACCCAGTGGAAAGTCCCGGTCGTCCAGCCGGAGACCGAGGTGCTGCCCGTCTGGTTGATAAGGGCCGGGGTGCGGGACGGATGGGTGTCACTCGGGAACCAACTGGAATAGTTCCAGCTCACGCCATTTTCGAAGCTGCCATTGACGGCTAGGTTAGGGCCATACGTCGGGGCGGATCCCGCCAGTTGCTGCAGGCTACCCACGATAGCCTGATCCAGATGAACCGGTTCTGAGAAGGAAATGACCATGGTGGCCGGAGTGGGCGTGCCTTGACGGTCGCTGTTGAGACGCAGGGCATGAGCACCTGTCAGGCGGCGGTCCGGGTTCGGTCCGCCGGTCTGGGCGGTGGTCGGTCCATGGAGGTCCGGGCCGTCGGCCAAACCGTGGCGCGGTCCGCCGGTTTCGGTCATATTTTGAGAATAATACAGCGTCATATTCACCCCGCTGCCATTGACATTGGGCCATGACTGGCTGCCAAAGCCGGTGATCCCGCCGGTCGCGGAGGCCAAGCCGAAATACGGGGTGCGGGCCCCGGTCCAGGTGTCGGTTCCATTCAGGGGGGCATTGGGCACGAGCGAGCTCCATGACGCCCAGTCGGGAGCGGTCACGGACTGGCTGCCGGAGGCTAGGACTTGGGGAGTGAAGGTGGTGTCGAGCGATCCATCCGGATGGACGCGGGCCAATCCCTGTCGGGCGCGCCCGTTGAATTGGGTGAATTCACCTCCGGCGATGACCCGGCCGTCGTCCTGACGGGCCACGGCACGCACTGGTCCATTGGCGCCAGTCCCGGGGTCGAAAGACGGATCAAGCGATCCATCGGACGCGAGCCGGGCCAGATTGCGATGGGTGCCGGCGGCGGTGGCAAATTCTCCGCCGATGTAGGCGCGGGGCACGTTCAGGCTGGGGTGGGGCGGAGCGAGATTGCCGCCGGCTAGATCATAAATGCCGCCGGTGATTTCCGGGGTGACCACGGATTGCTGAGTGGCGGTTCCGTTGGTCGCGCTGATGCGGCTGATGGTATTGCGTGAGGTGGTTGTGCTGGCGTTGGTGCCATAAAGGAAACCATCATCGCGGGCCCAGATCAATCCGGACCAGACGGGTGATGACGATGACAGGGTGGTCAGTCCGCTGGGGGCGAGCAAATTGAACCGTCGCAATTGCGAGCCGGCGGCCAGATAGAGCAGGCCATTGTCGTCCACTCCGGCCGCTGTCACTCGGCTGAGGCCGGCATTACCGTTGAGATCGAGCACTTTTTCTTGGGCCACGATGGCTGTGTCGGTGAAGCGAATACGGATCAGATCGTCCCGCAATGACGACGTGTCTGCATCGTAATTGACGTAATACAAATCGCCGGCATGGAAGGCGAGGTGCTGTGGACGTTCCCGGGGGACATGAGCCCATTGAGTGGAGGCAAGATTTCCGATCGTGCGAAAGGTGTGCGTGGCCAGATCATACTGACCGAGACGGGTGTTGGTATTGGTGTTTTCTACCACATAGAGCAATTGTCTGTGCTCGTCACAAGCGATGGCCTCAAGGGCGTAACCAGCGGCCGTCGGCAACGCGGTGCGCGCGCCGGTGGCGGGGTCAATCTGATAAATGGTCGCGGTGCGGTTGACGGCGAAATACCGGTCACCGGGCGGAGCGGTGGCCGTGCTGCCACTGGCGAGATCGGAAAAAGCAACGGCCGGAACTGTCATAGGGCCGTTCGTGCGGCGGCCGTCGCTCGGGCTCACTGCATCAAGCCGCTCCGGAGCGGACCGGGGCGCGCTGGCGAGGCGCCCACCTTCAGGATACCAAAGGAGTCCGTGGCTGGATTCACCGGAGGTCGTAATCACGCGCGCCAGACCGCCAAGACGGAGATCATAGCGCGCCAGCGTCGATCCATAATTGAAATAGAGTAGGCCGGTATCATCGAGCGCCGCCGCCCGGACGACGCCAAAACTGAGGTTGTCATTCAGATCGTCAGCGTGTTCTTGCGACAAGATCGTGCCCTGGCTGAGCGTGATCCGAACGAGGTCATCGGTTTCCGGGGCGATATAATACAAGCTGCCATTGTAAAAAACGAGGTTTTCCGGGCTGCTAGCCGGCTTGTAGGCGAGGGCGGCATGGCGCAAGTCCCCAAGGACGGCATGCGTGGACGTGCCAAGTGTGTAAGTGCCGAGCCGCGAGGTCGTAGCACCAGCTTCGATATAGTACAGAACTCCCGCGGCCTTGTCGAAGGCGATCGACTCTAGGGCAAAAGGGGCGGCCGTCGTGACCACCGCGGTGGCCGCGGTCACCGGATCAACGCTGAAAATTGTCCGAGTCCGGTTGACTCCATAAAACGGCGCCATCCGGGTCGAGGGCAGCACAACGGATGGTTCGGTCGCCGCAAAATCCACGGGGTTGATTAAGGGCATGATCGCCGCCAGTAGGGAATCGGCCGCCGTTTCCGTATCGACGAGCCGCAGGGAGGCGGGCGAAGCCGTGCGGTTGGCCACTAGGTTGCCCGCGGCGAATGTGACGGCCAAATAGTCGTACGAGGTCGACGCCACCGGTCTCAGCCCGTTCATCCCACCAAGGTCGAAGCGCCAGAGCGCGGCATCGGCATTGAAAAACAACACGCCGTCAGCGCGGACCGAAAGGTCGCCGACCTCAGTGAATGCTTTCGTATTCTGGCTCAGGTCAGCCACTTTTCTGATCGAGACGACGGCTCCGGCGTCGAGTTTAATCCGGATCAAATCGTCGCTCTGACGGGCGATGAAATAGAGGTCACCCGCCAGGCAGACGAGGTTGGCGGGCGGATGGGTGATCGGGCCGGCGGGATCGGCGCCATTGAGCTGGCCCACAAGCTGGTGGGATCCGTCGTCCAGATTGTACTGGTACAGCCGGAAATTCCCGCTGCTGTCGGCAGCATCAGTGTAGTAGAGCATTCGACTTTGCGCACAGTACGCGAGTGATGTCAGCGACGCGCCGACCGCCGGGCTGGAGGAACTAACGACTCGAGTCAGTCCATTCAGCGGATCGATGGAGTAGAGAGACCGACCAGTCTGGGCAATGGCATAAAACGCGTCATCGGTACCGGTCAAATTTCCCTGATGAAAGGCCATGGCCTCGATGCCGGACCAGCTGAAGCGCGTGCCGTAATTCCACAGCAACGGGTCCGGGGTCGTTCCTGGCTGGATCAATTTAAAAGCTTTTTGGTCCGTGGTGCCGGCGATGTTGGACGCGACGATAGCGCCGTCCGATGGATCCACAGCGATGGCTGGATAGTGGCTGCCGGTCTCGGTGCTGTGACGGCTGAGGATGGCGCCGGTCGAGGCATTCACCGTGAAGACATGACCGGTCGGGCCGTCCGAAACAAGCAACGCCCCATCGGCAGCAAATGCTAGATCGGTGGCTCCCGTACAAGTCAGGCCTGCGCCGGTGATCGGACCGACGGCGGTGAGGCCAGTCAGGGCTCTGGCCGTATTGAGGCGCAAGGAGCTGAGTTTGAACAGCAGATCGGTGGCGGCAGTCTGGCTGAAGTTCAGTACGCCGTAGAGGGCGCCGTCGGGTCCAACGGCTAGACCGGTCACGTGGTCCGTGTTAGCCAGCGGGGCGGCGGGGCTGAGTCCGGCGGCGAGGTCGCCCAGACAGGTGGCCATGGCCGGCTGGCCGGGAGTCAGGCGGTTGAGATCAATGGAAAAAAGCGGACGGTTGCAGGGTTGGCCGTTGAGGGTAATCGGCTCCGGCCCGGTCAAAAAGGCTCTTCCGGTTGAGGTGATGGCCAATGATTTTATTGTTCCTCCGGTTGCCGTCAGACTCCTGGTGACCGTCCCATCCTGATAAAAGATTTCGCCATAATCCACGGCTTCAGCCGCTTGGGAACTACGATGGTTGCGGATCTCGACGAGATGTCCGGTGGGCGTTCCAGCAATGGCCCAGAGGGAGTTGCTTCGGTCAAGCACGGTCGCTGCGGCCGGGCCGGCCATGTCCGTAAATCCGCGCGCGGGCGAGGTGGTCGCGCCGGACGCCACGGTCAACGCACTCGTGCCGGTGGTATACCGGTCGATGGTGGCCGTACCAGTCGCCGACGCTCCGTAAAAGGTTCCTTCAAAAATGGCCGATGACTCAAGAAACCGGCCGCTGCTGCCAAATGATTGGAAATCATTGGGGCCGGTCACGCTGAGTCGGTACATGGGAGCTCCAGCAATTTTTTCCCCAAAATACATCATGCCGCCCTGCGAAATGGCAATGTCACCAATCTCGGTAAACGCCTTGTTGCTGCGGATATCGAGCACTTTCGACTGGCTGGCGATCCCGGTGGCGGATGGAGTCAGCTGGATCAGGTCGTCGGTATTCCGGGGGATATAATAGACGCTGCCACCATGAAAAGCGAGGTTGCCCGGGCTTTCGGACGGAGGGTCTTTGCAGGAATCGCCGCCGCGCAGACTGCCTAGGTCGGTGTGCTCCCCGGTGTGCAAACTATACCGACCAAATCTGAAGCTGGACGTGCTCGTGGTATCTTCCGTGTAATACAAAAATCCGTTTTCTGAATCGAGCGCCAGCGAGCGCAAATTAAAGGGGGCGCTCGCATCCAGTACTGAATTCACGCCGGTGCGCGGGTCCACGACATGGATCGTGCGGTTGCCGCCAGTGATGGCGAACAGGCTGGCGGCTAGCGCGGGTACCGGCAGCGCCGTGTGCGGTCCGGTCAGGTCAAAAAGTTCGAGTGTCGGTGTCGTCCGGTTCCCGGTGGTGGCATTTCCGTTGGAGATCGAGAGTGTGTCGAGGCGGGTGACCGCGGCGGTGGAGGCGGCGTGCAGGGAGTTGCCAGCGCTGTTCCAGAGCAAGCTTTCGTATGATCCGATGCAGTTGCTGATTGTTTTGAATCCGTTGTTGGTACGAATGTTATAGCTGCTGAGCGACTTTTCGTGAGCGATGATGAGCTGACCGGCGTCATTGATCGCAGCGGCTCTGACGGCCCCGAGTGAGTTGCCAGCATCCAGGTCGGCCACTTTTTCCTGACTGACGATACCGGTCGCAGAAACCCGGATTTTGACGAGGTCGTCGGTCAGCGAGTGAACGTAATAAAGGTCATTGCCGAAGCTGACGAGGTTTTCTGGGTCGCGGCTGGCGCGGTAGTTCAGGCTGGAATCGGTCAGTTGGCCGAGGGTGACGTGAGTGTTGGTGGTCGGTGTATACCGGCCGAGGCGAATGCTGGTGCCTGCATGCTCGGTGTAATATAGTTGATTGGATTCGGTTTCGAGAGCGAGCGCATTGATGGCAAACGGGGCGCCGGCGGTGACGAGGGTGGCTGATCCGGTGGCCGGATCAAGGGCGTGGATCTGGCGAGTACGATTGGCGGCGAAATACCGGGTCGTCGATTGAGTCGGAGTGAAAACTCCGTTAAAAAACGCGATGGCCCGAATCTGGGGTATCCCAAAGAGTTCGTTGTAATTGAAATACGGACGACCGCCGGCGGCTGCGGCGTCCAGCGACCGGATCGTCTGGCGGCTCGGGTCCGAGACGGTGAGGTCGTTGTCGGAGGGATTGATGGCGAGGGCGCGGCTGGTGGTGCCCGCTGGCGATGGCACAAGGGTCACGATGGCGCCGGTGGCGGGATCGACGGTGTAGACGTGGTTGTCTGCGGCATCGGTGACATGCAGGATGCCATCGGCGCTGAAGGCTATGTCGTCAGCCGAGGTGGCGGACCCAGCTGGCCCCTGCAAGCTGCCGCACGGAAGGAGGTTTATCAGTTGTTGAGTGTTGTCGACCAGTAGATTGGCGATCGTAAAGAGATAATCGGGAGTCGTGGCGTCGCCGGTCCTCAGCACCCCGTGGAGCTGGCCGCGAGGGGAGATGGCTAGGCCCGTCACTTCGTCGCTCGCTCCGGTTATCCATTCGCTCAGGCCTTTCTGCAGGTCGCCCACAAAGGTCGCGGTCAAAGCCGTCCCAGGGAGCCTCGTGCCCAGGTCCAGCTGAAAGAGTGGTTTCTGACGGGTGACACCACCGATGAAGGTGGGTCGGTTACGGACAAAATACGCCGTGCCGTCGTTCGTGATCGCGAGGTTTTCCAGTCCCTCGGTGTCGATGGCCACGGCGGCCCCCCCGTCGAGATACGACACAATGCCCCAGTCGGTCGCCTCGATGCCCGGCGTCCGGTAGTTTTTGAATTCGATGAGCCGCGCCTTGCCGTTGGCGGTTCCGGTGGTGTCCGGGACCAGACTCCAAAGCGAGTCCGAGCGGCCCCAGGAAGGGGTGGTGGTTTCGTGGCCGGCGCAGTCGATGAAGCTGAGGGCCGGGCTGGTCACGCAGCTGAAGGTGGCACTGCCGGTGGTGCTGGACGTTTTCTGCACCGTGGTGGGCTGCGAGCTGAACACACCATGGAAGGCGGCTTTTTCCGTAAACAGAAGCCCGTCATAGGCCGGGCGACCGCTGCCGTGGACGGTGTAGCCGCTCAGGGTTTTCATGTCGAAACTAAAGAACGTCCCATCGGATGCGCTGGCGAAGGCGCGGCCTGTAGTGTCGACGGCGACGTCACCGATGCTGGCGAAGGTGCGGGCATTGCGCGTGATGTCTGCGACTTTGACTTGTGATGTGATGCGGGCGTCTTTGAGGGTGACCATGACCAGGTCGTCCGATTGCGGGGCCACGTAGAAAATGCCGCCGGCGTAACAGAAGAGGTTGGACGGGCGCGTGGATGGCAGATAGGCCAGACCGCTGGTGGTGGCGTCCAGTGCGCCGGTCGTCGTATGCTGACCCGTGGCCTGCGTATAATACCCAAGCCGAAATCCCGTTGTGACTTCTTCGAGGTAATAAATGATTTCCCGGTCCGGATCGCGGGCCAGGGCGCTCAGGGCAAAGGGGGCCGTAGCGGTCAGGACCCCGGTTGCTCCCGTGGTTGGATCAAACTTATAGATGCGTCGGTTGCCGCCTGTCACTCCGTAAGAATGGCCGTTAATGGTGGGTGGCGGCGGTGGATTGCTGCTGGTGATGTCCCAGATGGCCTGGCTCGGTGTAGTCGGAGTTTTAGCGGTGCGCACGCCGCTGGCATCCACCGTATGAATGACCGTCGGAGCGGCGGTGGGAAATCCGTGGAGCTGATTGGCGGTATCGACGGTCAGTCCCTGGTAGTTCGACTGGGATCCGGTATTGAGGGTGGTGTATTGGTTCCGCGTCAGGAGATTAAATCGCGCCAGCAAACTGCCCGACTGGCGTGCCACATACATCCATCCGGCATTGTCCACAGCGGCCGCCCCGATGTCTCCTAGGCTCGAGCCGCCATTGAGGTCAGCGATTTTCGAGGCGCTGACAATCTTTTGAGTGTCAATGACCACTCTGACCAAATCATCGGTTCCGGGCGCGACATAATACAAGTCGCCCGCAAAAAATACGAGGTGTTTGGGCATGGTGGACGGCACACACCCGAGATGGCCGGCCATCAGGCTGCCCATCTCGGTATGGCGGTCGAATTCAATCTCGTATTTGCCCAAACGCGTTTCGCTCGAGCCCCCGGGCGTCTCCGAATAATAAATCACGCGGTTTTCCGGATCGCAGGCCAGACCGCCCACATTCCACCGCGCCCCCCACGTCAGAATGCGGCTGCCTCCGGTCGACAGATTCAGTTCGCGAATAATCGGACTGGACTGCTGCGCCGCATAATACGATCCCGCCGGCACCACCGCCGGTACGCGGTTTTGTGGGGCCGCAAAATCACAGAACCGGCGCAAGGGAATGCCCGGAATAGCGGCCAAACTAGCTCCCGTCGCCGGCGCCACCGCGTGCAGTAACCGCAAATCGTCCCGGCGCGACCCCATCAAGTCGCCGCCATTCGTGAAAAAGAGCCCATCATAACCGCCCGCCACCGCCGCCGCCACCTGCCGGTAGTCGCCCATTATCCGTAGGTCAAAGGTCGAGAATACCGTGCTCGAGCCGATATGAAGCCGACCGTTGCCGTCGACCGCCAGCGCGCCCACCACGCCCAGATGACCCGTATCATTCAACACGTCCGCCGCCTTGTAGGCTTGACGCAGGCCGCCCGATGAATCGATCTCGATTTTGATCAAATCATCGGTCATAGGCGCGATGTAATAGAGGGCGCCGTTGAAACACGTCAGACTGGTCGGGCGGGACGACGGAATCACGTTTAACCCCGTCTGGTTGATCGCGCCCAGTACAGTGTGGATCTTCGTATCAAGGGCATAACTCCCAAGGGTATAGCCATCACGCTGGAGATAATAAATCCGGCGGCGGTCACTGTCGAAGGCGATGGTATCCGCCACCCATGGGGTGGTGGCCAGCACTTGATTCCAGCCAGTCGCGGCGTCGATGCGGTACAATCGGCTGGTGGTGCCATCGACCGCGAAGGTGTCGGCGGACATGACGGGTGGCGCGGTCTCGAACAGGCCGGTCAGGTCGCGGATTTCCCGCTTCGGCTGGGTGTCGAATTGATACGCAGCCGTTCCATCGACTTCGCTGGTGCGCCAGACTTGGTGGGCGTCGGCCGCTGGGGTGCCGTAGAGCTGGCCATTGAGGTCGAACGTCAGTGCGTGAAAGCCGGCTCCCGGGGCGGCTTTGATCACGGTGTAGCGGCTGAGGGTGGAGATGTCGTATTTGGCCAGCACCGGGGTGTCGCTGCGGCTCAGGTAGAGCCATCCATCCGGTCCGAGGGTCACGGCTGCGACATCGCCGAGGTGCGCCTGGTTGGCGAGTAGGTCCGCGGCTTTCGATTGCCCGGTCAGGCCCGTCTCGCTCACAGCTAATTTGACGAGGTCATCGGTCCGGTTCGGGATAAAATACAGGTGGTTTTCGAAAAACGCGAGATTCGTCGGCTGGCTGGCTGGCTGGTAGTCCCACGCGGCATTTTTCAGATTGCCGAGTTCGGTGATCTGGCCGGTGGTTAGGTCGAGGCGCGCGAGGAGCGCATCGCCTGGGCGGTTGGTTTCATCAACGCCGATGGTATAAAGAAGCGACCGGTTCCGATCTATGGCCAAGCCTGTCGGTTGCATCGGCAACTGGCTAGTCACAAGATAGTTGCGACCGGTCAGGATATCGATCCGGTAGATCGACGGTTCACCAGCGGTGATGAAATAGTGTTGCCCGCCCGCCGGGCCGGTCGGAATACGTCGCTGCGGGCCGGTCAGGTCGGAGAACGACCGCTGCGGAGTGAAAGCCGTCGGACGGCTGGCTGAACCATCGGTCTGGTTGACGACATGGAGGACGGCAGGGGAGTCTGTTTTGACGCCGAGCAGATCACCTTCCTGGGTCATGACGAGTCCCTGCCAGACGTGGGCCGGTTGTGTCGCTAGCTCCCGATACCCGCTCATGGTGCGCAGGTCATAACTCGCGAAGGCGGTGGCCGACGAGAGGATGAGTCGGCCATCCGTATCGGCCGCGATGTCGCCGATGCCGCTGAAGGCGACGGTGTCCGCGGTCAGATCAGCCGCGCGAAATTGCTGGGCGATGACATCGCCGCGGAGCTCGATCTTGATGAGATCGTCGCTGTTTTCACGAACATAATACAACCCGTCATTGAAATATAAAAGGTGGGTGGGTTGAGTGATCGGCTTCTCGAAAAAGTGGTCCTGATCGAGGCGTCCCATCTCCCGGTGCTCACTCGTCGTCACGTCGTAGACGCCGAGGCGCCACTGGCTCGCTGCGTGCTCGACATAATAAACTCGGGTATTGGTGGGATCGACCGCCAGGCACGCCATGGGAAACAGGGCGGAGCTGGTTTTGACTACACTCGAGCCTTTGGGATCAAATCCGTAAATTTTCCGTGTGTTGCCACCTATCGCGTAATACAGCGAGGTCAGCGGCGTGCCGATCTGCAAAGAGGCGGGCGGGCTGGTTTGGAACCACTGGCGGCGGTCCGCCGGAGGATACACCCGGGCCACGACGACGGCTCCGTCGGTCAGTCCCTCAATCGGACCGGTGAAGGGCAGGGCCTGCGGCCCAGGCTCGCCATTGATGTCGCCCGGGTCGTCGCCATCAATCGTGTAAAAGACCCGATACCCGTCCGGTACCACGCCCGTAGTCGCATCCGCCGTCACGCTGACTGGACCGCTGACCGCGACCGTGCTGTCCGGGGCCGAGAGCACCGGCGCCGGTAAAGTGAGCTGGCTGATCCCAATCGTCAAAGTAGCCACTTCGCTGTCCGCAAAGACGTCGGAGTCATGCGACTTTGCATAATACTTGAGGGTCAACTGGTCGCGATCACCAAAATCAGAGACACGCACGGGAACAACTTCGCCCGGATGCCGCTCAAAAAATGAAACACCCTCGCTCCGAGTGCTGGAATCCCGGGGGTCCGATCCATCATACGTCCAGTACACGCGGAATCCGCTATCGTTGGTATACAGGCTGGGAATCGCTTCGCTGTTGTCGAGCGTGATACGCGAAAATCCGGCCGCTTCGGACGAGACCGGGCTGCCCGCCGCCAGCGTGCCGCCCGCTTCCACATAGTTGAAGGTCCTGGCAATAGTGTCGAGTAACTGCGGCTGGGTCGCCTCGGGAACGTATGTCCGACGGACGACTTCGCTGTCCAGATGAACGGTCGGATCAAGCGATTGAATGAAGGCCACCACCGTCGTTCCGGGGTCGACGGCAATCGGCTCCCGATACGGCACGTCCAACCCGTTGCCGGGCTCGAGATGATACAAGACGCGGGAAACCTGCGGGTTGTTCGGATTGGTCAGGACGACCGCGAGTGGGTACTCCGAAAGAATCTGCCGCGGCGGCTCTGGATCGAATCCCGGCGGCTGGGCTCGCACCGCCCCCGTCAAGGCCGTCAAGGGCGTGACCGTGGCCGTCGTGTCCGTCCCCGTCACCACCGCCGGCGGCGTGGAGGACGCCGGGCTCGACACCGCATTAAAATCCCAGACCCACGCATCCTGCCGAGCCTGACGAAACACGACCGGCCGTCGCTCCGTCTCGGGCGCCGCCGCCACCCGCGTCTCATCCAACGCAAACCCACTAATCGCACCCGTGGCCTCCGGCCCGACGATGTCAAAACTTTCCGTCGCCGGATTATAGCGGGCTCGCTGCCGCCCCCATTTCCAAAACCCTCGCTGCGCAGTCCCCCCGTCCGCCACCACCGCCAGTCGCCGGTCAATCATCGACCCCTTGGCAAACATGATCTCCCGATCATGCCCGCCTTCCGTGGTCGCAACAGTCTTTAGTTTATTTATAACAATCTGAGGATCAGTGATCCCTGACAACGTTCCGCCGCCTGTCTTGTACACCCGGATCGCCGTGTTCACCTGCCGCACATCCTCCGCTAACTTCGCATCCATCGCCGATGTCTGGACTTTGGTCACCACCGCCGTGCCCACCCCAGCCCCCAGCATCACCAACCCCACCACCACCAAGACTTCCACCAACGTAAATCCTCTAGTCCCAGAAAAGACCCGCCCGCCCCTCCCACCCACCCACGCCCATACCCGTTCACTCCAACGGCTCCGTCCGGGTACAATCAAAGGTCCAATACGCATGAAATCGAAAAAATATTAAGATAAGAGGCGTATTTAGTATAATTATTATAATAAAATGCAAGTCCCGGCTCGCTCTTTTTCTGGAAAAAACCAAGTGAACACCATTTTTTGCGACCGCGAAAGCCGTACACGCTCGAAACGCTCCGGGAGAGCTTGAGGGAGTTTTTTGTGGAGGAGGGCGATTACGAAAAACGGGCGGTGGCCTCGATGTCGGCCGTGCAGCTCATCACCGCCATTTTGGAAGCCGGGCCGCAGCTGGAGGCGCTAGGGCTGCAAATTCGGCTCACCAGCGGTGTTGCGCAGATTTTCACGAGCAAAATTCAGAACGAGAAGTTGAGCGCGTTCATTGCGGAACGGGCGCCGGGCGGAGTGGGTGGGGTAGGGGAGTTGACCCCAGCGGCTTTAGAAGTGCTCGCGTGTATCGTTTTTAAGCAGTCGATCTCGCAGGGGGAAATCGATCAGATTTTTGGGGAGGTCGACAAGTGCCACCTGGTTTCGGTGCTCAGGCAGATGGGACTGGTTGAGGAATTTGCTGGAGCGGATGGGCGGCTGCGATTCGCGACGACGGTGAGGTTCTTGGAGAAATTCGACATTGAATCGATTGAAAAGTTCCGTGCCCTGCTGATGCGGAGTAAGGCTGGACAAAAGGATACAGGGTTGATTGAACAGCCTATCATGCCTGGTACGTTTTGACATGAAGCGGACGTCCCGGTACTGGCCAAAATAAATTTGCCCAGCAGCGAAATATTCTCTTGGCAAATGCGTAGTTATTCGAGAAAACCCGCATCACTTACAATCATTGCACATGACCGCTGCGCTCTCTCCCCCAAGTCAACTGCCGTCCAAAGTTGCTCGCAGCTGCATAGGCCACTACCAGTGGCAAACCGGACCTCTCGGAGAAAAGCAATGGAGTTTTACGCATGAGACGATTGCGGAGGAACAGCGCTAATTTATACACTATGAATCTGAGGGTAGCCTCGGTAACCGAGGATCATAACGGGGCCGTACCGGAGGATGGAGCACTCGCTGTGGAGGGGCTAGCGCAGCCATGCCCAGTGAGTTTTTATGAAAATCTGCCACCATTGGAGGAAAAGCTGTTGGACGGAGCGGAAGGAGATCCTCCAACAATATTACCCCCCTACAACAGAGGGGGAGGAGGAGGGAATGATGGGGCGGTATCACGCTGCCCCCCTGAAGGACATCCCCGGAATGCCCTGCCCCCCCCATCCTTATGCTCTTTACCCGTAAATTTTCCTGCGGTGCCCAACGGCCACCACCAGAACAAGCAGCTCCCCATCCACGATCTGGCACAGGATGCGGCAATCCCCGACCCGGTAGCGCCAGAGACCGGCGAGATCCGCCTTCAATCCCTTGCCGAAGCGGCGGGGATCGGCATCACCGGCCACTCGTTCGTCGAGGTAGGCGATGATCTCCCGCTGGGCCTGCTTGCCGAGCTTCTTGAGTTCCTTCAAGGCCCGTTGGTCGAATCTATAGACCCAGCTCATGCTTCACGTCTTCGGCGGAATAGGTCTTGGTCGGACGCTGCAACCGCTCGGTGGCAAGGTAAACGTCCTCCAGATCCTCGAGGTGTTCGAGGATCGCTTCACGGGCGTAGAAGGTCTTGGTGCGACCGGTCTTTTTGGCCAGAGCATCGAGGCGCTTCTCGATCTCGGGATCGAGTCGGATGGCAAGCATAAAGCAAGGATAGTGCTGATATACGTGTCTAGCAATTCGGGAATCCTCTTTATTTGGCTGCTGTAGCTGCTGAATCCAAGCCGCTTCCATGTTCAATGCGGCTAGAGAAAAA
>CAJBME010000235.1 GCA_903954065.1 uncultured bacterium
CGTGCCGGCCACCGTGCACCGTCGTCCGCTGGCCTAGTCCAGTCATCTGCTCGGCGGCAGTGGCGAGTGCGCCAAGGTTCTTCTGTAGCCGTGGGTCGCTGACCCCGGTCGCGGCGCCGAACGTCTCTCCGGACGATTTTTGAGCAGTGGACCGGCTGCGAAGAAGCGGATTCGGATCCGTGTTTTGAGGGATGTGGCCTGGGGGCCAAGTGTGGAAACCGGGACCGGCGTGCCTGGCTACAGGGCTCACCCGCGGGGTGAGTGCTGAATCGTTCCTATAAATCGCTTATTGGATTGATGGTTATAAACGTGCAGATTTTTCGTTCATTCGCCATCCCTCCATTTACGATTAAGCCGCCTTCCGGTGTGTGTAGATGACGGCTCCCATGGCGGTGACGCCGGCGAGCATCATGGTGAAACTTTTTGGTTCGGGTACGGAAGTCACGAGGGATGGCGACGGGGCCGCGGCTCGAAAGCGGAGGTTGTCCATGCCGAGGTCGGTATAGCCCGTATTGTCGAAGGCGATGGCCATGCCGTAGATCAGCCCGGTGTAGGGACCGGCGGCCTTCTTGTCGGCGTCCTCAGTGATGGCCTGAAAGGTTTGCAGCGTTCCTTGGGGGGTTGCCTCGTTAAGGATAACCTGATTGCGGCCGTATTTTTCCGTGAGCCCGTTGTATAACGTGATTGCATTGCCCGAGCTGTTTTTACCGTACAGGACGAAGGAACAGTCATTCGGGCTCGCCCCGGGTCGGAGGAAAAAGTCAGCGCTGTCGAAATAAAACGGCTGCTGGTCAGTCCGGAAAATAGTGCGGCCACCGCCAAGAGTGAACGCCACATAATCGTTCTCTGTGCCAGTGCGGGTGATCGAATACAAATCATTGCCCCACGTGAATCCTTCGTAAGTCGTCGGCATGTGCACGCCACCCGAACTGTTGGGCAAGCTGTCGAAATTGACCACCCCCGATACATACACGGTGTCAGCCGCGGCGGCGGGCCTGATGATGGCCGTGGCCAACGCAAGCGCCAGAGTGCCTTTGATAAGAGTTTGAATCATCGGAGTGTCGATAAAAGTTGAGCACGGCCGCTGTGGAAAAACGGATCGTGGATCAGGTGAAAGCTAAGGAAGCGGCAAAAACTAAACCAAACGATGAAAATGGGAACCACTAAAACGCGGATGGTGATTAGGTCAGTTCGAGGAGGACCGGACAGTGGTCCGAGCCGTGGACCTCCGGCAGAATGCGCGCATTTTGGACTCTGGGCCACAGGTGTTGTGAGACCAGCCAGTAGTCGAGCCGCCATCCGATATTACGGGCGCGGGCATCGCTGCGGTATGTCCACCATGAGTAGTGGCCGGGTTCGCCGGGGTGAAGCGCGCGGAAGGAGTCGACGAAGCCGGTTTTCAGGATGGCGGACAGGCTGGCTCGTTCTTCGCTGGTAAATCCTGCGTTCCGGCGGTTTTCCTTGGGATTGGCGAGGTCGATTTCCTCATGGGCGCAATTCAGATCGCCGCTGAGGACGACGGGCTTGGCGAGGTTGAGGTCGCTCAGCCAAGCGCTCATGGCGGCGTCCCATTGCAGGCGGTATTCCAGCCGGGTGAGTCCGCGCTGGGAGTTGGGAGTATAAATGGTGGCCACCTGAAAATCTTCGAATTCAGCGACGAGGACCCGGCCTTCGGAATCGTCATTCGGTCGGCCCAAACCTGAAGTGACCTTGAGCGGCAGCTCCCGGCTCGCGATGAGCACGCCAGAATAACCTTTCTTTTCGGCGGGGTTCCATGTGACGTGATAACCATCGAAGACTGAGGCATCGACGTCTGACGGCAGCGCTTTGATTTCTTGCAGGCAGAGGACGTCGGGTTTTTCCCGGGCCACAAAGTCGGCGAGACCGGCGCGAAGCGCAGCGCGCAATCCATTCACATTCCAAGAAATCAATTTCATGCAAACCAGAGCGATGGCTGGGTGATGGCCGGAGTGCAACTAGGAATGATCGGGGATCGTGGCGAAAGGTGACGGCGGAACGGCGTTTGGGGGCGGTCTGAGCCCAACCGGTGCCGAGCGTAATTTTCTAGTGTGCGACGGCCGGATGCGTATTACTTTAGTGGTATGAAGCAATGTGGACAGTGGTCGACAGTTGTGGGACTCGCGGTGGCGGTCGTGATGGGAGTTGCCGGGGTGGCCGGCTGTCGGCGTCCGGGGGCGCGGCCGACTGGGATGGTGGTGGCTCCGCCGGCGGCGACGGTGGTGGAGGAAGAAGTCGTGGTTGAGCCGGGGCCCTCGGCGGCGCCGGTGGTGGAGGAAGCGCCCTTGAATGCGCAGGCGGCGGAGTTAAAAATCAAAAAATCAGCGCAAGTCTCGCTGCTGTGTTATCACGATTTTACCATAGGAAAATCAAATAACCCGATGGTGATCAACATTGACCATTTTCGACGCCATCTGCAAGCGTTACGGGATGCGCGGCTGCCGGTTATTTCGATGGATCATTATTTGGCGTGGCGTCGCGGTGAGCGAGACATTCCGGATCCATCGATCATGATCACGATTGATGATGGATGGAAGAGTGTGGGCAAGTTGGCGCATCCCGTTTTGCGAGAATTTGGATTTCCGTACACGCTTTTCCTTTATAAAAATTATGTCGATGGTGGGGGGCGGGCCTTGACGACGGCGGAGATTAAAACCTTGATTGCGGAGGGGGTGACCATTGGCAGCCACAGTGTTTCTCACCCGTATCCACCGGATTACCGTCGGCGGGCCAAGGGGGTGACGGCAGAGTATGAAGCTTGGCTGGATGTGGAGTTCCGTGAATCAAAAGCGTTTCTCGAGAAAAAATTCGGCATTAAAGTGACGACGTACGCGTATCCTGGCGGGTATTACACGCCGGAAATGGCTAAAAAAGGCGTCTCGGATTGGGGCTATGAAGCGCTTTTTACGGTGAATCCGGTGCGCACGTCGTGGGATACGCCGATCGCCGAGGTGGGGCGGTTTATTGTTTTTGGCAATGATGTCAATGATCGCAACTTTAAGGCTGCGACAAATTTTGGCGGTGGGCAGGAGGATCTTGGGCGTCAACTCTTAGGGGGCGAGGTGGGAGATGACGGGGTGCCGCAGCCGCCGACGGTGGTGGTTAAGCCGGCGGAAAACGAAACGGTCACGGACCGCCGCCCTCAGATCACGGTTGATTTGTCCAAGTTGAGCGACATTGATCCGGCCAGCGTGATCATGCGGATGCCGGGGTTCGGCGAAGTGCCTGCCACGTACAACGAAGATACGCGCCAGCTCGTCTATCGTCCGGCCAGTGTGCTGCGGTCGCCAGAAGTCGGCGTGCAAGTCCGGTTGCGGCGTGTCGGACAGGAAAAAGATGACATCGTGTCGTGGAAGTTCTTCATCGATCAAAAAGCCTACTACTTCCCGAAATCAACCGCCTCCTCTGAATAAGGCTCATCACTGTCCGATCGCACGACGGGCTGCTGATGGGCCCGTGGCGGTCAGCTGATGGGGAAAATGAGCGGCCGGAAAGCGAGTCTCGAGCGGGTGGTGATTGACCGCGGTGCTGGTTGCGGTCACTATTTCCGCGATGAGTGATCAGACTTATGTGCGATGGTCGGCGATGATGGCGGCGTTGTATGTCCTTGCCGGAGTGGCGTGGGCGGCTTCGCCCAGCTTACAATCGATCATGCCCCGTGGGGGGCAGCGTGGCACGGAGGTCGACTTCACGCTTGGAGGGGAGCGCTTGGCGGATGCGGTGGAGGTGATGCTGAATCGACCTGGGGTGGAGGTGCGGTCGTTGACCCCGGCGGATGACGGCAAGAGCGTGAAGCTCAAAGTGGCGCTGGCGGCCGACTGTGCGCTTGGCGAGCATTACGTGCGGTTGCGGGCCCGAAGCGGGTTGAGTGAAGTCAAAACATTCTGGGTGAGCCAGTTTCCCACTGTTGAAGAAAAAGAACCGAATACCGACTTTGCTGCTCCGCAGGCCATCGCGCTGCCATCAGTGGTCGAAGGGGTAGCGGACAACGAAGACGTGGATTTTTACGCCGTGGAAGCGCGGAAAGGGATGCGACTGACGGCGGAGGTAGAGGGATTGCGGTTGAATGGTAATTTCTGGGATCCGTATGTGGCTATTATGGATTCGAAGCGATTTGAGCTGGCGGCGGCGGATGATACGGCGTTGCTGGCTCAGGACAGTTTTGCTCAAATTATTGTGCCGGAAGATGGTGTTTATATTGTGCAGGTCAGGGATAGTTCTTACGTGGGAAATGGAGGATGTCGATATCGTCTGCAAATCGGCAGTTTCCCCCGTCCCAGTGCGGTTTATCCGGCGGGTGGGAAGGCGGGCACGGCGCTGGCGGTGACGTATTTGGGTGATGTGGGTGGGCCGATTGAGCAGCAAGTCACCTTGCCGGCTGCAGAATCCTCGAAATGGGGAGTGCTGGCCACGGTGGAAGGCGTGAGTGCGCCCTCGCCCAACTGGATGCGGGTCTCTGCTTTTGACAACGTATTGGAGGTGGAACCCAACGATGATTTTCCGCAGGCTACGGCGGCCACGGGTCCGTTGCCGCTGGCTTTTAATGGGGTCATGGGCGCGCCCGGTGATGTGGATCGATTTCGTTTTTCAGCGAAAAAAGACCAAAAGTTCACGTTTAGCGCGCATGCGCGGTCGATACGATCGCCATTGGACCCG
The DNA here is from genome assembly GCA_903954065.1 of uncultured bacterium. Lineage (GTDB taxonomy): Bacteria > Verrucomicrobiota > Verrucomicrobiia > Verrucomicrobiales > V1-33 > CAJBME01. The sequence continues at coordinate 4,675 of CAJBME010000235.1, forward strand.
GTGATGCAGATTTTCAAGGCGTCGGACCAATCAGTGATCATTGGCAATGATGATGCGACGGGGATGGATGCGAAGCTCGACTTCACGGCACCGGAGGATGGTGATTATGTACTGTGTATTTTCGATCATTTGCGAGCGGGTGGTGTGGATTATGTGTACCGGGTGGAGGCGGCCGCGGCGGTGCCGTCATTGACCTTGAGTATTCCGCAACTGGCGCGTTACGACTATCAATCCCGGCAGATGATGCCGGTGCCGCGGGGGAATCGGATTCCTGCCATTGTGAACGGGAACCGGGTGAATTTTGGTGGGGACTTGGTTTTTGCGGTGAGCGGGCTGCCGGAAGGGGTGGGATTTCTATCTGAGGTGATGCCGCAGAGCAGTGGGGGCGGGTATCCGGTGGTTTTTACGGCGGCGGCGGAAGCGCCTTTGAGTGGGAAGCTCGTTGATTTTGGTGCGCATCCGGCGGATCCGGGTCTGTCGCATGTGCGTGGTGGATTTGTGCAGCAGCTTGATTTGATGATGGGCGAGCCGAACAACACGCCGTATTATAGCAGTGTGATCGAGCGGCTAGCGGTGGCGGTGGTGGAGGAAGTTCCTTTTAGTATTGACGTAGAAACACCGAAGGTCCCGTTGGTGCACAATGGATCGATGAATTTAAAAGTGGTGGCCACGCGCAAGGCTGGATTTACGGCGCCGATCACAGTGCGCATGCTGTATTTGCCGCCCAATGTGGGCGCGCAGCCGACCGTGGTGATTCCCGAAGGTCAGACCGAAGTCATGTATGCCTTGAATGCGAATGGCAACGCAGAAGCGCGCCAGTGGCATCTCGCGGTGATCGGAGAGAGTGATGCGGGGTCTGGGCAGTGTCTGGCTGGCAGCGGTCTGATTCCCGTGCGGGTGGCGGCTCCGTACTTGGCGATGAAAATCGAGATGGCGGCCATCGAGCAGGGGAAGGCGGGTGAAATCATCTGTAAAATCGAACAGACGCATGCGTTTGAGGGCAAGGCGAGAGTGATATTGCAGGGGTTGCCAGCGATGGCGGAGACGGTGCCTCTGGAGATCACTCGTGACCAGACGGAGATTCATTTTCCGGTGACGACGAAGGCCGAAACGCCGGGGGGGCAGCACAAGCAGCTGTTTGCTTCGGTGGAGATTCCGGAGGCTGGCACGGTGATTCCGCACACAGTGGGACAGGGTGGAGTGTTGCGGATCGATCCGCCGCCGCCAGCACCGGCGGTGGCAGCGGTAGTGCCGGCGGCGGAAGGAGTCGCGGCCCCGGCAGCGGAGGCGGTCGCGGCGGCCCCGGCGGCCAAGCCGCTGACGCGGTTGGAAAAACTTCGATTAGAGGCCCAGCAAGCTCTTAAAAAGTAAGGTCGCCTCGGGGGATACCTGACGAGGCATGTGGGGGTGGCGTGGTCATTGCGCCCGCGGCCGGCGGCGTTTAAGGTGTCTTTATGAAACGAGGTTTTTCTGGAGTTTGGTGGGTGCGGCTGGCGGTTTATTCGCTGGCGGTGGCTGGGGGTGGGGTGAGTGGTTTCGCAGAAGCGGAGGCTGCGGGCGGGGCGAGTGCGAAGGACGGGGCTGGGCATTGGGCGTATCGACCGGTGGTGAAGCCGGTGATGCCGGCTGTATCGGAGGCGTGGACGGGGCGGGTGCAGCAGCCGGTGGATGTATTTGTCTTGGGCGCGCTGGCGGAGCGGGGCTGGACATTTTCGGCTCGGGCGGACCGTGAGACATTGATTCGGCGAGCGTATTTCGATTTGTGGGGGATTCCGCCGACCGCGGAGGCGATTGCGGCTTTTTTGGCGGATCCTGCGGACGAGGCGACGGCGATGGCGTCGATGGTCGACCGGTTACTGGCGGACGTGAAATTTGGTGAGAGGTGGGGGCGATATTGGCTGGATGTGGCGCGATATGCGGACAGCAAAGGGTATGTGTTCCAGGAGGAGCGGCGGTATGCGTATAGTTACACGTATCGCGACTGGGTGATTCAGGCCTTTAATGAGGATCTGCCGTACGACAAGTTTGTGTTGGCGCAGTTGGCGGCGGACCAGTCATTGGGCAAAGACGATCCGCGTCATTTGGCGGCGATGGGGTTCTTGACGTTGGGACGGAGGTTTTTGAACAATCCTCATGATCTTATTGACGACCGGTTGGACGTCACTTTTCGCGGATTGCAGGCGACGACCCTTTCCTGTGCGCGGTGTCACGACCACAAATTCGACCCGATTCCGACGGCTGATTATTACAGTTTATACGGGGTTTTTGCTTCCAGTGAAGAACCTGGGGAGAAACCATTATTGGGCGAGCCGGAGCGCACGCCTGAGTATCTGGCTTTTGTGGATGGGTTGGAGAAGCGTGAGCGGGCGGTGGTTGATTTCCATGACCAGAAAAAGGCGGCGTTGTTTTCTGGTGAAGTGGTGACGAAGTATCTTCAATTATGTGCGGACGGGTGGGCGCTCGATGATGATGGATTGCAGGCATTGGCGAAAGAGCGGCAGCTTTATGCCTCGGTGGCGGTGCGGTGGCGGGCGTATTTACGATCACTCGGGCCGGAGCATCCGGTGGTGGCACCATTTTTGGTGATGGCGGGGGTGGAGGCTGGGGCATTTACGGGGCGGTGGGACGAAGTTGTCCGTCCGTTGGTTGAGTCGGGCCGTCTGCATCCGGCGGTGGTGGAGGCATGGCAGGCGGCGCCGCCGGCGACGATGGCGGATGTGGCGGCTGGGTATGGCCGGCTTTTGACGGCGGGCGGGGCGGGTGAGACGGCAGCTGACCCGCAGGCGGAGGCGTTGCGGGTAGTTTTGATGGCGCCGGAAGGCGTCAGCGGGGTGGAAGCGATGAGTTTGGGCCGGGATTTTTCGGTGGCGGAGCGCGACGTCCTGCGCGGGTTGCGCAATGAAGTGGACACGTACAAGGCAACGTCGGAGAACGGGCCGCCTCGGGCCATGGCCATGCAGGACAAGGCGGAGCCGGTGCGAGCGGTGATTTTCAAACGTGGCAGCCCGGGTCAGCCTGGGGACGAAGTGCCGCGCCAGTTTCTGGAGGCTCTGTCTGGGCCTGACCGCAAGCCATTTGCGCAGGGCAGCGGACGGCTCGAATTGGCGCAGACGATTGCCAGCCCGTCCAATCCGCTCACCGCCCGGGTGTATGCGAACCGGGTCTGGCTGTGGCTGACCGGGCAGTCGCTGGTCGAGTCTCCCAGTGATTTCGGGGTGCGCACGCCGCGGCCGGTTCATTTGCCACTGCTCGATTATCTGGCGGCCAGTTTGATGGAAAACGGATGGTCATCCAAACAGTTGATTCGTCAAATCATGCTCAGCGCCGCTTGGCAGCAAAGCAGTTCTTATGAGCCGACGACGACGGTTTCGACGGCCGCTGGTCCTGACGGTGGCCAGACCCCGGTGCTGGCCGATCCAGAAAACTCCCTGTTGTGGAAAATGAACCGACGCCGACGCGATTTCGAGTCATTTCGGGATTCGTTGCTGGCGGTTTCTGGTCGCCTTGACTCCAAAATGGGCGGGCGTCCGGTGAGTTTGGACTCGGCCGAAGCGAGTCGCCGTACGATTTACGGGTTTATTGACCGGCAAAACCTGCCTGGGTTATTTCGTTCCTTTGATTTTGCCAGTCCGGACCAGCATGCCCCGAAGCGGTTTCAGACGACGGTGCCGCAGCAGGCGTTGTTTGCTTTGAACAATCCTTTTGTTTTGGTGCAGGCGCAGGCGTTGGCGGCGGTGCCGGCGTCGAATGAAACCGAGCGGGCGGCGGGGATCATGCGCCGGGTGTTAGGGCGTGAGCCTGACGACTCAGAGCGGGCGCGGGCGGCAGAATTTGTCATGAACGGGCCGGTGACCCTGACGGCGGGGGCTTGGCAGTATGGAACCGGCGATGTCGAGCCGTCCACGGGGTCGACGCGGTTTGAGCCGCTGCCCCACCATGGAAAAACCGGGTGGACACGAATGGCGCAGTGGCCAGAAGACGGATTTGGCCATGCCATCATTCACGCGAAAGGCGGTCATCCCGGACCTGATGCCTCCCGCGGCATTATTTGGCGGTGGGTGGCACCGGAAAGCGGCCAAGTCACGCTGGAGGGCGAAATCAAGCGCCCTTCGGACGAGGGAGACGGCGTGCGGCTGCGGTTGGTGACGCGGTCGTCCGGCGTGGTGCGAACATGGGACATTCCTCCCGGAGGGGCGGTTTCACTGGATGGATTTTCCATCGAGCTGGCCGCGGACGAACCGCTCGATTTCATCGTGGATGCCGGCACGAGCGACAACTCCGACAGCATTCAGGCTGACTTTGTTTTGAAGAATGCTGCTGGCCAGCGGGTCGGTAACAGCCGGGATGAATTCAGCGGGCCGGCCATGGATCCGTGGGTCGCTTATGCGCAAATCTTATTGATCAGCAACGAGTTCATGTTTGTCGACTGAGTGCCCTGATTACAGTGACCGCACGGTGATTGAGGTGGTGGCGGTCTGGCCGGTGCCGGGGTCGTGGAGGCGGATCTCGTGTTGGCCGGGGGTCAAGGTGGCGGTGGCGGAGCGGCCTTGGTGATCGATGGTCAGCGATGGACTGGACCACAGCGGGGCGGCGAGTGGACTACTGGCGTGGAGGGGCAGGCGACGTCCGCCGCCGGGGAGATCTGGATCGAGGATGAGGGTGGATCCCGCCAGCGGGGAGGTGATGTGGAGGCTGGGAGAGTGGGCGCGGCGAGAGCTGGCGGGATCGGGGGTGGTGCTGAGGGCGACCTCCGAAGTACGCAGCCAGTTGTCTGGGCTGCGGAGCCAGCGTGCGTAGGCGGGCGGGAGGATGACTCGACCCCGTTGATCATACCGGTTCATTTCGGCGATGGCTGGGACGGCGTAAGAAGCACAGAAATCGCTGACTGTCGGGCGGCGATCGAGCCATCGTTCCGGCACTCGTTCGCCGGTCAGCGGGTCGAGGTCCGCGGCCCTGACGATGGTGTCTGGGCGGGCGAACCAGGTCACGCCGCGGTGGGAGGCGAGCCACTGCATGATATCAGCCCAGATCGGGGCGGCCCCGGTCACGCCCGACACGTGATCCATCGGCTGCCGGTCGAAATTTCCCACCCAGATGGCTACTGTGAATTCCGGGGTGAATCCGACGCACCAGTTGTCGCGAAAATCCGTACTGGTGCCGGTTTTGACGGCGGCGGGAAAAGGCAGGCGCAGCGGTGATTCCAGACCGAAGCAGCGGGCGCGGGCGTGGGGGTCGCTGAGAATATCGGCGATCAGCCAGCAGGCATCTGGGTTCAGTCGATTTACTTTTGGCGTGGTGGCTGGGGACGGGGGTTCCTCATCGGCCCGGACCACGACTGGGAGCCAGGAGCCGAGGCGGGCGAGGCAGGCGTAGGCATTGGCCAGCTCGAGGAGGCGCACCTCGGCATTGCCGAGAGTCAGTCCCAGACCGTAGTGGCCGGCCGTCTCGGGTAGGGTGGTCAGATCTAGCGACCGCAGCGTGGCATGAAGGACTTCGGGGCCGCCAATCCGTTGCAGCACACGAACGGCCGCAACATTGAGACTGTTGGCCAAGGCTTCGCGGTAACTCATGGGACCGTAATGACGATGATCGTAATTCTCGGGCGCATACACCCCCGTCGGGGTCATGAATTCGATCGGTAAATCGTCCACAATCGTGGCCGGTGAATCACCCTGCTGCAGCGCCATCACATAGGTGAACGGCTTTAAGGTGCTGCCCGCCGAGCGCGCGGCCAAGGCGCCATTGACCTGCCCGTCGCGTGGGGCCCAAAAATCCGGGGATCCAATCAAGGCGCGGACCCCGCCAGTGCGGTTGTCGAGGACCACCACCGCCGCCTCCCGAACCCGCTGCGATTCAAGCTGAGCCAGCCGTTGTTTGAGGCGGGATTCGCAGAAATGCTGCAGTTCGAGGTCAAGTGTCGTCCGGATCGCGCCCGTGCGCACGTCGCGGTCGTCGTGGTCGTCGTGGTCGTCACGGACGTCACGGTCGTCCGGCCCGCCGACTTGGGGTGCTTCTGGCGGGCCGGGCGTGGACGTGGGCGGTGCTGATGCGGGTCCGGGACTCGGGGCTGGACTCAGCGCGGTGCCTAGTGGCGTGGTGGTGAGGCGGGCGTCGTCGTTTGATTTGGCGAGCAGCATTTCGACGAAGTGCGGGGCTTCGAAGCCGCCGGTCCAGCGTCGGAGGCGCAGCGGTTCGGCGGCGGCTTGACTGGCTTCGGTGGCGGTCAGGCGGCCGTCATCCTGCATGCGGGAAAGGATCCATTCTTGGCGTTTTTTGGCGCCCTCGAAATTCCGGTAGGGGTTGAGGCGGGTGGGGGCCTGAGGCAGACCGGCGAGGAAGGCGCATTCGGCCAGGCTGAGGTCTTCGAGAGGTTTTTTAAAGTACAGGGAGGCGGCGGCGGCGCAGCCGGTAGCTTGATTGCCGTATTCCACGCGCTGGAGGTAAGCGGTGAGGATGCGTTCCTTGTCCCATGTGATTTCCACTTTTCGCGCGAAGGCCATTTCGCGCAATTTATCCTTCCAGGTGCGGTTGTGGTAGCGTTCGCTGGCTACCTTGACCAGTTGCTGGGTGATGGTGGAGGCGCCGGAGACCGAGCGGCCGGCAAAAAATGAATCGAGGGCGGCGCGCACGGTGCCGATGCCATCGATGCCGCCGTGGGACCAGAACCGTTGATCTTCGGCGGAGACGGTGGCGTCGACGAGGTTTTTGGGGATCTGCTCGAAGCGGATGGATTCGTGGCGGTGGCCTCCGGCGGGTGGTCGGCGGAGCGGCTGGCCGGTGCGGTCGGTGAAGCCGGTGCTGGCGGGCAGTGGGGCTTCGAGGGCGCTGGGGATATCGAGGCACCGTGGCAAGGCGTGGTAGAGAGCAACCCAAGCCAGCCCAAGCAGCATCAACCGACGGATCCAGCCTGATGACCGGCTGGACGGAGCCGGGGCGTCGAGCGCGGCCTGATGGGTGGTGCCCGGCTTCCGGGATGGAAGGGCCATGCTCATTGTTTTTTGACAGCCGCCGGGGCGCCAGTGGCGCGCGCGCCAAGTCGTTGCGTGCCACTGAGGCCGTATCGTTCAGGTTGATACATGATTTCGATTTTTGCAGATGGGGCGGTAGCCGCGCCGGCGGCGACCACCCGGGCAAGGTAGTTTAATTGATAGCGCCCCGGTGACCAGATCTCATCCGCAAAAAACAACGCGCGATCGCGGCGCAGCTCATGGTGGCTGGAATACCACCAGTTGATGCGCTGGTGATCAGTCAGTGGTGCGCCCGCTGCCGACTGGGCTTGGCTTTTGAATTTTGGATTGACGGCTTCCAGTACGGCTGGAAGCGGGTCATCGACGGCCACGTATTGACTGCGTTCGGGGATATTGAGGTCGAGGGTGACGGCCACCAAGTCACCGATTTCGAGGTCATCGGCGGGGTGGGTGGTGCCGTCGGGCATGACCTTGGCATATTTTCTGGAGATCGAAAGCCCTTGAGTCCGTGGTTCGACGGGGGTGAGTGGCGGGCGGGTTTCGAGGGTGATGGCGGTGCGGAGGCGGCTACTGGTCATACCGGAGACGGTTAGCGTCCGTTGATCTGGACTGCCGGTGAGTGGCAGCGTGATCGAGCGGGTGGCAGGCCGGGCCGGCAGCGAGACGGGGGTCGTGTGGCCGTCGAAGTGGATATTGACGGTGGTGGCGGTCGCGGTGGCGGCGGGGTTTTGGGAGTTTGTTTCTGCGGCCAGGGCGAGCAGGGCCCAGGCATTGGTATAGGTACTGCCCCAGTGGCCGGCGGACGTGCGTTCGTTGAGCAGGCGGGCCGAGAGGCTGACGGTGGTCGGGGCGACTGGGTCGAGCCGGGTCCAGACCATGAGGTTGAGGGCGGTCAGGCGGCTGTCGAAGAGGGCTGTATTCCAGTCATCTAGGTTGGGATTGATCGGGGCGTTGAGCAGGGCGAGGACGCGGTCGCGGGTGCCGCCAGTGTGGAGAATGGCCATGGCGAGCAGGGCGCGGGCCGGGTGGGGTAGGAGGGCGGCCTTTTGGCTGAGGACGTCATGGTAGGCGGGTTCGGCGCGACCGATCAAGGCCAGCGTGTAACAGGCGAAAGCGCGGGTGTACAAGTCATCGGGACTGGAGGCAGCGGCGGTTTCGCGGAGGGTGGTGGACAGGTATTCGGCGAGTTGGAGGAGTCGGGCGGGCGGGACGACGGCCCCACCGTCGCGGGCGAGGACCAGCCCCATGCCGGCATAGCAGCTGGCCCAGAGTAGTGGCTGGCGACCACCTGGCCAATAGGACAGCCCTCCACTGCTCGTTTGCATGCTTAGCAGGCGGTTGACTCCTGCTTGCACGGATTTCTGAATGTCGGCCGGCGACTTTTCGACGGTGGGAACGGCTTCTTTGAGTTGTTGCAGGACGAGCCAAGGGATGAGCGAAGAAGTCGTTTGTTCGGCGCATCCGTAGGGGTAGTGGAGGAGGTAAGCGAACGCGCCGCTGGCTTCGGCCATGCTAGAATTGGACACGGTGAATGTGAGTTCCCCCTGACCCGCCATGATTTCTGGATTGGCGGTGGCTAGCAAATTTTTCGTTGCATCACCGGCGGTGATGGCGGCGTAGTGGAGTTCTCGCAGGGTGGGCTGGGCGTGGCCGATGTTCAGGGTGGACACGACGGTGTCGGCCAGCGGCAGGCCTGGGGTCAGACTGACGGCGCGCCATTGCCAAGCGGCCGCGCCGGCGCGGTCAAACTTGATGGAAAACGGTGCGGCGGCCGACCCTTTCGGTGAGAGCGAGAATTTTTTTACCAGTTTTTCGGTGCTGGAGGCGAGGGCGTCGAGAGTCAGGGTGACCTCGACCTCCATCGCCTGGTCGGTGGTGTTCAGGACGACGCCGTTGACGGTGATTTCGTCGCCGACGGTGGCGAAGCGCGGCATGGCGGGCTCGAGCATGAGAGGTTTGTTGATGTTAAACCCTCCTTCCGCCGTGCCGAACTGATTGTCCCCGGCTGTGGCCACCGCAATGAGCCGAAAGCGGGTCAGGGAGTCGGGCACCGTAAACGATGCCGTGACGCGGCCGGCCGCATCCGTGAGCAGGGAGCCGTGGAAAAAGGCGACCGGCTGGAAATTTTTTCGAGCAGATTCGCCGCCGGCCTCGTAGCCACCGCCGCCGATGAGATATCCTTTATTGCTGAAGGCCAATTCGCGTGGGTCTTCTGGGAGCTGATTCATGAGGGAGGTGCCGGCTAGCACGGCGAGCGGCTGAAGTCGGTGGAATTCAGCGTCGAGGTCGGGGGCCACATAATTTTGAAGTGTCAGTACCCCGTCGTCAGCGGCCCAGAACGTCACCTCGGCCCCGGCTACGGGTTGACCGTTGGCATCGGTCACGGTGGCGCTGGCCGTGCCCTGATCACCGGGACGGTAGTCGGGCTGGTTGCTGGCGACCGACACCGCTAGGCGAGTGCTGTCGTCCTTGACCGTGAGCTGGACCATCCCCAGCCGGTAGTCCGGCGATGGGTGCTGGTGCGGGCTCTGAGCCGCCCCGCGGATAATAAAAACCGAGACAAACACATTGGGAGCGAAGCGCCGCAGGACGGGGACTTCGATGATTTGGGCATTGCCGGTGATTTCCGTGAAAAAGTGATCCATGACCCCGCGTCTTTCCACGGTGACGAGGGCGCGGCCGGCCACGGGTGATTTGACGAGGATGCGCGCGGTGTCGCCATCGATGTATTCGGTTTTGTCGGCGGTCAGCTCGATTTTGACGCCGTCGTTTTCTTGCCATGACGTCCAGCCTGGGCCGTAGACTTGAGTGCTGGTGGTGGATTCCACGAGGCGGCCGTCCGGGTCGGTGGCGCGAGCGGTGATGTAATAAAAGCCGGGCGCTTTGGGGGTCCATGAAAACGCCGGGCTATCTTGCCCCTTAGGCGCGACGGTGAGCATGCCTTCAGCGACGATGCCGCGCTGGATCTCGGTGCGCACATTGGTGCCTCCTCCGACTGTTTGCAGGCGAACCGGGATGAAATCGATTTTCTCCACGGTGATTTTCGTTTCGACGGCGTGTGGCCATGGTTCACCGTCTTGGCGGGCAACGGCCACGGTGATGGGGGTGGTTTGGCCGGCTGCGGGGTGTGTGTCGAGTTCGCGCAGGCCGAGGTAATAGCTGGAGGAATGGAGGGTCTTGGACCAACTTTCGGTGATTGTTTGTTGATTCAGGCCGGTTATTTCGGCAATGACTTTCACCGCACGCGGCTGCTGGGCGAAGGCGGTTTCTGGCACGGTGAACTCGAGGGCGGCGCGTCCGTCGTCGGTGAGGGCGGTGGCGGCTTGAGCGGTGACGAGGGTGGTCTCGCTGTCGTTTTCCGGGATATTGTGATACCCCTCTTCGTCGTAATAGTAGGAGCGGCGCGAATCGAGGAACTGGAATTGTGGAAACGCGGGGCTGGAGAAATCCGAGCGGGAGACGGACGCTGTCCAGGCGAGCTTCGCTTGGGCTAGGGGTTTGCCGAGAAGGTAATTTGCCTGCAGTGCGATCGAGGCTTTTTCTTTTTCCAGAGTGAAGCTGTCGTCGGCGAACTCGATTTGGAAGGCGTTGGGGGTATATTCTTCGACGGAGAAGTAGGTGCTGAACTGGGCGGCGCGGTCGTCGTTTTCGGTGTCTGCCGTGTTGGTGGCGGCAGGGTCAGTGGGAGCGGGGAAGATGAGATCGATCCGGCAGGTGCCGAGGGCGCCTTCGGGCAGGACGAGCGAGCCATCGAGCGAGCCGTTCTGGGAAAACCGCACGTCTCGTTCGTGGATGAGCCGGTCTTTGGCGTCGAAGGCACGAAGGACGGCTGATTCGGCGGCGCCTGGGCGAGTGACGCCATCGGTGTCGATGAATCGGCTGACCGCTTTGTAATAAACGGTATGACCGGGCAGATAGAGCGGTCGTTCTGTGAAGACGGCTACGTGGCGAGTGGGTCCGGTGGGTGGATCCCACGCGTAGGGGACTCCAAACCGCCACATGCCCAAGCCATGGCTCCAGTTGCTGTCACCGGCAAGATCCACGGCGTGCAAGTCATCTCCTTTCTCGGCCAGCAGCCACGCGGCCCCGTTCCGGGATAGGCGCGCCGTGCCATCAGCCGCCGATTGCACGGTGGTGAGCAGCCGGTTTTCTGCGTCGAAGGTGCTGAGCGTCACGCCCGCCAGCGGTTGTCCGGTGGATTGGGAAAAGACATATAAAAATGCCTCATCGGCGGTGAGTTTCCACGCGGCCCCGATATCGGTCAGCTGGATAAATGCTTGGGCGCCGTACTGGCGGGTGCGTCCGGCCCATTCGGGGCGCGCGTCGCCTTCTACGGAGATAAACAAGGCGCCAGCGGGACGACCGTTTAGGGCTTGGCGCCAATCGACGACATATTCGTCCAGCGCATCGACACCGGCTTGGGGAGTGAAGTCTTGTTCCAGCACTTTCTGGCCCGGCATGGCATCAAACGCGATGCGGTTGAATCCGCCTCCTCCTTCATTGGCGTCCTCTTCGGTTTGCGGCTCGGGGTTCGAAGGTTTCTCTACGGGGGCGGTGTACTGTCGATAGGCCCGCAGGGCGTAGATCAGGGCATCGCGGCCGGCGGCTTTGACCCGGACTTTGACCGTGCTGAGATTGACGGTGCGCACGTTGAAGACGGCTCGGCCTTGTGACATCTGGGTGGCGCTCAGGGCCGGCAGGGCGACCGCCGGAGGAAGGACCTTAAAAAGAAAAGTGCCGGCGTACGGCTCGTCCATGGTCACGCCGTCCTCCGCGCTCAGTCCGTCCGCCAGAGTGACTTGGTACGATGTCTCATGCAAAAATTCTCCCGCGAGAGTGAGCTCTTGATGAGCGAAAGTGGCTTTCAACCCGGCCGGGACCGGGGCGATGGTCACGCGGCGGGTCACCTCATCGGCCGCCAGATTGCTGGCGACAGGTTTGTTGAAGCGCAGGACAATCTGTTTGGGGCTGCCGACGGAGTGTTCGATGTGGGCATGACCAATCCCCAACGCGGGGATGTCGCCGATTTCGATGGAAGCGGGCTCCTCGAGCGTTGATTTGCCATCAGCGGTGACCACATCGGTCGCGGTCAGCTGCCATGTTTCACCAACCGGCAGCGGCGAGGCGGGCGTGACCACTAGCGTCCCGGGCAGCGCCAGTTCGGGGGCTGGCGGCTGGGATTGAGCGGGCGCGGCCAGACTGAGCGCCTGTTCGCGAAAGGCTTGTTGGTTATAATAATCGCGCGGCAGGTCGCCGAAGGTGGCCCGTCGCACGATGGCTGGCACCGATGCGCCCGCGGCATTGATGAAGCGGAGCGACTGGCGGGCCGCGATTTCATCCACCGGCTCGTTGAATTGTAGGATGAGATTCGGCTGACGGGGGGCGTTGTCGCTCGAATACCAAGTGGGATGGTGGTGAGTCAGGCGCAGGCCGGCTGTCTTGATGACAAAGTCTGGTTGCGGCGCCGCCAGAGGGTGGTTGAACGAGTCCCGCAGGCCGTCGCGCACCGTCAGTGTGTACGTTTGGCCCCGGACCGGCGCTTCCAGTGGGGTGAATACGCCGCTTTCCCGGCTGCGCCACCTCCATCGACCGCTGAGAGTCGGGGTGATCACCACCGGGGCCGCGTCTTGTCCCAGCTCCAGAGTCTGACCTTCACTTCCCGGCTGAATCATCGGCCCAGGGAAAATTAACTCCACTGTGGTTTCCGGCGTCAACGTCCGGCTCGCACACTGCCATCGCACCACCGGCGGGGATGAATCAGTCGGCGATTCGCTAGGCTCGGGTGCGGCTGGAGGGGCTGCTGTTTCGGTGTCTGATGCTGTCTCGGTGTCGGCCTCCTTGTCCGTCTCCGTGTCCGTCTCCGTCTCCGCGTCTGTTGTTGTCACTTCGTCGGTCACTTCCTCGGTCACCGCTTCCGGTACGGGCGCGGTCAGGCCTGACGTTTCGACGGCGGCTACGGTGGCGACGGCGGACGGTGACGCGGTGGGGCTGGTCGACATGGCGACGCAGGCCAAGGCGACGGCGCCCAGCACGGCGAGAGGAAAAATGGGTTTCATGAAGGCAAAAGGTGAGGTCTCAACGTCGTGGGCTGGGCAACTCTTTCATCAGGACTTACTTAAATCGCTGAAATTCACATTTGGTAGGTCGGATGTGAGGGGGAGGGGAGGAGTGGGTCTTGACGACTGGGGGGGCTTGTGGTGACTATGGGGCGGTGAGTGCTTTGGCTATTGATCTTCATGA
>CAJBME010000236.1 GCA_903954065.1 uncultured bacterium
AGTGGTGGGACATCGGCCCGTCGTTCATCCTGGAGCACATGGGCTTTGAGCCAGGACGGGAGGTCCAGAAGAAGTATGGCAAAGGTGCGAAGATCAACGACCCGGCCAACTCCGTGTGGCGGGAGAAGTGTGCGGTGTTCCAAGCGAACACGATGCGCGTGAAGGAGGCGAAGAAGGCCGCCAAGTTGCAAGGCGGGATCACGCAGCAGTCGGCTGAGGACGCGACATTCCAACAGAACGGCGTGGACGTGGAGTCTGCTCGTTCGGTGGGACTTATCCCGCCCGTCAATGTCGTCGTCGTGAGGGCTTTCGCCAATCATAAGCCGCTGGTCCCATCGCACCGGAAGGCGGACCCTCGGCACCGCAAGTCGGACCCTGAACGCTCGTCTAGGCTTCCCCTACGATGCTGTCAACCGTGAGCCTCAGCGTGGAGAAGCAGCTGGACGACAAGTGGGCTGCGGCTTTCTACGAGTGTGGAATCTCGTTCGAAGTTGCAAGTTCGGAAGCGTTCCGCGATGCAGTTGAAGACACGGCTCGGCTGGTGCGCATGCCCGACGAAAGGTTTGCATTGGTTCTGACGGGTTTTGGTGCAGGGAAGGTCGGTGCAAGGCGGCTACACGAACCCACTCCGGAAGAGACTCGGTGGCCATGTCCTCTACGATGCGGACTCGAGCGCGCAAGTCAGCCTCAAAGGTGCGCTGCACCTACTCGCTAAGCTGGCAAGACAGGCACGCTCGTATCTGATGGGCGCAAGAGCTGTCACGGTGCCAAGCGGCCGATGTGGAATTGCCTCTTGCACACGTCGATGGGTGTCTTTCTCATCGAAATCTGCGACACCTCCCATTGGAGGCTTGACATGAGCGATGAAGAAACGAAGGGCGACTGGATCGCGCAGAAGCTCGTGCACCACATCGATAAGATTAATGGGATGGCGGGCGCGGCAGTGATCGATCAAGTTATCACCGACTCGGCCGGGGATTGCAAGAAGGCGCGGAGGCTTCTGAAGGAAAAGTACTGCGGCAGGATCTGCGTGTCAGCCTGCGCTGCGCACACCCTCGACTTGCTGCTCGAGGACATCGGCAAGCATAAGCGCTTCGCTAAAGTAATTGCGAAGCTGCGCGTAATTGCCGAGTACAAGGACGCGAATGGTGGCAAGGAGCTCGACAAGCACTGTGCGACCCGCTTCTGCACGGAGGTGTATATGGCCGAATCTGCCAAGGCGAACTTCGAGGCGCTCAAGAAGACGGTTGTCTCGAAGCCCATGGACGCCTTTATGAAGTGTAAGAAGAAGCCGAATGCAAAGGAGCCATCCTACTTCTCGTTCACGAAGGGCGAAGGCCTGAGCCACCACCAGCTAGGCAAGCTCACGAAGGAGTGCGTGTTGTGCCCTGCTTTTTGGAAAGATGTCGACGATTTCCTAGCAGTCACAGCCGAGGTGTTCAAGGCGCTGCGCCTAACCGACTGCGAGAACCCGACGAGTGCCGAGATCTTCATGCGCATGGCTGCGATGAAGAGTTCGTTGGAAAACAACACGTTTGTAGCTGCCGACGGTCGTGAATTCGAGTTGAACGATGCTGAGCACGAGACGATTTTGAAGGCCTTTGAGAGTCGGTGGGAGATGCTGCACTCGCCGATTCACTCCGCGGCTTTCACACTTAACCCGCGTTACACCCACGTGCACTCTTTTTCGGGTGACGCCCAGTTGGAGCACGATGAGCTGCTTTTGTCATGGCTCTCTGAGGCCGACGTGCACCTGTACAAGGACCAGTTCCGCAACTTCAAGGAGAAGACCGGCATCTTCGCAAATCCGATTCTCTGGAGCAAGACAGCGCTGGAGAAGGACGCGGATGCCTGGTGGGGCGACTGGGGTGCGGGCAAGAAGGTGCTACACGATTTCGCTGTTCGTGTCACAAGCCAGCCGATCTCCATCGGTGCAGCAGAGCGATGTTGGAAGGCGTACGCGCACATTCACTGTCCGAAACGGAACCGCCTTGGGCCGGAACGGGCTCCGAAACTGGTTCGAGTGCACTATAACCTTCGGCTGCGCCGTAAACGAAGTAACCCGGAATATGAGGACGTGCATCTGCCCGCAATGGCGCTTGATCCGATCGAAGAAGCAGCAGGTGACCTTAGTGTGGAGGATGACTCAGATTAGTAAACTTAAAGCTGGCGGCCAATGCGCCGGCCATTGTCCCTCGCTTGGTTGAGGTGGGCACGGGGATTCCACTCAACTCGGAGAGTCCGAGTCACGGTCTGACATTCAATCCCCAGCTGACAGTGGGCGCTGGCCGCGCTGCCAGTGGGCGCCTGCGCCGCACGCCGGCCGTCAGGGACTGTCAGGGACTGTGGTCAGGGATCAGGGATCAGGGGCCAGCTCCTGGATGGGCCCGGGCAGGGGCCAGTCCCTGGTCCCTGGTCCATCACAGGCCGCCGCTGCCACCAAGCTTGACTCAGCGGGCATTGGCATGGCAGCGCAGGCCCCGCCGGGCCAGCCCGGCCCCGAGTCGGAGCTGCCACATCCTCCGCGGCGGCGGCCCGGGCTTTAAAAAAGAATGATGCCAAGCAAGGCCCGGCAAGGCTGAGGCTCCACCCTGCTGACCGTGACTCCCCAGGTCATCCCCGATGTGAATCGGGGCGGGTGTGCACACGGGGCCCGGTCCCCGATTCCCGGCAACTTGAACTTTTAGAATCGGGACCGGGATCGGGCCCGGACCGCCCGGTTCCCGAATCCCGCAAATCCGAGTCGGGGCCGGGAGCCCGTAGGAGACCAGGGCCAAATCCGGGACCGGGACCGGGAACGTAACGGCAATTTAGGTACCACCAGCAGTGTCACGGTCAGCCACATGCACTATTTTGCTAGTTCAAATCCCCATCCGAGGAGGAGCAGGGGTAGACCTGAACTTGAA
>CAJBME010000237.1 GCA_903954065.1 uncultured bacterium
CGGAACCGATGGTGCACTCTACGGCATCAGCCGCGAGGGCGGCACCAGCAACCGGGGGACGATTTACAAGCTCACGACGGCTGGCGTCCGCACCCGACTGGTGTCCTTTACCGGAACCAGAGGTGCTGCCAAAGAGCAGCGGCCCCGTGGCCCACTGGCCCTGGGACCAGACGGGAATTTCTATGGAGTGACGGAACGCGGTGGCGCAGCTGACGCGGGAACGCTGTTCCGGATGAAGGCGTCCGGCACGCTGACGGTGTTGGCGGAATTCACGGCGGGCGGCCCGCGCCTGCCTCTGGGCGGGCTGATCACGGGCGGGGATGGGAAGTTCTATGGGACCACCTCGGTGGGCGGGGTGGTGGCAGCCGGGCCCAACCTGCTCTACGGCGTAGCACCTGCCGGTGGTCCGGGCGGCGGCGGGGTGCCTTCCGTCTCACTCTGGGTAGCGCCCAGAGTCCGTTTTCCCAGTGGCGCCAAAGCTTCGCCGGCGATGCTGCGGCCCCATGCTGGCCGATCCGGATGCGGATGGAGTTCCGCTGCTGATGGAGTATGCTCCGGGCTTGCTGCCGACAGTGCATGATGCCGCCACCATGCCGGCGGCGGGCCTGTATCCCGATGCCTCCGGTGAAGTCCGGCTCCGTGGGATCCTCTGGCCACCAGCGTGATGGGAGCTCCTTTTCCGGAATGGGCTACCTGTCAGGGGATGCCACCACGCCCGGTCTTAAAACCATCGAAATCCGCGACACGGTCACTTCCTCCAGCACGCTCCGCCGTTTTTTACGCATCAAAGTAATTTTTCAACGATTCTCCGCCCTTAAAAAGGCGCCCCAATTCTAACCAACAAGTTACCAAAGACACTTTGCTGGAAGCCCTTGACGCCGGTAAGAAGATATCGAGCGCTAAACCGAATATACCATAGTTTTGCTTCGTCGCCCCTCCCACCAGGCATACCCACTGTACACCCTCACTTCACATGAATTCATCATTTGTACCGTTTCTCAGACCCCGCCGATTGGCTACCTTGGCGGCCGCGCTGAGCCTCTTAGGGCTTTGTTCCTCCGAGCTCTCTGCGCAGGCGATTTACACGGTCAAGGAGATCGGCCTCTTACCGGGTTACGTGAGCGGGACGGCGACCTCGGTCAACGACGCCGGTGATGTCACTGGATACTGCTCGTTGGCGGTTTCAAATTTTAATGAAATGGGATTTGTCGTGCGCAAAGGGATACTGAGTGCGGTTGGCAGGCTTCCGAAGAAGGGCAACTATTCGATCGCCAATTTTGTACACCCGACGACTGGGGTGGTGGTGGGCTCAGCCGACACGGGCGATTCGCGACCGCAGGGGCTGGTCAAGAAGGGAGCGGCGGCCCCGAGCAACGTTTTCCCGAACAATGGCGGTAACACGCATGCGCTGCGGGTTGATACGGCAGGCCGGGTCTATGGCTATTTCATTGGAGGAGGAAGCACCGCGTGGCAGGGCGGCGTCTGGACCCCGAACCCAAAAAAGGCCGGCACGTACACGCAGACGATCATGGGCGGGAACGGCATTCCCATGGCCTTTAATGACAACGGACAGGCCACGGGATATACCACCGCTGCGGGACAATCGCAAACCGCAACCTTCTGGACCCAGGTCGCGCCGCGGCCGATGCAATTGCTCCCCAGCCTTCCGGAATTCTGGAGCAGCTTGGGCAACGGCCTCAATGATTTGGGCGACGTGGTCGGCGATGGCCATCCCCCGTTCTCCTCGATTCCCGTCAAGTGGACCGCCACTCCAGCTGGATATGTGGTCAACACGTTGCCACTTTTAACCGGTGATAATTACGGATCCGCGACCGCCATCAATACTCGCGGCGAGATACTCGGTACCAGCGCTTATGGCACCCCCGGCACCTGGGACATCGGCCCTAACACACTCATCGTCTGGCGCCAAGGCATACCCTACCCCGTTCAAGAATCCCTCGACCCCGTCACCGGGGCCGGATGGAACATCCTCTCCATGGCCGGCCTGAACAATCTGGGCCAAATCGCCGCCACCGGTATCAAAAACGGACTGACCCGCGCCCTGGTGCTCACGCCCACCCCAATCCCCTAGCTACTATCCCCCGGCTCCAGCCGGAAATCAGTCGCCACCGCCGCCGGCCGGGCCCGTCAGGGTCCGGCCGCTGGAGTTTCGCCAATTGCCCCAACGGGGCAACGCATCCCAGCCCAGGGCATCTCCTTGGGAACTGCATCTGAGAGAATAGGTGTGTTCTGAGGAACACCGCATAAGGACGAATGCAAGTTTCCAGCTGAATTACGAGGAAATCGAGACCTTCGAATCTCCCTCGCAGGCTATCCGTGCGTGGATACCAGCGACGATGACGAATCCCCAACCGACACGCCCGAACTCCGGGACCAAACCACTGGCACAGGTTGCAAAGCCCCGGAGATCGATCCCGGAGACGGACGCACTCTCGTCTTGGAATACACCTGACACTCGCGGTCACAGGCTCCAAGCAAATCCCTGAAACGACGCAACATGCGCGTCTGCTTTACCTGTTTGAAGAACACCTCGATCTCCCAGCGGGCCTTGTAGAGATCGCACACGCTGCCTGCAGTCCACTCTTCGTTGTTGGAATCGAGTGGAGCGAGATAGACAGCCGCAGGCTGCCCGGAGGGGACGCCCGGCCGGGCGGATCAAATGAAGACCATGACGCGCTCCTTGCCGTCCACTTCCACCCATGCCTCCACCCGCCGCAGGGTCCAGCCCTGGAGCTTTTTGGTCCGGCCCTTCGGCCCTTTGAGCCGGACGATTTCATC
>CAJBME010000238.1 GCA_903954065.1 uncultured bacterium
CCTAAAGAGGAAAATGGAAAACTCGCCAAAACCCAGCAAGTGACGTAATCACAAGCTCATGGATGCTCCCATGGCTGTGATATCCGCTCACCCTGCGGGTGAAGTAAAAACTTCCCCTCAATACCCATCCGGATCGTGGCCGCTGGACGCACCGGGCGGCCGCTTTCATGCCGAGTGGGATGAACAAGCCCCCGTCACCCGCGAGGGCCAGTTGATCTTCTTCTTCCAGTTCCTGCAAACCGGCGGACGATGGGAGGAATTCCTGCGCGAGTGTCCGCTCCTCTACACCGGCAACCGCGGCAGCGGCGCGCTCAACGTCATGGGCACCGTGCTGCTCAGCGTCCTCTCCGGCCACCGCCGCTACGCCCACATCAACGGCGTTCGCGGCGATGGCATCAACCCGGGATTGTTAGGCATGAGCGGCACCGTGAGTGAGGACGCGGTGCGCCTGGCCATGTATCGCATCCCCGAAACCGCCGGCCTCGACTGGCTCTCCACCCAGCTCCTCGGCTGCATCTCACCCGCGTTGGGCCTGCCTTGGATCCTCGACATCGACGTCACCGTCAAGCCCCTCTACGGTCACCAGCAGGGAGCGGAAATCGGCTACAATCCCGTAAAACCCGGGCGTCCCAGCCACGTCTATCACAGTTATTTCGTGGCGAATTTGCGCATCAGCCTCGGCGTGGAAGTGCGCCCCGGCAATGAGCACGCCGCCGCCAAAGGGCTTCCCGGACTCTGGCAGACCTTGGAAAAACTCCCCCGCCACCAATGGCCCACCTTCAGCCGCGGCGACTGCGGCTATGGCAACGAAAGCATCATGTTAGAGCACGAACAGCGAGCCCTGCCCTATCTTTTCAAACTGCGCCACACCGCCAAGGTCAAGGAGCTCGTCACCCGTATGATGCGCCAGGGAGCGCACTGGCAGGACTGCGGTGACGGCTGGCAGGCGTTGGAAACGAGCCTTCGCCTCAGCGGCTGGACGCGCGAACGGCGGGTGATCCTCGTGCGCGAAAGCCCCGCCAAAGCCCCCGTTAGGGAAGCGGGCAAATCCCGTCGCGGCAAGGACCGCCAGACCCAGCTGCCCAATACCCAAGGAGACGGCTGGGACGCCCAAGCCACCCCCTGGAGCGGGAAGATCGCGGTGCTCGTCACCGCGTTGGATCCGACTGCGTTTCCCGCCACCGTCATGCCCAAACACTACCGCGACCGGGCCGATGCCGAAAACGGCTTTGACGAACTCAAAAACCAATGGGGTTGGGGCGGCTTCACCTCGCGCAAACTCGCCCCCAGCCGGCTCATGGCCAACCTCATCGCGCTGTTTTACAACTGGTGGAACCTCTACATGAGGTTTTACGACGAAGAGCACCACCGCGAAGCCATCCGCAGTCGCCCCATGCTCATGGCCGGAGTCGGCCGCCAAGTCCAAAGCGGCGGGCAGCGCACCGTGAAAGTCAGCGTGCTGCACGAAAAAGGCGAGCTCATCGCCACCGCTGTCACGCAGATCAGCAAAGAGTTGCATCAGATCCGCGCCATCACGGAGCGATGGAGCGTGGAGCAACGCTGGACGCTGCTATTGACGCGCTTGCTGCGGCGCTGGCTAGGCGGGAAATGGCTGCCCGACCTGCCAGAAGAGGCTGGACTGCTGCTCAGCGGATGATACCGCACCCTTTGCGACTCCTCCGACCCCGCCATCAAACGCCTTTCCCAAAGGCGCCCTATGAACGCGTCCATTTTCCTTTTTAGGCTAACTGGCCCTGCGGCCGGGATGGGAATGGAAATGCAAATGAAGAAGCTTCGCGCGGTTCGAGGGCAGCGTCGCTCGTAGAGACGACGCTACAAGCGTTCCATTCGCAACCTGTAGCGGCGCGTCTGTGACCGCCGCTAACTGGCCCTGCGCCCGGGATGGGAATGGAAATGCAAATGAAGGAGCTTCGCGCGGTTCGGGGGCAGCGTCGCTCGTAGAGACGACGCTACAAGCGTTCCATTCGCAACCTGTAGCGGCGCGTCTGTGACCGTCGCTAACCCTAAAGAGGAAAATGGAAAACTCGCCAAAACCCAGCAAGTGACGTAATCACAAGCTCATGGATGCTCCCATGGCTGTGATATCCGCTCACCCTGCGGGTGAAGTAAAAACTTCCCCTCAATACCCATCCGGATCGTGGCC
>CAJBME010000239.1 GCA_903954065.1 uncultured bacterium
AGAAATAAGCCACCCGGATCCCAGCGCGCCGCGCGCGCCAAGGTAGCGTCTCGTCTCTTCTGTAGCCGTGGGTCGCTGACCCCGGTCGCGGCGCCGAACGCCTCTCCGAACGTCTTTTGAGTCGGTTTCGAACGCGCTGAGCCGGCTTCCGGTTGGAGGACCCTTGCTCAAACGGTCAATCCGTTTGTGAATGATCGGCGCGCGTGCCAGACCCGGTGAGGCTTTGATCCCGATCCAAACCGACCCCAACCGGGCCAAACCCGGCGGATTCGTCATTGATTCAGCCGGATTCGTCACAATGAAGTTGCTGCCACACTCCTTGGGTTGAGAGATAAGAAATTGCTGCTTTTCTTCTGACCGGCGCTTCGGCCGGCTTTTCGGCCGGCGCCCGCCTCCACATGCGATACCGCACGGTGAATGGCCCGGTTTTACGGGGCGATGTGCGGTAGGGCAGGGCGGACGTTTGATGTTTTGAATACATTGTCTTCAAAATTAGTATGGAAATTTTGCATTTTTGCTTTACACTAACACACCATTTTGTTTTCTGATCACGACGCCACCTTCCTGCCTCGACCATTTGACCGCATGCCTTCGCTTCCTAACCAACTCGAGCGTCCTCATGGAACGAAAACTGCTGTGATTGACTCTTCTATGTCGTCGCTGCCTCTTTCCTATCCTGTGCTTCCGACGGTCGTTCGCCCCGCCCTCTCGTGGAAACAATGTTCGATGCCATGGGTCTTGATCGACGCCCTCTTGTGGGTTTTTTCTTTCGTGGCGTGTTTGGGCTTTGTGAATATTGCCCGAAGTGGTTCCTCTTTTCCGAACATCAGTGTGATTTTGATCCCGTTTTCGGTGTCGCTGGCGGCCGCATGGTTGATTGGCGCCTACGACCGGGATACTGATTTTGCTTCGCTGCGGTTTTCGGCGGAATCGTTGTTGGCTGGGCTGGCGGCCACTGTTTTGGGGGCGGCCGGCGTGGTATTGGTTGGCAGTTACGGATTATCCGGGCAGCCGAGTCGCTTTTTGCTGCTGGCCGCGCCGCTTATTTTTGCCGCTCTCAGTGTGGTCACGCGTCGCACGTTTGCCGGTCGCACCCATGGTCGCAGTCATCTCAAGCTCGTTCTGCTCGGCGACCCCGACGCTGAAATTCGCCTGCGTCACGGCCTCGGCCTGCGCGGACGATCGTTCGATCTCATTCGCCTCGATCCGCTCGATCTCCACGCCGATTCGCTGCAGGAGAGGATCGATGCCATGGTCTGGTCGGACCAAGCGAGCCCGCAGATAGCCCCTCGGTTGATTCTCAGTCCGGGGGCGGAAGCCGTTGTCAGTGGCGCGATCCTCGCGCATTTACATGTCACTGGCCTGACGGTTTATACGTGGCAATCGTTCTGGAGCCAGCGGCTGCGCATGCTCGACCTCGGCTGCGATCCGACCCAGTGGCTGCTGAGTCAGGAATTTCGGCATGTGGAAACCTCGGCGTTTAGTCAGATCAAGCGGTTGATGGACATCGTTCTCGCCGGCACCGCGTTGATCGTGGCGGCTCCACTGTGCGCACTGGTCTGGGTCGCGATTCATCTCGATAGCCCGGGACCCGCCGTTTTTCGACAGCAGCGTATCGGCCTGCGTGGCCGCGAGTTTACGATTTTCAAGTTCCGGACCATGGCCTTGAATGCGGAAAAAGCGGGGGCGACCACCACTGTTGGTGACCCGCGCATCACCCGCCTCGGACGCCTGTTGCGCCGCTCTCGGATCGACGAAATCCCTCAGCTGCTCAACATCGTGCGGGGTGACATGAGTCTGGTCGGTCCCCGCCCCGAGTGGACTGTCTGCGTCAATGATTATCAAGATGTCCTGCCAGGATACCACCTGCGTCACCTCGCCAAACCCGGCCTCACCGGCTGGGCGCAGGTCAACTACCCGTATGGCGAAGGCGTCGAGGACGCCGCGCATAAACTCGCGTTCGACCTCCATTACGTCACCCACGCCTCCCTCGTCCTCGATTGCAGCATTTTCCTCAAAACCCTCTACGTTGTCCTCGGTCGGATTGGGGGTCGATGAGCCATGAGCGCGCCTGCCCGTTGCATGAGTGGGGGCAGTGAGACTCATTGGGGCAATGAGACTCGTTGGGCTAGTTCGCAGGGCTGAGATGACGGGTCCCTGGCCGCGGGCAAGCCTCAGTATTTGACGGCGTAGAGCAAGGTTTTGATGAATTCGTTTTGAAACGATATCAATCCATCCTCATCGGTCCACCATGCTTCCACGTCGATATTCACCGGATCGGTGCGCACCACCCGCACGTCCCATGACGGCAGTGTCTTCTCAAAGAAGGCGTTGGTGCGTCGAGTGGCAAAGGGATCGGTGGGAATGATCAGAAGGCGGGGCCCGCTGGGGCTGGCGGGCGGCAGGGTGTTTACCCATGCGCGGACCGCCATGGCTTCGTCGCGGGTGCTGGTCACCGCCTGACCAATCCTCACGATCGCACTTTCCGGCACCCCCTCGGCTTTGAGGACCCCAAGGATCACTTGGGTCGTCGTCGGCCGCAACCCCAGCGCTTCCGTCGCCCGCACCTCTACGTCCGGCACTAAAATCACCGGGGCCAACCCCTCCCGCCATAAACGAGCCGCAGCAAAAGGTCGATAGTCCTCGCCTCCACCGAGAATGACAATCGCCGCCGCCGGTGCCGGCGGTTCATCCACAATCCACCCGTGCGCCACCCCCCGCAAAATCCCGCGATACCCCACCCCCCCCCCCAGCACCCCGACCATCGCCGCCAGCCAAAACCAACGGCGCCCCATCATTCGAAAAAAAGAAGTGACCCTCACCCCACCAGTCCTAACGCAAGAACCACCAAAAACAGCAAAATTCCAGACCCCGTTTCCAATCCCATGCCCTGAAATGGGCATCGCATACCAGCCCAGGGTGCAAACCCTGGGAAAACACCCCCCACCATTTCCTCGTTCTGAAGGAACGCCGCATAGCCGCGGGCCTCAAACCTCGACCTCGCCCCCAGCTCTCATTCCTTTTCGTCTCCCCCATCTTCACCCTTCACGTTTCACGTCTCAACTTTCCGCTTTTTGCTTTCAGCTTTTCCCCCGCCCCCCAAGATTTTTCATCAAAATTGCATTTTGTCTGTAACAAATCGACCCGCCTTGCGAACTACAAGATGTGAGCACTGCGCTGCTCCTCCTAAGGGCCATCATTTGCCACTTTCCGGCGGATGTTGTCGTGCTGTGCCCAGACCCCGCCGCCGCGCATCGTCACCGCCTCGCGGTCACCTTCCTCCAAGAAAGGCGGCAGCCTGCCCAGATTCGTGCGAGCGGTTGCCTATCCGCCTTTGTAGCCGGGTTCGCTGACCCCGGTAGCGGCGCCGAACGCTTCTCCGAACGTCTTATGAGCAGACGACCGGATTCGAATGCGCGATTTCAGATCCGTGTCTTGAGGCATGTGGCCCGAAGGACAATGATGAAATCCGGGACCAACGTGCCCAGCTCCAGAGGCGGTTGTGCCGCCTTCTCAGCGGTTTCGTATCCGCCTCCTGAGGAAACTGGCGCGCGCCTCACCGAACGTCCTCTGAGTCCGGTTCCGTCCCACCCGATGCGGCGCCATGGCTTGCCCAGTCAACACGCCGTCAGATCCCCGGCCATGGGCCATCATCCCGCCGCCCAAGTCGTCTCCGAGCCTCTAGCCCACCGCGAAATCAGCCTTTTTTCCTAGCCCTTCAGCGCCATGCCTTCACTCCTCGATCCCCTCTACGCGCCACTCATCCGCACGCTGCCCGTGCCGGACCATTCCATCGGGCTCACATCAACCTTTTGGCAGCCGAAATTTGCGGCGGCTCAGCGGCCGGACTTGTGGCAGGCCATTGAGCAGACCGCTCCGGAGGGTCGAATTTCCCGTCAGCGGTTGCTGGAATTCGACTACCCAGACGCCGAACAAAAATGCGCCGAAATCTTGCTGTGGGGGTATCCCAACGACAACCGGGGCATCGTTTCCCGTCTCTTGCCGCATTTGCAGGAAGTCGCTCGCTGTGCGGCTTCGGATCGACCGTGGCCCGAGTATGCCGATCACTATCCCAAAGGCATCGGCATGTCGACCGTGACCAAGCTGGCCAGTTTCCACCACCGCCATTTCGACGGTCATCGTGCCTTGATTCTCGATATGCGCCTCATCGCCCACCTCCCGCGCTGGGCTGAAGTTCAGATGCCACACCTGACCTACGCCACCGCCCGCCTCCATTACCTCGATTTCTTGCACGTCATGCACTCCGCCGCCACTACCCCCGCACTCAATTGCACGCCGGAACAACTCGAGTTTTTCCTATTCGCGCTCGGCGACAGCTTTTAAAATGAAATGCTAACCACAAAGGACACAAAGAGCACAAAAAATACCTGCTTCAGAAATCCATTTATTGTCTCATCGTTGTGATATATATGATATTTGTGGTTAACAGCTTTCCTCTTTTCTTCTGTAGCCGTGGGTCGCTGGCCCCGGTCGCGGCGCCGAACGTCTCTCCGAACATTTTTTAGCAGTGGACCGGCTGCGAAGAAGCGGTTTCGGAGCCATTGTCTCGAAGGATGTGGCCCGCAGGCCAATGATGAAAACCGGGGCCACCGTACCCGGCTACAGTGGCGGCGTCGCCGCCGCGCCAGCGTGTCTTTTTTTGTAGCTGGGTCGCTGACCCCGGAGCCGCCCGGTCCGTGAAGCGAAGCCGGCCGCGACCGTGGCGGCGCGGACCTCGCCGAACGTTTCTCCGAACGATTTTTGAGTCGGCTTGGCGACCGGCTGCGTAAACGCGGCTTTTTATCAATCGTAGCCAGCTGCCGTGGCATGGCCGAGGAATGTGTCAAGAATCTCCTCCCGACCCTTTTTTGGTTTTAGATTTGCTGCGGATGAGATGGATGATCGCGTACAGGCCTAACCAGGGGAGGAACCAAATGAGCGCAAAGGCCCAGCCTGCGAACAAGGCGGTGACATGACCGGCACCGGACTCTGGGCCCTCTTTGATCAGTGCTCCGCCGAGGATCAGCAACCAGCCGAGCCCGATGACCAGTCCGAAGGCGGCCCACCAAGGCATGCGTGAGGGTCGCCTCATTCTCGTCGCGAGCACCGATGGCGGCAATAAGGCAAAGAGGGTGAGAAGGATGTAAGACGCCAAGTCTTTCATAAAAAACGAGACATGAAATAAAACTGGGATCGGGGAGAGAAATCGCAGCCGTCACTTTGTACTGCAAAGCGATGGTGGGTCAAGCAGAAAAAATTGGCAGTGATGATCCTCTTTGGAGAGGGGGTTGGGGTGTGAAAAGAGGGGCGGGGCCTGATTTTGCTTAATGTGGGGCTTGTGTGTAACAATTTGCCTCCCTGTGCGAATAGATCGGTGTGACTGTGCTGTTGATACCATCTGATCGATCTGCGACTGGCGGGATTCCCTCCATTTTCACTCTCTTTTTTTATGCGTGACGCCCTCCTTCTGCTGATTTTTCTTGGGCTATTCCATGGATGGGGGCGCGCGGCCAGCGAGATCGAGAGTCTGTCGGCATTTTCTGTGGAGAACTATGTCTTTCAGGCTAGGGAAATCGAGAGATTTGATGCTATTGAAGCGCCTCCGGTGACGACACAAAAGGCTTTTGAAACCGGAATGCGTGACAAGATGCGCGTATTTTACTCCCGTGCTGGCATCAGTGTGGACGACGGACTTTTTGAATTCCAGTGGGATAAAAAAGCCATGGATGTCGTGCGCAAGACGCCTTATGCCATCGTTAAGCGCATTCCACTCGGTATCAGCAGAGTACGATCGGTTATTTATGTGACTTTCCCCTCATCCTCCGTGGACGGTGACTACGCTCCCTATTCGCTGGTAGAGGTCGAAGGTTTTGGGAAGGCTTTTGTGCCCGAGGCTGTGATGGCGACGCAAGAAATCAAAGGCGAGAGCTCGGTTGTCTTTCGAACGCCCAATCTATTGAAGTCCCCGGATTTTTTCAAGGCGCCGCCGGGTTCGTCGATTGGGCATGTTTTTTGTGTCGCCAGATTCGACCGGGTGCTGAACCGGACGGAAAAAGCGTTGTTTCGACTCCATGAGGACAAAAAGTTAGACAGTCTTTTCCCGTGGAAAGAAATGGTTACGATTGTGCCGGTGGTGCAGTCGAATTACAAGCTGGATGGCGAGCATGTGGTGGCTTTCAAGGTGGAAGACCCCCGGTTGGCCTGCCATTACATGACGAAAGTGGACATTCCAGACGCCTCAAAACCCGATGGTCCGCATCGTTTGTATTCATGGTTTGTGGTGGCGGAGCAGAGGGATGTGCAGGACACCTTGATTCGGATCGGCGTGACTTTTTTGGGGCCGGGGCTTTAGTGGTGGGTAGCGGCATTACCGGGTTTGGTGAGGCCGCGTGGCCTCCGCTGGGATAAATCCGGATGCAGGCTGGCGAAGTGGGCGCATGGTTTACCCATGAAATTCTGCTGGCTGCTTCTGGTGTGCTTGTGGTGTCAGGCGGCGACGGCCGCCCGTCCCAATGTGATTATTGTGCTGGCTGATGATCTGGGGTACGGCGATCTCGGTTGTTATGGATCGCCGGTGATTGCCACGCCGTATTTAGACCAGATGGCGGCGGAGGGGGTGCGATTTACTGATTTTTATGCGGCGGCTGAGGTGTGCACTCCCAGTCGGGCTGCTTTGCTGACTGGTCGTTATGCGATTCGGAGTGGGATGTGCGGTGGGAGTCGGGTGTTGTTTCCGGAATCGAAGGGCGGGCTGCCGGCGGCGGAGATCACAGTAGCGGAAGTGTTGCGGGCGCAGGGGTATGCGACGGCGCACATTGGCAAGTGGCATTTGGGCACGCAGGAGGGATCGCGGCCGCTGGATCAGGGGTTTGGCACCAGCTATGGACTCCCGTATTCCAACGATATGGATCCTCGTACGGATTTGCCGAAGGGGGCAACGGGGTCGGCGACACCGCCTGCGGACGGCTGGAATGTGCCCTTGATCCACAATGGAAAAGTGATTGAGCGGCCGGTCGACCAGTCCACATTGACCCAGCGTTACACCGGGCAGGCGGTCGATTTCATTGCCGCGCACAAAGAAAAGCCATTTTTTCTGTTTATGGCCCATACCTTTCCGCATGTGCCGATGTTTGCTTCG
>CAJBME010000240.1 GCA_903954065.1 uncultured bacterium
AAAGTGTCGTTACTGTGCCACCACCCGCCATTTCCAGTTGATCACGTTCAGGCCGTCGTCATGATCGGGCGGATGGCGAAATCATTCAGCAAACGAGATTCTCGGTACTGGTATGGCAGAATCTTCCAGCAAGTGCAGGCGAACGGACAGGTGGACGCTTGCTGGTCAATGCGCCTCGCCATCGGTGGCAAGCGCCGCCAGCTCTCTCTGGACAGCGGCAATAAGCAGACCGCCGCAGAACGTGCCGCCGCCATTTATGCATCGGCCAAGGATCAAGGCTGGGATGCCGCTGTGAGCGCGTTTGGCACTCGCCGCAAGCCAACCCCGCCTCCACCAGCGTCTGCGACTGTGGGCGACGTTATCCGCGTTATTGAAGAGAGGGGTACGCATCTTAGGCAATCGACCAAGCTCAGGATTTAATCAGCGCTACGCGTCGTCGTAGCATCAGCGGCGGGGATTGAAGAATACGACCTGAAGGCGTCGAACGCGGCAAAGTCCGCCCGCCGCGACGCTATCGACCGGATCGACTTGGCCACAGTCACTCCGGATCTGATCCGACGATGGCAACGTGAGTTTATCTCAGGAACGGACGACGACTTGCAGCTCGTTTGCAAGAAGAGGAGCGCTGACGGCACGATTGCCGCGTTCAGCCGAGCTTGGACCGCGGCACTTGCCCCCCATTATGCTGATGCAGGTTTGACCATGCCTCCGAACCCGGCCAAGAGCGTTCGACTGTTTCGCCTGAAAACTCCGCGCTACCGCTCCGATGTGGACGCGGGCGCCTTGGTGCGCGATGCCAAGGATCAGCTCTCAGTCGATGGGTACAGAGCTCTCGTCCTAGCGCTGCAATTCGGATTGCGAAGGGCCGAGGTGGACCGCCTTCAATGGCAGCACATTGACCTGTTGGCGGGCCAGCTTTCCGTGGAAGGCACAGAAGCAGGTGCGACGAAGACTGGCGCATCTGCGCGTGTGCTGGACATCTCGCCCGGCATGATCGACGTGCTGGCCGAGTGGAAGGAGGGGGCAATCGGTGACTACGTTGTCGCACCATTGGCCGCGCTGAGATCGAAGCGATGGTCATCCTACCGCGCTGATGTGGCATTTGAGGAAGTCTTGGGATGGCTCCGCGGTAGAGGATGGGATTCGGCTCAGCCGCTCCACCAGCTCCGCAAAGAATTCGGCAGCATGATCAGCATGAACTTCGGTGTTTTTGAGGCAAGCGAGGCACTTGGCCACAGCGATGTGCGGGTGACCGCCGCCTTGTATGTGTCAGCAAAAAGGGCGATCCACCTTGAGCTGCCGCAATAAATCCGCCTAACGACTCCGCCAGTGGGGGATAGCATCGTCAAGTCATTATCTTCATGGCCTTTTTCCCGGCAAAGAAGGGAGGCCTTGTGATCAATTAGTTATGACACAAGACAGGATGAGGAATGCTCGCATCCCTCTATTGATAAGCGTTCTACAGACTGGCAGAGCATGGAACGCAGTGTGGGCGGTGACTGGAGATTGACCCGCAATCTGCAAGAGAAATCATGAGGGAAAATTTCCTCCAGTTGCGCTTGTGCGTGTTTGACGGTGTGGGATTAGTGAGTCTCAAGCGGATGGAATACATCCTCCGCAAACCCAAGCAATCGCATGAAAAGCCATTCATACAAAACCCAAGCGCCAGTCGCGCAATTGATCACCGATCAGCAACTACAGGCCAGATGGCAGAGGTGCGATGTCACGCTTTGGCGACTCAGGAAAGCGGGCCTGTTGCCATTCATTCAAATTGGTAGGCACCCACGCTACAACCTCGCCGACATCCTCGACTTGGAAGCAAGCGGCGTTCCTGCCTCGTCTCGCATTCGGCCAGGCACCTGCTAACCCACCCAAAAAAAAAGAGCCGCCGCCTCCGCGAGCGAAGACGACAGCCAGCCTTTGGGGCGATTAGAGACCGAACCCTTAGGCTGGTTGAGCGATTTTGCAAGCGGGCGGTGTGCGTGCTCATCACCGCATGAAAACTGATTTAAGCGCGCGTATCCGCGCCGCCAAAGAACGCGTATCCATTCACGAAGCGTGGGGGAGACTAGGATTGCCCGATCCGCCACGAGACGGAAACGCAGTCACCCGCCCGCCTGACCGTGAGGACGAAAGCAAGTGTTTCTCAATCTTCATGGCCAAAGACGGATGGCGATTCAAGGATCACAAAACCCACGTTACAGGTGACCTGATTGATTTTGTCGAATTGATCACCAAGGAGGACATGCCGACCGTCATCCAGCGCGTTCTTGAGTGGGCCGGTGACGTTGCGCCATTGTCTGGTCATGGCGCCGCATCATCGCCTCCACCAGCCATTCCTTCCCCGGGGAAGAAGGAAGCCACCTTCAACGCTGACCGCCACGCCCGCCTTCAGGCAAAGCGCCGCACAATGTGGCCGACCTTCCATTATCCATCGCAGACATCCGAAAGCTCGACGCGGCCGCCGTCGAAGCCATCGCGCGCGTAGGATTATTGTGGACGGCCAGAGATGAGGACGGCCACGACGTGTTTGTACTGACCGAAGGCACCTTCGCACAATATCGCCGCCTTGATGGAGAGCCGTTCCGAGGAGTTCACAAAGTGTGGAACCCTAGAGGTTCTGAAACCGGATTCATCGGCCGGTGCCTACTCGGAACCGACACGCAGGCGGTCCTTTTAACCGAGGGCGTTGTCGGACTTCTTGAATCTACCGCCTTGATAGGAATCGCCGAAAACGGATGGAATTGGACGGCGCTGGTCGCCACCAGTTCAGGCAGCCGATTCGCCACCGCACCTGATTTGCTGGCCAAGCTGGCAGGCCGGGAGGTGTGCATCGTGCCAGACGCTGATAAAGCGGGCGCAGACGCCGCCGCTTCATGGCGCGCCGACCTCCGCGCGGCCGGGGCGAGTGTCGATCTTTTTCATCTCCCGGAAGGACACCACGACCTCGGGACCATTGCTCAAAATCCGGCCGATCACGCCGAACTCATCTCACAACTTTTTACCATTTAAGCTCATGAAAGTTACGCTAAAGGATCATAGCGCACGCGACCGCAAGCCACCGCCTTCACCTCCGCCGACTCTGGTCATACCACCTCCCGAGGAAAGAAAGAACGGTTTGAAGGTGAAGCATATACCACCCACCACAACGGCCGCCGACTTGGCTTCACAATGTCCGTCTGGCTCGCCGCCGACTGCATCAGGTGCATCCACCACCAACGCGACCGTCACGCCTCCACCGCGATCCTCGAAGGAAAGCAAACGCCCGCCGCTTCCTGATTGGGTGAGCGGCGCCGTGCTCAATCAAAGCGAACCCGAATTGCCCGATGAGCTTGTCGGTGGCGTTCTCCACAAGGGCGCGAAAATGGTGATTGGCGGTGGTTCCAAAACCGGCAAAACTTGGCTGTTGATTGATCTGGCGTTGAGCGTCTCTAGCGGCACGCCATGGCTTGGGTTAAACTGTAGGCCAGGCATCGTCGTTTATCTGAATTTTGAGATCCAAGCAGGATTTTTTCACAGCCGACTTCTCCAAGTAGCCGACGCCAAAAACGTGGGACTGGGCGAGGACTTGCTTATCTGGAATTTGCGCGGATTTGCACGACCGGCCGCCGAACTATTCGCCGAGGTACAGGAGCGGGTGGCTGGCCGAGACATCGCAATGATCATCTGCGATCCGATTTATAAACTAGCGCTGGGCGGTGACGAAAACTCCGCCGGTGAAGTGGCGGTACTGCTTAATGAATTTGAGATCCTCGCCACCTCCACCGGGGCCGCCGTCGTGTTTGCCGCGCATTTTGCGAAAGGCGACGCGCTCTTGAAATCATCCATTGATCGAATCAGTGGCTCCGGCGTGTTCGCGCGCGATCCGGACGCGATCCTGACCATGACCGGCACCCAAGAGGAAGGTGTTTTCAACGTGGAATCGACGCTTCGGAATTGTCGCGCGTTACCGACCTTCGCGGTCCGGTGGTCATTTCCGTTGCTCGTTCCTGAGGCAATGAAACCGGTTGCTGAGAAGCCGGGAAAAAGAGTGCTGACGGAAAAAGACTTTCTCGACGCACTACCTGCGCTCGACATCGAAAACCCATTGCGATCAATGATGTCGATGGCCGAGCTGGAAGATGCCTTGACGAAGGCGAAGGCGCCTAAGGCCGGTGCTGCGGGGATGCGTGAGCGTCTGTTTCGTGAAGATAAAATTCACAACTTCAAAGCTCCGGGACGAGGGGGGAAGGAGATGGTTGGACGCATCGAAATCCGGGAGCTTTTGAAGTTGAAAGAAGCGCAGGAAAACGAGATCCCCGGGGAAGGAAAAGATGTGATACCATAAGCGATAATGACGTTGATTTCCCTTCCTCCTAGGGGAGATCGAAGCGTTAAAAAAGCGCATGAAAAGCGACGCTCGCCACGCTCCCCAACGCTCCCCAACGCTCCGCCAGCGAGCGTGACGGATTAACGTTCGACGCTCACCACGCTCACCCTCCCCCCTATGGGGGAGGTGAGAGTGAGAGAGTCAGACCGTTGGGGAAAAATTAGAATGAAAAACCGATGATCTGAAAATCGAAAGCTGGGGAGCGTCGCACGTCGAACCCTACTAAAAAAGATGCCCCATAAACGCCACAGGAGCGCGTTTACTAGTGTTTGGCGGTATCCATACTGCCGAGGGGCCGAAAACGCCTCTAGTGGCCACCACCGAGGCAATAAAAGCCATCCTAGTTGAACGATTGCCGACCGTGTTCCCCGGGGAAGGAAAAGAGTGACTCAGCGATCATCTCAAGACGCCGATTTTCCATCCTCCACGGGGACAAGAAAACGCGACGCTTGCAACGCGACGACGACCGCATGACACAGACGCTTTTTGTGTGATCACGTCCGCGCCATCGCCAGAACTTTTGAACCACGTCGGACACGCTTTGCTGAGATCCATCGCGACCGGACAAGGCGACCAACTGCGACACGCTGCTGACGCTCTGGTCAAGCTGACCCGACTGCTTCCCGGCGCCGGTGCCGAAGCGCGAATGATTGCGGTGTTGCTGGCCGTGACCGATGACGCGACATCTCAGCCGGTGGTCGCATCTCCGGCTCCACAGTCACAGTCACAGCCGACACCAGCCAGACGCAAGGCCAGGGACAAAGCCAGCCAGCCAGCCAAGGAATCACGCAGGAGCAAGGCAGCGACTCCACGCATGGACGCATCTGGCAAGCTCCTTTCCTCCCGGGAGATCAGTGGCGTCGCCGTCATCTCACAAGCCGAAGCGCGTAAAGCGTTGGGGATGAGTTGTATCCAGATGCTTAAACTTGAAAACCAAAAGCTGCTGACAAGGATTCAAGAGAGCGGCTCGCGGCTGGTGTTCTATGATGTGTGTCAGGTTCAACACCTGCTCGACATGATCGACGCGACGCCGACGCCACCGCTTTAGGTGTTCAGGCGGGCAGCGTTCAATGTGACGGCAAAGACCCGCCCCGGGCAAGTAATCTCTTGAACATGTCACAAAAAGCAGGTTTCCGCCTCGCGCCCAGAAGTCCCACTGTTGCGACGAAATCTCATTAGTATACTAATGACTAATTATTAGCGACTTATGGGCGCGAACAATAAGCGCCATCCCGGCCGGCCCTGATGGCTCAGGATGTGGCGGGATGATTGACATCATCGTGAATAACGTATGACCGACTTCTTAACCGTCGCCCAAGTGGCGAGCCGCTGGAACCTAAGCGGGCAAAGCATCCGCCGCAAGATCACCAAAGGAGCGATTCCCGCGATCAAAGCGCCGGGTTCCAGCGCCATCAGGATTCCAGCGCGTTTTGTCGCCGATCACGAAGCGACTTTTTCCCGCACCACCCCCCCCGTCACCACCACCACCATCTAGTCATGACCTCATCGATTTCACTCACAACTTCAGCCGCCAAAATCTCCGCACTAGTCGCGACCGGCGGCGCCTACATCACCAGCTTGGCCGGCCGCCTCATCGATGGCGTGGGCGAGGACGGTATCGACAAGCTTGAATGGTCACACAGCGGCGTTGTCCACACAATGCTGGGGACGAAAGTCTTGCCCTTCCCCGGGCAATTCAGCGCGGTCCGGCCGATGACCCGCTTTCTCGTCATCAGCTCCCAACCCGGGAACCAAAGCCACGTTGAGCGTCTGACCGCCGCCGCACGAATCGCACTCAGCAATCGCGACCCGCTGGCCGCCGATGCGGCAATCCGCTCGCTTGGCGCCGAAGGTTTTGCGACCGAAGTCACCGGCGTCTGATCCTGCTTTTTACGCATTACGCGTAAAATCGGTGGTCACGGTGTGTTTGATGGCACCCGCGGCCGCCATCTCTTTCCTCAAAGGGGAACCCGGTGGTGCAGGTGAAACGCTGACGCACCTGCGCCGCCGATCACTTTCAAAACTTTGCCCGTGTGGGCATTCCCGGTGGCCGGGGTTGGTGTTTCACCTGTTCTACCATCATCCGCATCTGGCCACCGGGTTCCTGCCTTCTTTACATCATGATCACGATTTTCCTGTGCAAGCTGACCGATGGCGAATGGCGCCGCGTCGAGCGCCATCACACGACCCGTGGCTTTGCCTCAATGTTCGAAGCCACCGAGTTTGCCGAAGCGCTGAATGCGAAGACGTGGGAGCGCTTTGATTGGATCAAGGAGCCGGTGGAGGCTTATCTTGCGATCCGCGACTAGGACGGCCGACAAGGTTCACCCTCTTCCCCGGGGAAGCAGGAGGGCGGTGATATTGCTGCGGGCGATCTGGCCAAGGCGTGCCATTATTGCGTCAAATTCGGTTCGACGATGATCCAGAAATTGCGCCTTCCGTGGGCAAGTCCATCTAAGAAGTGGCGTTAAAGTGGCGTGTGGCAGAAATCGCGATTATTCAAGAAGTGAGTTAAAGCGTTGATCATTACCGCGTTATCGGAATGTGATTATTAAGAATAGGATGTCCCTTCAGAACACACCTATTCTCTCCGATCCTGTGCTTTTGAGATAAAAATTCCTATGATTTGCCCCATGCCTCGCCGAGGCGAAATCCTGGGCCGCGACCATGCAGGGTGGCGATGGCTTTTTTTTGGGAGCGCGTGGTTGCCAACCATTTTTCACGCAGCGTCTCGGCGCTCATCCACCACGCTCCGGAGGCGGTGACGGCGGTGCGTTCGGCACCGTCATTCGTGGCGACGGTCAGGTCGTGCGTGGCGATGTAATGGGTCACCAGACGTTCGATGACGGCATCGGCTGTCTGGCCACGGCCGGAGTACACGATTTGCAGGTCAAACGGGGTAGCTCTTTCGCTCGTGGCCTGACGCGGGCCTGAGCCGTCGA
Source organism: uncultured bacterium (assembly GCA_903954065.1). Taxonomy (GTDB): domain Bacteria; phylum Verrucomicrobiota; class Verrucomicrobiia; order Verrucomicrobiales; family V1-33; genus CAJBME01. Next base: position 7,312 of record CAJBME010000240.1, read on the forward strand.
AGACAAGAACGATACTTTCGGCAGAAGCGTCGTGAATAGCTGTCAGGCGGGAGGCGAGTTCATCGCGGGCCGCCCTCGGAGTTGTCTCGTGGCGGGCGCGGAGGTCGTCCCACGCGTGAATGACGCTATGTCCGTCCACGATGAGGTATCGCCGTCGGGCGGTGCTCATACTCAGGATGGGATGAAGACGGGAGGAATGCGGGACCGACCCTATTCAGCAGCTGGGGCAGCGGCTTCAGACGCGGCCTTCTTCTTGGCGACTGCTTTCTTCGGGGCGGCTACCTTCTTGACCGGCTTTTTGGCATCGGCGGCGGCGGCGGCGGCGGCCACGGCGGATTTCCGCGTCACGGCGCCTTTGGTGGCTTTACGCACGCGTGCGGCCTCCTTGAGACGTTTTTCGTATTGTTTGCGGCGTTGACGCTTGACGCGTGTTCGGAGTTGCTGGCCCATAAAATGATAGGTGGTGGGTGGTTGGTGAAAGGATCTCGAAAGAAGGGCGGAAGTATGGAGGAGCTGGAGCGCGGTGCAACCAGCAAATAAGCGCAGGTCCGAGATCCATGGGGCGTCACTTCCGACGGTCCAGCAACCGCTTCATGGCTCCGATGAGGACATTTTCGACCGACGGGTCTACAAAGGACGAGCGGGATTCAGTTTCATACCCCCCTTCTGAGTACGATCGAGCGGTCCCGATGTAACCCGGGCCGTAATCGCCGTAGGCCGCCATGACGACGCGGCGGTCGGGACGCATGGCTTTGGCCGCCAGTTGGTATTCAACAAAAAGCTCTCCAGGCAGATGAACAATACTAACCGGCCCCACGTGCAGGACCGGGAGATCGATTTGATGCCCCGCCCGGCACCGCTGCAGCCAGGCCAGCTGCATGGCCTGGCCAAGCACCGCGTCACCCGCCCCGGGCGCTTCCAGCGCGGCCTGGAGGGCCACCTCATCAAGGTGGGCCGCCGGCGGCAGGGCGACTTTTTCCACATCCCAGCCGACATCGGCCGCGACCAGCGGTGATTTGTGGGTGGCGACCCAGGCGGCTTCGAGCCCGGAGGCGAGGCGTGCGGCGAGGAAATGACGATTCACAGGCGCGCCGTCATTGTATTTACCTGCTCCGATGTTGCCCCCAGCGCCGTTAAAATGCACGTGCAGCAGGCCCGGAACAGCCTGATCGCGCAGAAACCGGGCGATACCGGGGAAATCCGGATTCGCCACCCCGGTGCGGTAGAAACTCTGGGGATGAGTAGCATAATACGTCAGCGCTACCACCGGCACGTCGCCGTCCCACAGACTCACCACGGAGGCAATTGGATCGATGACTCCCTCTGGTTCAGCTCGCAGAGCGGGATCCGCACAGGCCGTGTACCGTACAGCCCGCACCTTACCGGTTTCGTCAAGAATCCGCCGGTTGGAGGCCACCTGATATACGCGGGCCTCGCCGTAGCCGACGTGGCTGACCGGACGGGCCGCCGTCAACCCCGCCTTCACCGCCGCCACCGCCCGCTCGATGGCCGGCCGCGTGACCGCCTCCGCAAAAACGGGCGGAGCCAGACGGCGCGCCGCCAGCAATTGGGCGCTCGAAAAATCGCAGAGAGGCGCATCGTGCTGGTGCCCCGCATGCACCGCCACCCGCTCAGGCGTCGTTCCAGCAGCCTCCGCCAGAGCCGCGCGAAAGGCATCATGGCCAGCATTCGCAATCCCCAGCCAATCAACAGAACACAGAACCACCGGATCGCCAGCCCCAGTCAAAACCAAGCCCCGGCAGCGCAGCGTGAGCACCCCCGCTTCCTTCATCGGATCGTACGCCAGCGCACTGCCCGCCGCCGGGGTGGCATCACAGTCGAACACAGCCACTTTGAGATCGCCAGCCGCAGCCCCGCCCGTCATCAGGAAAACCATCAGAAAAAAACCAGAAAGCAGGATGGGGCCACGCATGATGCAGGGTTGTCACACTTTCGTCCCCGAGGTAAGAAAAAAAAAAATGTATCTCTCGCCCCACCATTCCGGCCTGCAGGCCATGGCTTGGATTTTCACCGTCTGGTCGGGTCTGGCCGCTGAACCGCCGCTGGAGGATGACGACCTCCCCCGCCGCCCGCCGCTGAGCGCGAACCAAGCCATGGCCGCGTTCAAGGTAGCCCCAGGGATGCGGATTGAACTGGCCGCCTGCGAACCGGCGATTGTTGATCCGGTGGCGCTGGATTTTGATGAAACGGGAGCGCTGTATGTGGTGGAAATGAGAGATTATTCTGAGCGGCGGGGTGAGAAATTATCGAGAATCAAACGACTGCGTGACCTCGATGGCGATGGTCTATTTGAGGAGTCGACGGTTTTCCTGGACGGGCTGGCCTGGGCCACTGGCGTGACGTGTTGGGGGGGCGGCATTCTCGTCGCCAGCACTCCCGATATCATTTTTGCCCGCGACGTGACCGGCGACGGGGTGGCGGACGAACGGCGGGTGGTATTGACGGGGTTTGGCGCCGGACGTGACGACTTAAATGTTCAGGCCTTGGTCAACAGCCTGACGTTCGGACCGGACAACCGCATCTGGGGCGCCACCGCCGGCAATGGTGGCCAAGTGGCCGGAGTGTCTCTGAACGGCGCCGATTTTTCCTTCGATCCAGTAAGCTTCGAGCTGACCGCTGAGACCGGTACGGCCCAATTTGGATTGAGTTTTGACGCGGCAGGTCGGCGCTTTGTCTGTAGCAACAGCCACCACTTGCAATGGGTGGCTCTGGAGCGCCCGTACGCCAACCACCCACTGGTGCGCGGGAGCCAGTCGCTGGTGGATATTGCTGTCGACGGCCCGGCGGCCCCAGTCTTTCGCCTCAGCCCCGAGGAGCCGTGGCGAGTGGTTCGGACCCGCTGGCGCGCATCCGGCGTGCTTCCCGGAATCATCGAAGGCGGCGGCCGCGCCTCCGGGTATTTCACTTCAGCCAGTGGACTCTGCGTTTATACCGGCGACCTTATGCCCACCCTCTCCGGCCACGTCCTTGTCGGTGACGTCGGCAGCAATCTGGTGCATCGGAAACGCCTGACCGAAACCGCCGAGGGACCACAAGCCGAACGACCGCCCGGCGAAGAAACCACAGAATTTCTGGCCTCCACGGACTCATGGTTTCGTCCGGTCGCCTGCGCCAACGGCCCGGATGGAGCGCTGTACGTCATCGACATGTATCGCGAAGTCATCGAACACCCGCAGTCACTGCCCGCCCCACTGAAGAGCCGACTCGATCTGAACAGCGGCCATGACCGCGGCCGCCTATACCGGATTCTTCCCGAACACGCCAGCCCTCGACGCCAGACGGACATTGGCTCGCTGGAAACCACCGCGTTGGCCGCGCTGACCCGCCATCCCAACGGATGGCATCGCACAACTGCCCGCCGCCTCCTCACCGCGCGGCGCGACCCGACCGCCGCCGCTCCATTGCGCGCCGCTGGTGGCTTTGACGCTCTGGCCACGCTCGACGGTCTGGGCCTCGTGACGACGAATGATTTGCGCCAGGCACTGCAATCCGATACCGAGGCGGTCGTCCGGCTGGCCTTGAGACTGCTGGAAACCCGCCCGACGGACGCCCCCTCGCTTGCCTCTGATCTATCCAAGCTGGCGAAACATCCAGCCGCCTCGGTGCGGCGCCAGTGGGCATTATCGCTCGGCCGCCTGCCCCTGAAAAACCAAACCCTAGAGCGCGCCGCCCTATGGAACCAGCCATCGGCCCCATCGCGCCTGCGCGAAGCCGTTCGCCTGTCGCTTCGCTCCGGCCGAGATACCTTCGAACTGCTGCAAATTCTGAATGAGCCCGACCCCGAGCTGGTCGCCATGATCGGTCGCAGTAAAGAAGCGGCCGCCATCGCAGAAACGGCCGAATGGCTGCACAGTCGCCTGCATGAATCTCCTGGCCGGCTTTTTGCCATGATCACAGCCTTGAACGACCGCGACACGCTGAGCCGGCTGACGGAAGCCGCGATCGCGTGTGTTCTCGACCCAGCAGCCAGCGCCTCCGACCGAACCTCCGCCGCGGCCGTGCTAGTGCGCGCGGGCGGCGGCGCAGCCACGGGGGCTCTGGAGCAGGTCTTTTTCGATCCCGCGGCTCCTGACCCGGTGCGAGCGGAAGCGTGGCCAGCGGTGACCGGAGCGAGGGCCAGCGACGTCTGGGCGGCCTGGCCCGGACTGAGTGCGTGGATGCGCGGTCGCGTGCTCGAACGTGCGGCGGCCACCTCTGACTGGCACCAGCCATTGCTGACCGCCGTGGCCGACGGACGGATCGGTGCGCTCGAGCTCACAGCCGCCCAAGCGCAGCACCTTCGCGCATCGGCCGATCCAGTCGTCCAGCCGCTGGCCCTCACCGCCCTTGGTCCTCCGCCCCCCGACCGCCAAGCCGCCATCGCGGCCCGCCTGCCATTACTGAAACTCAACGGCGACGCCGCCGTCGGAGAAACCGTCTTCCGCCAGCGATGCCTGACTTGTCACCGTCTCGGCCAAGATGGCGCCGAAGTCGGTCCCGATCGCATTACCTTTCGCCACCTTGGAAAACCCGCCCTGCTGGCCAGCGTGCTCGACCCCAATCGCGAAGTCGCCCCGCGCTTTCTCGCCGCCACCGTGACCACCACCACTGGAGAATCATGGCAGGGGCTGCTGCAGCGGGACGACCCGACGGGAGTGACTTTGCGGCTCGCCGGAGGCCGCGAAATTGAATTAAGTCGCGCCAACATAACCCGCTTTGAACGCCTGACCCGGTCCCTCATGCCGGAAGGACTGGAGACGGGCCTGAGCGAGGCCGAACTGGCGGGACTCTTGGAGTTTCTCGTTCAGTAAAAGTAAAAGCACCCGCCGTATCTTTTTCCGCACCCCCGAAAAAACCTCATGAACACACTCCGCCTCCTGACCGTCTGGATGGCCCTGCACTCCCTAACCACGCTGACGGGACCCGCACAGGCTGACGACACCCACGACGACACGACAGCGACCGCCCCGCGGCCAGTATTGACGGAAATCCTCGCCAGTAACCGCGGAGGACGGCGTGACGAAGACGGAGACTCCCCCGACTGGATGGAAATCTACAACCCCGGAACAGACGCACTGGAACTCGGCGGATGGTATCTGACCGACTCCCCCCGCCTCCTCACACGTTGGCAATTTCCACACTCCACGAGGTTACCGGCGGGCGGAAGAATTGTCGTTTTTGCTTCAGGCAAAGACCGAGCTGTGGCAGGGGCCCCGCTGCACACCAACTTTCAGCTCGCGGCCGAAGGAGAGTCTGTCCTGCTGGTCGCTCCCGACGGACAAACGGTGGCCAGTCAGATTCTCAACTATCCCGCGCAGAGAGAAAACGCCAGTTATGGGGTAGCTTGGCAGTTCAAGCCCGCACCCTTGCTCACGCAAGGCAGCGCCGCGCGAGTCCACGTGCCGAAAAGCCCGGAGCCTGACTGGATGCAGCCTGGATATGATGACAGCGCATGGCTGACCGCCACCCTAGGGATCGGCTTTGATCGGAGCGAAATGACTTCGGGTGACGGACTGCTCGGGTGGTGGAACTTTGATGAAGCCGGCACGCCATCCCGTGCCCGCGACGCCAGCGGGCAGGGACGCGACGGGATCGTCAGCCGCAGCGTATTTTCCGCGGATGGACTGGGCCGCAGCGGCCGGGCGGGCGACCGCTCGATGGTCTTTCAAGGCAGCGGGGTGGTTTCATTTCCGGCCGCCGCAACCGGCGGCTTTGACGCCATGGCCGTGCGCGACACCTTCACGATTTCGGTATGGACGCTGGGAGCGGCTACCCTGCCGCAGGACAATGCTATTTTTTACGGCACCAGCGGCACGGGAGGAGGAGGCGAGCGAGTCCTTGATGCGCACCTGCCATGGTCGGATTCGACCATTTATTTTGACACCGCCGGCTGCTGCGACACCGGCACCACCCGCATTCAAATAAACGAACCCGATACCACCCAATGGCGAGGCCAGTGGAACCATTACGTATTTCTCAAAAACGGCGACACCAAGCAGATCTGGCAAAACGGCCGACTGCTTCACGAAGCGGTCAATACAGCGAATCAGACGGTTCTGCGCAGCCTGTTCCTCGGCGCTATGAACTCGGCAGGCGCCTTGGGTTACCGCGGGCGAGTCGATGATTTTGCCATCTGGGAAACCGCGCTGGAGCCGGCGCAGATTGCCGCACTGGCGGCAGGGGCTCGCCCGCCGGACGTGCGGCGCTTGACGCCGCTGCTGGGCACCGACATCGGGGACGCACTGCATACCATCCAGACCACGGCCTATGTCCGGGTGCCCTTGACCATCGAGCCTGGGGAGCCGCCGAATCTGCTGATGATGCGGATGAAATATGACGATGGATTTGTGGCCTGGCTGAACGGAGTGGAAGTGGCGCGCCGCCATGCCCCGGAAGTTTTGACTCACACCTCGGCGGCCACGGTGCAGCGCGACCGCAGCGCAGCCATGACTGTGGAGGAATTCGATCTCAGCCGTTTCGCGTCGCTCCTGCGCCCCGGCGTGAATATTCTGGCGCTGCAGGGACTGAACCATGGGGTGAATGACGGCACATTTCTGCTGGGCCCGGAACTCCGGGCCGGCCGCATGGAGGAAGGTCGATTTTTCACGACGCCAACGCCGGGTGAAGCCAACGGTCTTGGGGTCAGCGGCTTTGTCGAGCCGGTGAGCGTGTCTCCGGAGCGTGGGTTTTACGAGGGACCGGTGACGGCGACCTTAAGTTGTGCCACCCCGGGGGCCACCATCGTCTACACGACGGACGGTTCGGTGCCGACGCGGCTCCATGGCACCTCTGGCCTGTCGCCGCTGCAGACCGAAATCAAGCGGACCACGCTACTGCGAACCAGTGCTTTCAAGGATTCACTAGCTCCCGCAGATGTCACCACGCACACGTATCTATTTGTTGATCAGGTAGCAGCACAGCAGCGACCACCCGGCGCACCGGCCGTCTGGCCGGACGGATCACCGGGGGATTTTGCCATGGATCCGCGGGTACCCGGCCCGGCGCCGGCGCCGGGGTATTCCTTGCGAGAAAGCCTGCTTGCGCTGCCCTCGCTGAGCCTGATCAGCGACCCAGCCGCATTATGGGGCCCAGCAGGCATCTACACCCAACCCACCGCTCGCGGCAAAACCTGGGAACGACTGACCAGCGTGGAGTGGCTCGACCCCTCGTCCCCAAAAGGATTTGGGGCGGCCGCGGGCCTGCGCATTCACGGCAACATCAGCCGCAATAAAAACTTCACTCCCAAACATGGATTCAGCCTGCGGTTCCGCAGCGAATATGGCCACCCATCATTGAATTTTCCGTTATTCCCCGGGTCGCCAGTCGAAGAATTTGACGAGTTGGTCGTGCGCGCAGGCTCAACCGATACCTGGCCGTGTACGGAATGGGCCCCCTCCGGACTCGGACCCAATGGGGAACCGTATCAGCGATGGAATCGAGACTGGGCCAGCTATGTGCGGGACCAATGGGCGCGCGACTCCCATCTGGCCATGGGCCACGAAGATTTTCGAGGCCGCTACTGTCATTTATATCTGAATGGCTTGTACTGGGGGTTGTACAACGTCACGGAAACTCCATCCGCTAGCCACATGGCAGCGCACCTCGGCGGACCAGAACAAGAATGGGACACGGTGGCTGATTTCTCCGAACTGCGGGACGGCTCACGTGCCACCTGGGACCAGCTTTTGCAGATGGCCAACCGCGGCCAGCTCAGCAATGATGCCGGCCTGCGCCGGGTGCAGGGTCTCCGACCGGACGGCACCCGCGATCCCGCACTGCCGCGCCTACTGAATGTCGACAACCTGATTGATTATATTATACTACATATAAGCATAGGAGCCGACGACTGGCCGAACCACAACTGGTGGGGAGCGCGACGCTCCCGCGGGCCGGATCCCGAAGGGTTTCAGTTTTTTGTCTGGGATCAGGAAATCTCCAATGTGAACACCGCGCATGCACGCAGTGCGTGGGGACCAATCTATGCGGAAGCCAATGCCGATGGCACGCCAACCCGCGTGTATGCCCGGCTCCGGAGCAGCCCAGAATTCCGAATGCGCTTTGCCGACCGCGTGCAGCACCATCTTTTTGACGATGGGGCCCTCACCCAACATCGGAGTCTCGAACGCTGGCGCGCCCGGGTGGCGGAAATCGACCGGGCTCTGGTTGCCGAGTCGGCACGTTGGGGCGATGCGCAGGTGAATCATACCCGGCCGGGCCAGCCGTACACGCGGGAAAACGCTTGGTTGCCGCACCTCGACTGGATGGCGTCGAATTACTGGTCGCGGCAGCCAGCCACGGCGCTGACCCGCCTCAAGGTGGCCGGCCTATTCCCCGCGGTGTCTGCACCCCGCTTCAGCCCGGACGGCGGCACTACCCTCAGCAATCCTAACCCGGCCGCAGGCACGCTGTTTTACACGACATCCGGAGAGGACCCCCGCCAGTGGGGCGGCACCATCAACCCGGCCGCCCGCAGCGCCACCGCCGACGTCACACTCGCCGTGCCCGGCCGCACGCTGGTGCGGGCCCGCGTTCGACAAGGAACCGTCTGGAGTGCACTGGCCGAAAAATGGTTTCCGCCCGGACCGGACCTCGATGAAGATGGCATCGATGACACCTGGGAAACAATCCATGGGTTTTCCACCAACGACCCCGCCGATGCGACGCTTGATTCCGATGGAGACGGGCAGAACACGCTCGAAGAATTTCTAGCTCACACCGACCCCCGTCGCGCCTCCAGTCGACTGCATCTGCGCGCCTCCACCCCGAGCGCCGGGGACGGAACCATCATGCTGCACTTCGAGCTCCCCGCCGGGCGCCGCGCCGTCCTCGAACGCGCGTCCCGACTCGAAGGCCCACCGTCATGGTCTACCCTTGCTTCGTTTGGACCACAACCGGAAGCCACCGTCATCAACCATCCCACCCCCATCGCCTCTCCACAGGAATTTTACCGGCTACGCCTCAGCCTAGCACCATAAAGAAAACGCCTGCTGAGCCGGTATGCGCGCATCTCGGAAGTCGCCCTCGACGTGGGATTCGGCTCACTTTCGCCGTTCAACCGCTGCTTCGCGCGATACGCCGGGGAAAGCCCGAGCGATTATCGCCGCCGCGTCCTCCGGCCAACGCGCGGGGTCATCGCCGAAGCAAGGATAAGCGAAAGCCGTCCCCAAAGTGCCGATCCCCCATGAGGGTTGCCCTAGCGAGCGGCCGACCGAACCGGGCCCACCATGGTTTTCCAGTCCTCATGTCTAGGGATGGCGACTTTTTTTCTTTTCCGGGAAAAGCTCTTGCCAAGCGAGGTCCCGGGGGCATACACTGCATTACGCCTGATTTGTGCCCAGGCTCGTTTACGCTTGATCAGCCAGCCGCCCCGGCCAAACGCACTGTAACGCCGTAGCCGCTCGGTCTGATCTGTCGACGAAAACCCCCGACCATCCGTGTGGATAAGCCGGGACCGGGTTGTACTCCCGGTGGCACCAATGCCAAAAGACTGGCTGAGGCCACACTTCCCACCGTTTTGATCACGGCGGATCCATTCATTTTTAGTTTTTTCCCGCGGCGCGAATCTCCTTCCATCGTGCCATCACTAACACCCGTGCCCGCATCCCCCCAGCCCCGATAAACCATGGCCGGCCACAGTAAATGGTCCAAAGTTAAGCACATCAAGGGCGTCGTTGACGTCAAACGCGGCAGGGTATTTTCCAAGTTGTCGCGCGAAATCATCATGGCCGCCAAAGCTGGCGGGGGCGACCCGCGGCTCAACGCGCGCTTGCGCACCGCCATGGATGCGGCGCGGGCGCAGAACATGCCGAATGACACCATTGAACGCGCCATCAAAAAGGGCACAGGGGAACTGGGAGGGGAAGCCCCCTCTGAGATCACCTATGAAGGGTATGCGCCCGGAGGAGTCGCCATGATGGTGGAATGTGTCACCGACAATAAGAACCGCACATCCGCTGATCTGCGCAGCGTTTTCACCCGCAACCATGGCAGTCTCGGCACTCCCGGCAGTGTGACCCATCTTTTCTCCCGCAAAGGTGAAATCCGGCTCCCGCTGGCTTCGGCGGAAGAAGAAACCGTGCTGGAAGCCGCCTTGGAAGCGGGGGCGGATGATGTTTCACATGACGGAGAAGACCATGTCATCCTGACCGCGCCCGACCAGCTTTTTGCCGTGGGTGACATCCTGAAGGCCCGTCATCTGACTCCCGCTTCGCAAAAACTCATTTTTATCCCTCTGACCACCATTCCCGTCGTTGATTTGGCCACCGCACAGCAGGTCATTCGCCTTTACGAAGCACTGGATGATCTCGATGATGTTCAAAACGTCCATTCAAACTTTGACATTCCTGACGAACTCATGGACCAGCTAGCCGTTTAAATCCCGGCCCCACCCATCCCCGAAGGCCTTCAGCCCCCAACGGTAGCCCATTCACTTTTCACTCCCAGCCCCATTGGCTGGATCTTCCACCATCATCCTTCTTTCCTCCCCCACCCCATCCTCATGAGCGATTCATTCGAGTCCACCGACGCCCCGGCACCCAAAAAACGTGCGGCCAAAAAAGCGGCGGCTAAAAAGACGAGCGCCACCAAAACCGCCGCCACGCGCGCCCCGAAGGCCGTCGCAGAAAGCGCCGCCCCACCGCCAGCGCCACCCACGCCTGCCACGCCGAAAAAGTCCGCCCGCAAAGCGGCAGCCCCAGCCGTGGTGGCCACCGCCGCCCCCGTCATCAACGAAGCCCCGCCAGCCAAAAAAGCCGCGCGCAAAATCGCCCGCAAATCGGCCGCCGTGGAATCCAGCAGTCCTGCCCCGCCGCCAGCAACCGCGCCAGCGCCCGCGGCGCCACGGACCGCACCAGCTCCAACACCGGCACCCGAGCCACGGACCACACCGGCGGCGACCCGTACGCCGACGACAGACCCCCGTCCGCCGGCCCCGGGAGACACGGGCATGACCGCCCCGCGGCCTGCTCCGGCGCGCCCCCTGGAAGACGCGATCCCCAGAGGGAACCCCGATCCATCGACGTCCTATTCACGCCCCCCACGCACGGGAGAGGACAGCCCCTATCAGGGCAGCTCCGAACAGGCTCCGCGTCATCCAGACTCCGGCCCGCCTCATCCGCGCCACGCCCAGCAGCAGCACCAGCGCCCGCCTCGCCCCCCTCACGGAGCTCCCACCCAGGGGCCATCCGGCGACCCACGCTTTGACAAAAACCCACGCAAACGCCGCCGTCGCGGCCGCGACCGTTGGAAAGACCGCCAAGGAGAAGGCCCGCCCCCACCTCACGGAGGCCCGCCGCACGGCGGAGGCGGACCGCGTCAGGGTGGAAATCCCAGCCACCAGCGTCCCGCACGCGGCGATTACCCGCCACGCCCCCCGCGTGGTCAGGATGACCGCGGCGACCGCGGCGACCGTAGCGAGTCTTTTGTTCCCACTGGCCCCGCGGAACCGGGCAGCGGGCTCCTCGAAATCTCGGCCAAGGGATTTGGCTATTTGCGGCAAAAGTCCCGCAATTACATCCCTCATCCGCAGGATATTTTTGTGACGCCTGAGATGGTGCGCAACGGCGGCCTACGCGATGGTGTTTTCCTCGAGGGGGAAATCCGCGCTGGCCAACGGGGCCCACAGATGACGGCCTTGCACAAAATCAACGGTCGCGAACCTGCCAATTACAAAAACCTCCCCGCGTTCGAAGAACTGACGGCCATCAATCCGAGCAAGCGGATCCTTCTGGAAACGGAACCGAACCGGGCCACCACGCGGATTATCGACATGATTGCGCCCATCGGCAAAGGCCAGCGCGGCTTGATCGTGGCCCCGCCCCGCGCCGGCAAAACGACGCTCTTGCAACACATTGCCGAAGCCGTAGCCCTGAAATATCCCGAGATGAAACTCATCATCCTCCTCGTGGATGAGCGTCCGGAAGAAGTCACCGAAATCACCCGCGCCATCCCACAGGCGGAAATCTATGCGAGCTCGAACGATGCCGAGCCCAAAAACCACCTGCGGATTGCCCAGATTGCCATCGAGCGCGCCAAGCGCCTCGTCGAGGCCGGGGATGACGTCTTCATCGTGCTTGATTCCATCACCCGCCTAGCTCGCGCCAGCAACAATGCGATCATGGGCGGCGGGTCGGGCCGCACGATGTCCGGCGGTATTGACGCACGCGCGCTGGAACTGCCCCGGCGACTGTTTGCTTCCGCCCGCAACACCCGCGAAGCCGGCAGCCTGACCATCGTGGGCACGGCCCTGATCGAAACCAATTCCAAGGCGGATGAGCTGATTTTCCAGGAATTTAAGGGAACCGGCAACATGGAGCTCGTGCTCGATCGCAAAATCGCCCAAAGTTACGTCTACCCAGCCGTCGACATCTTCAAAAGCGGCACTCGCCGCGAAGAACTCCTCCTGCCAGCGCACCAGCTGGAAAAAATCAATCTGATCCGCCGCGGACTGGCCGGACACAAACCCGTCGAAGCCGTCGAGCGGCTACTTCATTTTGTCCGGCGCCATCCGACCAATGCCCAGATGCTGCTCGACATCCCGAAAGCGGCCTTTGTCGATCATTGAAGTGGGCGGACGCCGAGTGGTCCTGCGGGGCCATTTGGGGTGGTGTTGGGGCATTGCGTGATCGATTCCACAAAGAATCTGGTTGCATTTTTCCGACTTCAGTCTATTCAGCTAGTTCGCCAGACGGCAGCCTCTGAATTCACTTTGTGTACTCCGTTGCCGCTGGTGCTCTTTCTATTCATGGCCTTGGCAGAGATCATCCCCTTCGATCAGGCTTCCCAGTCCGGGAAGCCGACCAGCCATGGACCCGCCGCCACAGATATGAGAAGCGACCTTGTCGAACAGGCCTCCAGGCTGATCCCCCACCCTCCGATGCTCATCAACGTGGTGTCGCAACGGGTTCGCCAGCTTAACCAAGGGCGATCGCCCATGGTTGATCTGACCGGACGCCGCAAGCTCGGACAGGCGGATATCGCCCTGCTGGAAATTATTGAAGGCAAAATTGCCTGGACGGGCAATGGCACGGCCTCGGACGGAACTGCTGACGGTTCCACTGGGGCGGCTGCCAAGCGCAAGAAAAAGTAACCGCGATGGACCGTACCGCCAGCGCCCGGCCATTGTGGTGGTCCGTGGATGATTGCGCCCGTTTCCTCCGCACACATCATGGGTGACACTGAAATCACCGTTAATCGCAAGGCGCTGCGCGATTACCATATCCTCGAAACCATCGAGGCCGGCATCGAATTGAAAGGGACCGAGGTGAAATCAATTCGCCAAGGTCACCTCAATCTGCAAGATGCCTTCGCCAGCATCAAAGATGGACAACTCTTCCTCCATCAGTGCGACATTTTACCCTACGACAAAGCCAGTCATGAGCAGCATGAGGGGCGTCGTACTCGTCGCCTGCTCGTTCACAAAAGGGAAATCAACAAACTCTACGGCCATGTCATGGTCAAGGGTGTCTCATTAGTGGCACTCAGAGCGTATTGGAAAAACCATCGAGTCAAAATTCAACTTGCCCTCGCCAAGGGCAAAGCCAGCCATGACAAACGACAAGACCTTAAAAAGCGCGAAGACCAGCGCGACATTGACCGCGCGATGGCTCATTCCCGCCGGCAGCGGTGAGCCAGTGCGGAGCTGGGTTCTACCTTCCCCGACGGTGGGATGGCGGAGCCACATGCAGCGGCTGATGGGTGTGGTGGCAGCGGTGACCGCGCTGGGGCTCGGCCCGGTGTCCTGCTCGTCGTCGTCCAAGAAACAGGCGGACCTTTTTTCTCCGAGCGCTCTGGTGGCGGCTGCCAGCGGGTTGGAGTCACAACTTCGAGCGGCGGAAGCGGCGTGGCCAGCCGCCACCGCGGCGGACGCCACCCCGGAAGCCCGGGCGGTGTACAACCGGGAAGTAGCCAAGGTGCTTGATACCATCCAAAACTCCCGCCTTGGCATTCCCTGGGAAAAACCGTTTACGACGCCGAAATACACGCTTCGTTTTGCGCCCGGAGCCATTAATTCGCCGCTGCGTGAGATTTACAATCTAACCGAAGCCGTACAAGCGAGCGATGTACCGTTGAAGAATGCCTCACGCCGTATTGAGGGAGCCGGCCTCGGGGTCGCCTGCGTCACCGTGCGCCAGAGGGACACCGAAATTGTCAAAACAAGCCGGTTCGTTCCGCCCAATGGCCGCTGGTTGCCATCGAATTTTCTGATCGATTTCTCAGAACCAGGGATGCCTGAAGCGCGGTTTTACAATACCCAGACAGCCCAGACCACCGTCCTCAACGGCCGCCAGACGCCCCTAGCTTATGATTTTACGGCGGGATTGGAGCTCAGTCTGGGCTCCAAATTCCTCAAAAAGCTAGGTCTGTCGGGACTGCTCAATCCAGCTGGAGCCGCGGACAATGCTGGCCTCTTCATGACGGAAGCGTATAATCCTCAGCGAATTCCTGTCATTATGGTCCACGGACTGGCCTCCGACCCGCACATCTGGCAGAATGTGATGAATGAAATCTTGGGCGATCCGGTACTGCGTGAGCGTTATCAGTTGTGGTATTTCCTGTACCCAACCGGACTACCGGTGGCGGGCACCTCAAATCGCCTCCGCCTCGCCATCCAAGCCGCGGCGGAGACGTTTGACCCGGAGCATGACGATGCGGCGCTGCGGAAAATGGTCATCATTGGCCACAGCATGGGCGGCCTGCTCAGCCGGATGCAGGTCATTGACAGCGGCAACGACATCTGGGGCTCGTATTTTGCGGTACCGCCAGAGAAACTCGATGTGGATCCCGAGAAACGCAAAATGTTGCGGGACGCCATGTTTTTCAAACGTTCGCCCTACATCAAGCGCACTGTTTTTGTGGCCACACCGCATCGCGGCAGTGAAATTGCCGATCTTAAAATCGTCCAGTGGGCGGTCAAATTCATCCGATTGCCCCTCGATCTGGCCAACTTGACATCGGAATTTGCCCAGCTCGACATGTCGTTTTTCAATCCTGAACTCCGCAAATTCAAAGCCTTCGGCACCCGCAGCGTGGACAACCTCTCGCCCCAGCACCCGCTGCTGCACGGCATGAACAACCGCCCACTCACCGTTCCCCACCACTCCATCATCGGCAATCGCGGAAAATCTGGCCCGCTCGAAACAAGCTCGGACGGCATCGTCCCATACTCCAGCGCCCGCGTGGAAACCGCCTTGAGCGAAAAAATCGTGCCCGCGCCCCACAGCTGCGTCCAACACCCGCAGGTCGCCGAAGAAGTCGTCCGCATCCTCCACCAACACCTGCAAAGCAAATAATCCGGCGACCGCGCCTCCCGTCACCGCCGCGACGCTCTCACCCTCCTACCCTCCAGCGCCGCTCAATATAAGCGGGGCTCACCCGGCTCAAGCACATCGATCATGTGGCGCACGCCGGTAGAGGAGCTGGCCAGCATGAGCCGCTGCAGCGGCTCATCCAGCGGTTCCCTAGTCAACGCATATGTTCCGTAGTGCATGGGCACCATGCGCTTCGCCCCCACATCGCGAAAAGCGGCCAGCGATTCCTCGGGATTCATGTGCACCCCGCGACCGCTCACCGGACGATACGCGCCAATTGGAATCAGGGCGACCTCGATAGGGAAACGGCGGCCGATTTCATGAAATCCATCGAAGTACGCGCTGTCACCACTGTGATAAACCGTCGTCGCCGCACCGCCCGTCATCGTCTCAACCTCGGGCTGGCGCAGCACATACCCGCCAAACCCACGGTGCACATCGTGCACATAGCGGGCGCCCCAGTGACGCGCCGGCGTGAAAATCACCTCGAGTTCACCCACCCGCAGGCTGTCCCATTTGCCCATTTCGTGCACGCTGCCAAAGCCGCGCCGCCGTACCAGACTACCCACTCCCTTCGGTACGATAATCGGTTGACCGTCACTGACCGCCTCCAACGTCGGCACATCTAAGTGATCATGATGCGCATGACTGATCAAAACGAGGTCAATCCGGGGCAGTTCATGCAACGATAATCCCGGACAGTGCGCCCGCTTGACCACCGCCAACCATGGCGCCCAGACTGGGTCGATCAAAATGTTAAGCCCAGCCATCTGCACCAGAAATGAAGCATGACCAATCCAGATGACGCGCGCCTTACCGGCTGGAACATCAACCGCCTCCAGCGAACGCTCGCGCCCACGGCGCAGCTTGACCGCCTGCGGAATAAGCACTTTTCCAATAAATTCGACATTCCGCCGCCCCCATCCCCGGCTGGGCGAAAGCCCGATCCGATGGCCGTGTTCGTCATCCTGAGAGCCGGTTCCATCCCGCAACCCCGCTGCCTTGCTGCGCAGAGAGTCAGTCAGTTTGGAAATCGGGCCTTTGGAGGGACGGGGCGTCACGGAATCGGAAAAAAAGAATGAGGATGGGCCGCGAGTCAGCTCTTGGCTGGATGAGGGAATTAGGAGATAATACGCTGTTTTGCAATCCGGGGGTTTCACCAATGATGACCAGAAAATCGCCGCGCGCCGGGACCTTCGGGCCCGGCTCCGCAGTCTTTCGCCGGGCGCCCGAGCCACTGCCTCGCAGGCCGTGGGCGCCACGCTTATGCAGTTTTTCCCCTCCCCGGCCGGCCGGGTCATCGCTGGATTCCTGCCCCTTCCTTCCGAGCCGGATTTAACGGTTTTTTACCACCACTGGCGCAATCACGGCGGCCATCTAGCCATGCCGCTGATCACGGGGCCCGGCCAAATGGAATTCCGACGACTTCCCGCCAGCGAACCGACCACAAGCGCCCCCCCGGATCCCGACTCCGCCCCACCCTCCTTTCCGGGCCTCATCCCGGGGCCTCATGGCCTGTATGAACCAGATCCGACCCGCTGCGAGCCCGCCGCCATCAGTGACATGAGCCTGGTGCTGGTGCCCGGTCTAGGTTTTGCCGCCGGCGGAACACGCCTCGGTCGTGGTGGCGGTTATTATGACCGCTGGCTCGCCCACCTCCCATCCTCCACCCCAACCATCGGAATAGCCTTTTCCCTCCAGATTTGCCCGTCTCTGCCAACCCTCAACCACGATCAAAAAGTCGACTTCCTCCTCACCGAATCAGGATGGTCCGAAGGAAACCGGGGACAACCGCCCATCCCCCCACCAACCCGCCGCCCCATGGACAAATTTCCTGACCCTCGCTTTTGAAAATACAGAATCCCGCGGCTATCATTCCACCATGCACGCTGCCACCAAGACCCGGGAACGCCCGTCCGTAGAAACGGACGTGGATGACTCGCTGGATCGTCCGTGGACCGTGACCGTCTATAACGACCCGATCAATCTCATGGGGTATGTCACCCTCATCATCATGCGCGTCTTCGGGTACGCCCGAGAAAAAGCCGAAAAAATGATGCTCGACGTCCACCAAAAAGGGAAATGTATCGTCTGGAGCGGCACCCGGGAAAAAGCCGAACTCTACGTCCAACAACTTCACGGCTACCATCTCAATGCCGCCATGGCCCGCGACAACTAGCCGCCACCATGAAAATGCGCCGCATCATCTCCAAAGGACTGGTCCTCAGCGGAATGCCCGCCGCCCAGCTCCGCATGCTGGAACAGGTGGCACTCCATGCCGACCCCTCCGGATCACCCGCCGCCAGCGAACGACTGTACCAATCTCCCGTCAAACAACCGCAAAATGTGACCGATGAGGAACTCGTCGACGACTGGCAAGAATTCGTCATGCCAGACCTCCGCCATGAGTTCACCAGACAGCTCGATTGCGTGGCCAACGACCTCAGCCAAGCGCAGCGAGAATCAACTCCCAGCCCGCTGCATGACGAC
Source organism: uncultured bacterium (assembly GCA_903954065.1). Taxonomy (GTDB): domain Bacteria; phylum Verrucomicrobiota; class Verrucomicrobiia; order Verrucomicrobiales; family V1-33; genus CAJBME01. The sequence continues at coordinate 25,110 of CAJBME010000240.1, forward strand.
TCGCCGCATGACGACTCGCCGCATGACGACTCGCTGCGCGAGGGAGAAGACGAGGACGACGGTGAATCCGAAGAAGAATTCGAAGATGAAGACGCAGCGACCTCTCCCGCGGCCACCTACGAACTCATCATTCCCTTTGATCATATCGAGTCGTGGTATGGCGCGTTGAATCAGGCCCGCCTCGTGATGCAAGAGCGATACGAATTCCCCGAGACCGAAAACCTCGAAGCCATGGTCGCACTCCTGACGTCGAAAAACCTAAAACCGTATCTGACGTCGCGATTTTACATGGAGATTCAGGGCGCCCTGCTGGATCTTGGAATGGACGTTGCTTGAACGGCCGGCGCGGGTTGGAGGGGGCTAGCGCGACCAATACTTCCCTTTAAACCGGCGTGCGGAGGGGCTCACCCCCCCCTTGCACTCTCCCCTCCACGGTTCTAGGCTACGCGTTCCATGCATCCAGACCTCGAATCGCTTGTCACCGCCGGAAAACTACCCGCCCCGGCAGCGGAAAAACTCTCACTCCTGGAACCAGGCACTTACTGCCTGCACCCGAGCTGGGGACCCGGCAAGATCGCGGGCTGGGACGTGGACAATGACCGGGTGCGCGTCGACTTCGAAGGCAAAGACGGTCACGAGCTGAAACTGGAGTTTGCGGCCAAGTCATTAAGCCCACTGGTTTCCACACATGTCCTCGCCATGCGGGTGGCTGACCGGGCCGCGATGACGACGATGGCCGAGAAGCAGGCGGCTGATTTTGTGAAGCTGGTCCTGCAGAGTTACGGTGGCCGCATGATGCTGGATCAGTTTGAAGAAGTAGTGAAGCCGAAGATCCTCAGCGAGGCGCGATTCAAGCCGTGGTGGGAGGCGACCAAGAAGGTGCTGCGGACCAACAAATCTTTTGTGGTCCCCCCGAAGCGCACGTTGCCCATGGAGCTGCGCGATGAAGGTCTCACCCATGCCGAGGCGCTGGTCGGTGATTTCACCTCCTCCAAAGACCTCAAAACGAAGGTTAAAGCAGCCGAAGCCATCCTCAACAACCTCGCGGCCTTCGACAAAGATGCCGGTCCGCTCGGCACCGTGCTGGCCGGCCTGGAAGAAGCTGGTTCAAAATCGCTTCGCCTCCAGCCCAACGTCGCGTTCGAGCTCCTCCTCATTCGCGACGAACTCCTCGTCCGGGTCCCCACCCTCGGCACCCTGCCCGAAGGATCGCAAACCATCGCCGCCGCTCTGAATGACGAACGCAAGTCGGTCACCGACGTACTCAAAGCCCTGCCTATCGGTCGCACCAAACAACTTCTCGCCACTTTCCCCACTGCCTTCGGCGAGAGCTGGCTCCAAGAAGCCTTTGCCCGGTTGAACGATACCACCGGCCGCACCGTCACCGAAATTGCCCGCTTCATCATGGATCAGGGGAAATCCGAAGAGTTGATGATTTACCTCCAAACCGGCATTCAAAACCGCAGTCTGAGCATGGACGCCCTCCAGTGGGTGTGCCGCGAACGCAAAGCCGATGCCTTCGAGGTCTTTGACAGCGACTTTGCCCCGGCCCTGCTCAGCGCGCTGGAGCGGGAACACTATGACGAAAGCAACCGCCGCACCGGCCGCCTCCGCGACTTGATCACCGACGATAAAGAATTGCTGGGGGACTTGGTCGCTCAACTTGACCCTAGCCAGATCAAGACTTTTGCCCGCCGCCTCTGGGGAAGCCCCGTCTTCGATGACTTGACCCGCCGCTCGCTGCTGGCCCGCGTCATCAAGGCCGCACCAGAAGTCCAGAGCATCGTGGAACAAACCGAGGACGAAAGCGACGGATCCGATGACATCCTCATCGTGAGCACCCAAAGCTATATCGACCGCCAAGCCAGCTACGAACGCCTCCTCAAAGAAGAAATCCCCCAGAATACACGCGATATCGCCATCGCCCGCGGCTACGGCGACTTGCGCGAAAACTTCGAGTTCAAATCAGCCAAGGAACAACAACGGGTCCTGATGCGCCGTCAGAAAGTCATGGAACGCGAAATCTCCATCGCGCGGCAGACTGACTTCAAAGATGCTCCAACTCACCTCGTCTCCATCGGCACCGTGGTCGAATACCGCGAATCTCCAACCGCAGAAATCGAAAGCGTCACGTTGCTCGGCGCTTGGGATTCGGAACCAGCACGCGGGATTCTTAGCTATCTTTCCGGTATCGGCAAAGCCTTGATCGGCAAGGCCGTCGGTGAAGTAGCCACTCTGCCGACCTCTGACGGCACGCCCCGCGGAGTCACCATCACTTCCATCCGGCGCTTCGCCCAGTAAGGAGAATATCAGCTGGGCATGGCGGCCCCTTCCCCGCCTGCCCCAGCTTTGCTCATGAGAGACCGCCCCATCACGCGACTATCCGTCCGCCGGGTGTACCTCGCCGCGGCCATCCTCCTGGCCGCGAGCCCGCAGGCCTGCCGCCCAGCGGCCAAATCCGCGGCCCTGCCTGCCGCCCCGCCCGCGGTCACCGTGGCGGCACCAGTCAGCCGAACCATCACCGAATGGAATGAATTCTCCGGGCGTCTGGCCTCGCCCGCTCGGGTCGAAATCAGAGCCCGCGTCTCCGGACACCTTGACACCGTCCACTTTAAAGAAGGCTCGGTCGTGCAGCAAGGGGACCTGCTGTTCACGATCGACCCGCGCCCGTATGCGGTGGAAGCAGCCCGTCTGCAGGCCGACGTCGAGCGAATGAGGACGCGGGTGGACCTGGCCCGCATTGAGTCACGCAACGCCGAACAACTGCGCGCCTCAGCGGCCATTTCCAACGAAGAAATGGAGCGACGCTTCAAGGCGCTGGGTGAAACCCTCGGCTCTGTCAAAGCTGCCGAAGCCGCGCTGGAAGCGGCGCAGCTCGACCTCAAGTTTACGGAAGTGCGGTCGCCCATCACCGGGCGCATCAGCAATGCCCGAGTCACCGCCGGAAATCTAGTCCGAGGCGGCACCCAGGAAACGACCCTGCTGACCACCGTGGTCGCCCTCGACCCGATTCATTGCTACTTTGAGGTCGATGAACGCTCGGCGTTAAAATACCGGGACCTAATTCGTTCGGGACAACTCCCTCACGCGCTGGATGGCGGTATGCCAGCCGAAATGGGACTGGCCGATCAGGCGGATTTCTCGCATCAGGGGGTGGTCGATTTCATGGACAACGAGTTGGCGCCGGGCACGGGCACTCTTCGCGCCCGCGGTGTTTTCCCCAATCCCGACCGGTTGATGGTTCCGGGATTTTTTGCGCGGGTGCGCATTCCTGGAAGTGAAGCCCGCGAGACGTTGTTGATCCGCGATCAAGCCGTCAGTGATGATCAGGGCCGGAGTTTTGTCTGGGTGGTGGGGCCGGATAACACTGCGATCTATCGTCCGGTCGTGCTCGGCCCGAAAACCGACGGTCTCAGAATCGTGCGCGACGGGCTTGCCGCCGGAGAACGCGTGGTCATCAATGGCGCAATGGCCGTGCGCGCCGGCGCCAAAGTGACCGCCACCGACGGGACCATGGATCCCGCTCCACCCTCCACCCCAAAGCCGTGAACGGCTTATGAATTTCGCCCGCTACTTCGTGGACCGGCCGATTTTTGCCGGGGTCCTCAGCATCCTCATCACTCTGATCGGGGCCTTGGCGTACTTCCGGCTGCCGGTCACCCAGTACCCGGAAGTCGTCCCTCCCACCGTCGTCGTCAACGCCAGCTACCCGGGAGCCGATGCCAAAACGCTCGCCGAAACCGTAGCCACTCCGCTCGAGCAGGAAATCAACGGCGTGGAAAACATGCTGTATGTGTCGTCGTCGTCGACGGCTGACGGCCGAGTCCAAATCACCGTCACTTTCAAACTCGGCACCGACCTGAATCAGGCTCAGGTTCTCGTACAAAACCGGCTGAATGCCACCCTACCGCGCTTGCCCGAAGAAGTGCGCCGCCTCGGCGTGACCGCACAAAAACGCTCGCCAGACCTCACTCTGACCGCCCAGTTCTTCAGCCCCGATGGCTCGCGCGACGTCTCCTACCTCGCCAATTACGTCACCCTGCAGGTTCAGAATGAAATCGCCCGCCTGCCAGGCGTGGCCGAAGCCTCCATGCTCGGCGGTCTGGATTATTCCATGCGCCTCTGGCTCGACCCGGAAAAAGTCGCCGCCCTCGGACTGAACGCCGGCGATGTCATCCGCGCCGTGCGCGAACAAAACGTCCAGGTCGCCGCCGGCAGTCTAGGCCAGCCTCCCACCCCCGCCGGGGTCGACTTCCAATACACCCTGACCGCACCAGGTCGGCTGAAAACTCCCGAAGAATTCGGCCACATCGTCCTCAAAACCGGCGACCACGGTGAAGTCGCCCGCTTGAGCGACGTCGCCCGCATCGAGCTGGGCTCCCGCGATTATGCCACCCATACCTACATGGATGGGAAAAATGCCGTCTCCCTGCGCGTCTTTCAACTGCCCGGCAGCAACGCCCTCGACACCGCCGATGCCGTCTACACTGCCATCCAGCGGCTAAAAAAACGGTTTCCGCCCGGCGTTGATTACCGAATCAACTACGACACCACAAAATTCGTCCGCTCCTCCATCCAGTCGGTACTGCACACCCTGCTGGAGGCCGTCCTGCTCGTGGTCGTCGTGGTCATTCTTTTTCTGCAAACATGGCGCGCGTCCATCATCCCACTGCTGGCCGTGCCCGTCTCACTCATCGGCACCCTCGCCGTCACGCATGCGCTGGGGTTTTCACTGAACAATCTCTCGCTCTTCGGACTCGTGCTTTCAATCGGCATCGTGGTCGATGACGCCATTGTCGTGGTGGAAAACATTGAACGCAATGTGGCGGCTGGCTTGAGCCCGCGCGACGCCGCGCGCAAAGCGATGGACGAAGTGAGCGGAGCGGTCATTGCCGTCGCGCTCGTCCTTTGCGCGGTCTTTATTCCCACCGCCTTCATCAGCGGCATTACCGGCCAGTTTTACCGTCAATTCGCACTGACGATTGCTGTGTCCACGGTCATTTCCGCCTTCAACTCGCTCACGCTATCACCGGCGCTGGGGGCGCTCTTGATTCGTCCGCACCATCACCGCACCGATATACTAACCCGCGTGCTCAATAAGCTGCTGGGATGGTTTTTCCGCCGCTTTAACCGCTCGTTCGACTGGGCTGCTCAGGCCTATGCCGGCGGGGTGCGGCGGCTGCTCCGAGGCACCACCGTCGTCCTGACGGCCTATGTTGCCCTGATTGGCCTCGGGGCCTGGCTCTTTCGCACCGTCCCCGGCGGATTCATTCCGGCCCAAGACATGGGGTACATGATCGCCGTTATCCAGCTGCCCGACGCCGCATCGCTGGCCCGAACCGATGAAGTCGTCCGGCGCGTCGACGAAATAGCCCGCCAGACGCCGGGCATCGCTCACACCTTCGCCCTTTCCGGCTATTCCTCCGTTCTCCAAGCCAGCCAGTCAAACCTCGGAGCCGCATTCTTCATCCTCGATGACTTTGATCAACGCACTTCCCCGGAACTGCAAGCCGACCGCCTGACCGCCACTCTCCGCCAGAAATTCTCCGCCATTCAAGAAGCCCGGGTCATCGTCCTCCCACCCCCAGCCCTGCGCGGCCTGGGCAACGCCGGCGGCTTTAAAATTCAAGTCCAAGACCTGAACAACGCCGGATTGCCCGCCCTCGAGGCCGCCACCCAAAAACTCCTCGCCGCCGCTCAAAAAGATCCCCTGCTCACCTCCCTCATCACCGGGTTCCGCGCCAATTCACCGCAATTTCACATCGATCTGGATCGCGCCCAAGCCAAAACCATGGGCGTCTCGCTGGCCGATATCAACGAAGCCCTTCAAGTGTATCTCGGGTCGTCCTACGTCAATGACTTCAACCTCTTCGGACGCACCTACCAAGTGACCGCCCAAGCGGACCCCGCCTTCCGCACCAGCCCGTCCGATCTGGCCCGCATCAAAGTGCGCAATCAAGACGGTGACATGGTGCCGCTCAGCGCCGTCACCACCGTTCTCAAAAATGGCGGAGCCGATCGCGTCCAACGCTACAACCTCTACTACTCATCCGATATCTCCGGCACCGTCACCCCAGGCGTCAGCTCCAGCCAGATGATCCATCGCGTCGAACAACTCGCCCAAGAACACCTGCCCGAAGGATTCACCTTCGCCTGGACGGACTTGACCTATCAGCAAATCCTCGCCGGACAGTCCATCAACTTCATCTTCCCTCTCTGCATCCTCTTCGTCTTCCTCGTGCTGGCCGCCCTCTACGAAAGCTGGAGCCTGCCGCTCGCCATCATCCTCATCGTCCCCATGTGCCTGCTCTCCGCCATCGGAGGCGTCTGGCTGCTCAATCGAGATAATAATATCTTCACCCAAATCGGCCTGGTCGTGCTCGTCGGCCTAGCCGCCAAAAACGCCATCCTGATCGTCGAATTTGCCAGACAAGCGCAAAATGCCGGCATGGACCGCACCCATGCCGCCGTCGAAGCCTGCCGCCTCCGGCTTCGCCCCATCCTCATGACCAGCTTCGCCTTCATCCTCGGCGTGCTTCCACTCGTACTGGCCCGCGGCGCCGGCGCCGAAATGCGCCAAGCCCTCGGGACCGCCGTCTTCTTCGGGATGCTCGGAGTCACCCTCTTCGGCCTGCTCTTCACTCCCGTGTTTTACGTCACCATCCGCCGATGGGTGGAACGCCGAACACCGCCAACCCCAGACGCCTGATAGCCCGCAACATTCGCGCTGTCCCCGACGTGCGCGAGCTTATACGTTTTCACCCGCGGACTCGACAGACTGCCAATCAGGGGCATGGATAAGGGGTGGTATTTTCTGACGATACGATTGCGGCGGTGGCAACACCCTTTGGACAGGGAGCGATCTCAATGCTCCGGCTGAGCGGACCGAGGGCCCGAGAAATTTTCGCGAGGTGCTGGCGCGGACCGGTGTTGGATGATCCGCGGCGATCGGTGCTCGGCCGGATCGTTCGAGTGCAAGCGGACGGCGGACGAGCGGTAGTGGACGAAGGACTGGCCGTGTTTTTTGCCGGACCGGCCAGCTATACGGGGGAGGATGTCATCGAATTTTCCGGCCATGGTGGGGTGTTAGTGACGCGGCGCGTCTTGGATGCGGTACTGGCCGCCGGGGCGCGGCTGGCGGATCCGGGAGAATTCACCCAGCGCGCCTTCCTCCATGGCCGGCTGGACCTGACGCAGGCGGAGGCCGTGATGGACCTCATCTCAGCGCAGACTGACTTGGCACTGCAAGCCGCTCATGAGCAGCTAGCGGGGCGACTTGGCGAAAGATTGCTGGCTCTGCGCGGGGAGGTCTTGGGCCTACTGGCGCATGTCGAGGCCTTTATTGATTTCCCGGAGGAGGACATTGATCCTGATACGGGGGCGGTTTTGGTGGCGCGTCTGGACGCCGCCCGCGAGGCGGTGCATCGTCTGCTCGCCACGGCTGATCAGGGACGCGTGCTCCGTGATGGCGTGCGCACGGCTATTGTCGGCCCTCCCAACGTCGGCAAATCCAGCCTGCTCAATCGCCTGCTTGGGTTTGACCGCGCCATTGTCAGTGATATTGCCGGCACTACCCGCGATACCCTTGAAGAAGTGATTAACCTGCGCGGCCTGCCGCTGCGGTTGATCGACACCGCCGGCCTCCGCGAATCTGATGACGTGCTCGAACGCGCCGGCATCGAACGCTCACATGCCGCCCTCGCCGGCGCCGGACTCGTCCTCGAAGTAGCCGACGGCTCGCAGCCGAAATCCCAGCCGACCACCGTCACTAACCCCGGCACCCCACATTTGCTCGTCCTCAACAAGGCGGATCTCGGCGAAGATCCATCGTGGCACGGCACCGCCGCCATTCGCGTTTCATGCTCCAGCGGCGAAGGAATGGAGGCGCTTGCCGCAGCCATCGAATCATTGCTCACAGGAGGCGCCGTCACCTGGAACGCCGACCTCGTCTCCATCAACGCTCGCCATCAGGCCTGCCTGCAGGAGGCTCGCACCGCCCTCGATGCCGCACGCGACCTGCTCGTCACCAGCCAACCACCCGAACTGGCCGCAGAAGAACTCCGCGCCGCCATGCAAGCCATCGGCACCGTCGTCGGCCAGACCAACCCCGAGGAACTGCTCGGCCTCATCTTCGGGCAGTTCTGCATCGGGAAATAATCCCGGCCGAGCATGAACCCAGCCGCCACTGACATGACCAACGTCCCCCTCCCCCTCAACCAGCAGCTGCACCGGGAAATTCTCATGGCCCGGGAACGCGTATACCGGTTTGGCCAGCCGACGCCGATGGAAAGACTCATCCTGCCCGGCCCAGAACCACAACCCGAGATCTGGGCCAAACGGGAGGACCTCTCCGCGGTCAAGTCGTATAAATGGCGTGGCGCCTGTAACCGCATGGCCCAACTGACCGCGGAACAGGCGGTTCGCGGCGTAGTGACCGCTTCCGCCGGCAATCACGCCCAAGGAGTGGCTCTAGCAGCGCAGGCTCTAGGCATCCACGCCCGGATCTTTATGCCGCGGTCTACACCGCGAATCAAACAGCAGGCGGTGCGCCACCACGGTGGTAGCTGGGTAGAAATTGTCTTGTCTGGTGATAGTTACGATGAGGCCGTCACCGCAGCCCGCGACGATGAACGCGCCCGCGGGGCGGTTTATGTCCATGCTTATGACGATCTGCACGTCATGGCGGGCCAAGGCACGCTGGCGGACGAAGTCGTCCTCTCCGGCCATGGCCCGTTTGACACAGCCTTTTTGCAAGTCGGCGGTGGTGGCATGACCGCCGGCGTCTCCACCTGGCTGCATTCCTACTGGCCGGACCTTGAATTAGTCGGCGTCGAAGGCGTCGGACAGGCGTCCATGCGCGCGGCCCTGACCGCCGGACACCCCGTCGCCCTGCCCGAGCTCGATATTTTTTGCGACGGAACCGCCGTCCGACAAGCGGGAGCCCTGCCGTTCGCCGTCTGCCGCCACACCCTGACCCGCACGGAAACCGTGACCAATGGCGAAGTCAGCCGAGCCATCCGCATGTTGTGGGAATCATTGCGGTGCATCTCCGAACCGTCCGGAGCCTTGGGACTGGCCGCTGTCATCAAAAACCGGGCCGCCCTCGCCCACAAAAAAGTCCTCCTCATCATCACCGGAGCCAATATCGATTTCCTGCAACTCGGCCTGATCGCCCAATCGGAAGGCGCCGCCAGCCTGGCCTCGCGCACCCTGCGCATCCAGCTGCAAGAACGCCGCGGTACCATGCTCGAATTGCTGGATTCCTGCTTCACCGGTCTCAACATCGCCGACTTTCAATACGGCAAAAATCACGAAACCAGCGCCTGGCCGGTCTTTACCATCACCGCCGAAGACCCCGCCGTCCTCGCCGAGCTTCCCGCGCGCCTCGAGGCCCGGGGTTTTTCATGGGAGGACTTGACGGGCGCCACCGACGTTCTGTTCCGGGCCATCCCGTTGCGCGGTGACTTGTTGCGCTGTCCGCTCTTTCTGCGGCTTGATTTTTATGAACGGCCCGGCGCCTTGCATGATTTTCTGGACGCGGTCATCCGCGGCCGGGCCAGTCTGTGTTATTTCAATTACCGCCAGTCGGGTGAACGCATCGGCCGCGCGTTGATTGGCCTTGATTTTGAAGAGTATACCCAGCGAGATAGCTTTCTGGCGGCATTGCCGTCGCAGGGCAGCGGGTACCGTTCATGCCAGCCAGTGGATGCCGCCACCGCGCTCCGGCTGACCCAAAGCTGACCCCCCCTCGCTCGTCCATCCACACGATGGGGGACAAGCCATTTGCCATCGCCAGCCCGCCCGCTAGTCTCCACCCATCATGTCAGGAACCAATTTGTTTTCATGGACGGCCCTGTGTCTTGCCTTGTTCATCGCCGCCAGCACCGGGCGACTCCAGGCTCAGGGCGGAGTCATGGACGCCTACATCGTGGTCGACTCAAGCACAAAAAAAGTCCTCATGTCCGGCAACGCCGGAAAAAAACGCCCAGTGGCCAGCCTCACCAAAATTGCCACCGCCTGCGTCGTCATGGACTGGGCCGAACGCACCGGCGCCGACATGGGACAAAGAGCCGTCATCCCCACATCCACCACCGGCATGCAGCCAAACCCATTTGGCTTTGCTCCCGGCGATACCATCTCGCTCCGCGATGCCCTCAGCTGCGCCATGATGGGCAGTGACAACATCGCCGCCGAAACACTCGCTTGGTACGTCGGAGCAGATATCCAGTACCGCACCGGCAAAACCGGCTCGCCCTACGCCCTGTTCATCAAAGAAATGAACAGCCTCGCCGCCAGCCTGAACATGCGCGCCACCAACTTCCTCAACCCCCATGGCCTAGACAATACCCGCCAAGTGCCGCTCTCAACCGCCGCCGATATGGCGCGCCTCACCCTCTACGCCCAGAAAAAACCAGCCTTTAGCTTCTATACGTCACAAGCCGAAAGACGCATTACGTTCTACCGCAACGGGGTCGATAAACAAATGTTCGTCCTCAAAAATACCAATGCCTCCCTCGGACGGAATGGTATCGATGGCGTCAAAACCGGTACCACCCTCCGCGCCGGTCAATGCGTCATCCTCTCCGCCCCACGCAAAAACATCGTCGTGCGCCATAGCGAAGACAATACCACCCTCTACCCACGCCGCCTCGTCGTCGTCGTCCTCGGATCGCAAAATCGCTTCGTCGATGCTGAATCATTACTCGATCAAGGCTGGAAACGGTACGATCAATGGCATACCTCTGGTCGCGTCATTGCCAATAGCTCGGAATTACTCGATCCCTCCACTCCCCCACCCGCCCGCTAATCACTGACACCACGTCATCACATTTTCTTCAGGACGGCACGCCGTCCGCTTTCTACCACCACCATCTATGAGCGATAAAATCCGTATTGGAGTCTTGAACAGCGGCGGCGACTGCCCCGGTCTCAACGCCGTCATCCACGGTGTGACTGGAGCCGCCCATCAACTGGGCTGGGAAGTTGTCGGCTTCCGCGACGGCTTTGAAGGACTCCTGCCTCCCGGCAATCACATGATGTTGGACCCGATCAAAACAGCCGGCATCGCCAAACTCGGCGGTACCATCCTCGGGACCGTCAACAAAGGCCACTTCGTCTCCATCATCGGCAAGGATAACGTCCAACGGGTCCCGTCCGAAATCATGGACCAGGCTAAAGCCACCCTCGAACGACTCGACGTGCGCGCCCTCATTGTCGTCGGAGGTGATGGATCCCTCACCACCGCCCTCCAGATCCAAAAGGAAGGAATGCCAGTGGTCGGCGTGCCCAAGACCATCGACAATGATCTCGAGGCGACCTCCATGACCTTCGGATTCGACTCCGCCATCACCGCGGTGGTGGACGCTCTCGACCGCCTGAACACCACCGCCGACAGCCATAAACGCGTCATGGTCCTCGAGGTCATGGGTCGTCATGCCGGCTGGATCGCCCTCCACGGCGGCATTGCCGGGGGCGCCGACATCATCTTGATACCGGAAATCCCTTTTACTCACGAAAAAGTAGCCGAAGCCGTCCTCGATCGCGAGCGCCGTGGATACCACAGCACCCTGGTCGTCGTCGCCGAAGGCGCCTGCCCGGTGGGCGGCACCCTGACCGGTACCGACATGGGCGGCAGCGGCCAGATCCGACTGAAAGGCGTGTCCGACGCCGTCGCTTATGAAATCGAGGCCCGCACCGGCAAAGAAACTCGCTCCTGCATCCTCGGCCACTTGCAACGCGGCGGCTCCCCCACTGCCCTCGACCGCATCCTCGGTATCCGCTTCGGCGTCAAAGCCGTCAGCCTGATCAAAGAAGGCCTCTTCGGCCACATGGTCAGTTACCAAAGCTACCACGTCGGCTCCGTCCCCATCGAAAAAGCCGTGGAAAAATTGCGGAACGTCGATCCCAATGGCGAGCTCGTCACGTCCGCCAAAGCCATTGGCATCAGCTTCGGTCACCCCTAGCCACCGCTACCGCCTGCCATGTCCCCAGTCCTCAAACTCATCCAGACGAACGCCAAACTCAGCACCAGCGAGCTGGCGCAAATGCTGGCCCTCGATCCATCCGTGGTAGCCGCCCAGATCGCCCGATGGGAGCAGGACGGCACCATCATGGGATATCAGGCGATTCTGGACCCCGAGAAAAGCGGACATGAAGGCGTGACCGCACTCATCGAAGTAAAAATCCGCCCTGAGCGAGGCGGCGGGTTCGACCATTTGGCCGAACGCATCGCCAAATTCGACCAGGTGACCAGTTGCTACCTCATGAGCGGTGGGTACGACCTGTGCGTAGTCGTCACCGGCGACACCTTGCGCGAAGTCGCCCGATTTGTTGCCGAACGCCTCAGCACCATCGAAGGCGTGCTCAGCACGGCCACCCGGTTCCAGCTCAAGGTGTACAAGCAGAACGGTCTGCTGGCCCACCAAGAGACTGGCAATGAACGACTCCCCGTCACGCCCTAACCTGTTGGCGCGCGCGGACCACGCCCCGGGCGCGCGCTCATCATCCCTCGTCGCGAATGGCCACCGGGCCATCGGCGACCACGCTCGGACCGTCGAGCAGGTGCTCATCAAAGAACTGGCGCAGCTTTAAATACAAGTCTTTGCTGGCAAAGACGTGCGGAGCATCCTGACCGGTCAACATGATGCTCGACACTCCGCTTTTCTCGAGCGCGGCATCGAACTCCCGAGCCTGACCATAGGGCACGAGTTCATCCTTAGTGCCATGAATATGCAGAAAGGGTGGGTCATTTTCGGTGATATACGTCACCGGGGAAGCCGCTTTGGCCAAATCAAGATGCTCGCTCATCGGCCCCCCGAAAAACCGCGCCAGTGGCCCCATGGGATCGTCTTCATGGATGACGCTGCCCTGGCCAGGGAAACTGAGAAAATTGGCCGGGCCGCAGAAGTTGGCTACTCCAAGGATGCCGGGCGCGCGCGGGAGCACAACACCGTCCGGCACGCCAACCCGACCTTCCAAGGCGTCTACGCCCTGACTGGTCCCCAACAAACTGACCAAATGGCCGCCCGCGGAAATTCCAAAAAGAACCATGCGCTTCGCATCACAACCATGGCTGGCCGCATGCTGCCCCAACCACCGCAAGGCCGCTTTACAGTCGTGAATCTGAGCCGGCCAGATCGCCTCGTCCGTCAAACGATACCCCAGCGAGGCGCCCGCATACACACCATCCGCCAAAAGCGGGAAAATCACGCGGCCATCGCTCTTGCTCCCCCCTTGCCACGCCCCACCATGCACAAAAACAATCAAAGGACGCAGCCCATCCATCGGCTTCTCCGGTAAATACAAATCCAACATTTGTCGGACATTGGCCGATCCTCCATAGTCCAGATTGCGAACCATCTTGAGACCCGGAGTCCCCTCTACCGGAGTCGCCGTCGCCGAGGAACCCGCGGCCTGAGGCGCCGCCGCCGAAGAGGCCGTCGCCTGAGGCGCCGCCGGAGCCGCCACGGCCAGCACCGCCGCCAGCCCCCCGCATAAGACCGCACGCCCGCAAAAATAAGTCGCCATGGCAGGTATCGTAACCACCGAAACAAGTCCGGCAACCAGCGATCAGCAGCCGTCCGACCGCTGACCTTTTGTCACAGCGCAGAGCTCACCTCACCATCACCGTCACCCTCCTGACGCGTTCCCGCGAGCGGTCCGGCTCTGGCGGGGCGGATGAGTGGCTCGGCATAGCTCGCACGTCGTCCCGTCGCATCCGCGAGCGGAGCAATATTCCCGCCCGTAGAAGATGATTTGCAGATGCAGCCGGTTCCAGAATTCGCGGGGAAACAGCTTTTTTAAATCTCGCTCGGTCTGGGCCACATTTCTGGCTTCGCTCAGCCGCCATCGACGCGCCAGGCGGTGGATGTGGGTATCGACGGGAAAGGCGGGAACGCCAAAGGCTTGGGCCATGACTACCGAAGCCGTCTTGTGTCCGACTCCCGGCAGGGCCTCCAGCTCGGCGAATGTTTTGGGGACCTCCCCGCCGTGGCATTCGACTATTAGGCGCGACAATTCCTTGATAGCCTTTGCTTTCTGTGGACTAAGACCGCAGGGACGAATGATGGCTTGGATTGTTTCCACCGGCTGGACAGCCATGACTTCGGGGGTGTCTGCCAACGCGAAGAGCGCGGGAGTCACCTGATTGACACGCTTGTCCGTGCACTGTGCGGAAAGCAGGACCGCAATCAGCAGTGTGAACGGGTCGCGATGGTCGAGCGGAATGGGAGTTTCCGGATACAGTTCCTGCAACCTCCGGGCTACGAGGTCCGCCCGTTGCTGTCGCGTCATCCGGCGGAAAAGAAAGGGTCCCTCATGGGGGAGGAAGTGCCACGTGTCCTCAACGGCGGGGTGGGCGGGCCGTGGCCTTGGCCACGAGACGCTTGCGGGTGATACTGGTCAACATCGCGCGGACATGAGGATGCGCGCTGCGCTGCGCCATGACTTCTCGACTCCTTGAATAACTGCCCCATTTGAGAATCTCGATTTCCACCGTACGCGCCCCCCAGGCCTTGATGCCCGCCTTGGTCGGCTGGTAAATGTCAATCGTACGCGTCCCAACCAGAGCGCTGCCGTAGTCATCAATCCGGTACGTGTACGGCTGCCCGGTAATGCGGAACAACGTGCCCACCGGAAAAACTGACCAATCAGCTGCCGCGCTCCGCACATTGTCATAACGCAACTCCGTCCCAAAGGCCGTCTTGCGACCGTACTTCAAACTGTCGGCCTCCAAATGCGAATACGCCGTGGTCTTGACCACCGCAAACAAACTCCCGTTCTTCTTGAAAAACCCGGGATGCGGCGAAGTGCGCACCAAACACGCCTTGTCCACCCCAGGCTTGGCCAGTGAAACCGGCGGATACGCCCGCGATCTAGCGCCCGCGGTAGCTTGGGAGCCCGTCGCACAGCTGCTCAAAGAACAAACCATGCACATGCTGATAAATGCGGCCAAGCGGCTGAGTGAAATCATCCGTGAATCAAATAGGGTGGTGGGAGAGGTGGAGTTTTTCACTCGTCCGTGCGCTTGGCCAGTAAAAAAACACCCTCGCACGCCCTAAGAACACCGCTTTTACGCGATTTTCCACAAATTAACGGGTTTTTTAGACGATCAGCGCCCTGCTCACCCGACGAGGGTGACGGAGCGCGCCGGCGCCATGGCCAAGCTGGAAGCACCGGAAAGCAGCGGCATCTCGGCGGCCGCCGCGGCCGGCGGGGTGGCGGTTCCATCACGCAGACACTGTTCGATCCAGCCGAAAAACGACTGAAATTCCGGATGGTCCCGGCGCATGTCACGGATCAATCGCCAATCCAGCGTGGCGGTGGGCCGGGCCACGGTGATCTTCTGGCGCGAAATCAAGCGGCCTTGCAGGCTTTCAAACGCGCGGTCCTCCATGCGAGCGATGGACGACGCGTCGGCGATATCGTCTAACGCTTCGATTTGAATCCCCAGCGTACTCACACCCACTCCGTATTCCCCTCCGAGGCGGCGCAGGTCTTCAGCGAGTTGCTCGTCCGTGATGGCGGCCCCGATGACAAGCTCGCCAGCATGAGCCCAACGCGAGCCGCTCAGCGTCTGAAAAAACAGCTCGCGTACGGTATCATAACTCGCAGCCATGGAAAGGCGCACACTGCTGATGGCAAACGGCTGCACCCCCAAGCTTCGCTTGAGATCCAGCAAATCGCCGCTCAATCGCAAATCCGTATCGCCCGCCTCCTCCAACTCCCAGTCAACCACCGCCACATCTGGATATTTCCAAAGCCCCTCCGGCGAGGCGCTCGGAGACAGGGCAAAAGGAAACCGCGCATCCGCCGCCGCCACCCGCAGATACAACGCCCGCATTTTTGCCATGCGACTGCGGGCTAGGTCCACCATCTCCCGCCCGCTGTGAAAAAGATCCATACCCGCCTGAGTGAAACCCGCGGCCGCCAGCGCCCGCGCTTCCTCCAGTGTCGTGACCCGCGTCGTCCGCAGATAATACCCCTGGCCCTGATCAACCTTGGCAATGGGCGATGACGGATCAGCGCACAAAATGGAGAAGTGATACCGCAACGTGGCATCACTGTATTCCTGCTTCAGCCGGTACTTCACCAGCCGAATCAGCTCGGTGCCCTTGATGGAGCTGGATGGATCACTGGGCAGGATCTCGGGAAGGATCTCCTTGAGCTGGTCTCGTAGGTTCATGCGGGGTGAGGGACACGCTCTAGGCGTCGTGTCCATACAAGAAGCGAGAGTGATCAGTAGCGGGAGATGCGTCAAGGTGAACCTGTCGTCAACGGGTGTGATTTATGCATCACTTCCCGCCGCCCGACTTCCTGACTTCTTCGCGCGCTCCACACTGGCGGCCCGCAGCTTGGCCATCATGGCCCGGCGCAGCTTCGGCCATTCCTCGCGGGCGACAATGTATCCAGCACACTTGGGCATGCCACATCGGCAGGGATGATCCTCCCATGTATCCACCGAGAATCCATAGTTGAACCCCAACTCCTCCCCTTTCTTGATCGCGCGCCGAGCCTCGATGAACAAACGATTGTCGTAGTTCCAAGCATCACAGTTCGGCTCACACGAATGGTTGATCAAGCGGGCATCATTATCGGGCTGGTCCCCATCCAGATCCCACTCATCGTCCAGCGTGAAAATATAAACCGCCGCCCCGCCATCATGCTGGGCTTTTTCCATCAAGGCCAGTCCCCGCCGCTCCGACTCCTCCTTCGAGATGCGCTCACCTAAATACTCCAAAATACGCTCGCCTTTGCGCAAATCCCGCGCCGCAAACACGCCCGTCCCATGGATATTCGAGCGACGGATTTCATACGCAGGACCAACAGCAGGTGAGTTGACATCATTTTGAGACATGACGGCCGTCCTGTAGCGCAATCCCTTGCAGTCGCAATACCATTTCCTAAACTCCTCCATGCCCAAAATCCATTTCGTGTTCCCAGACGGCGCCGAAGCCCGCTTCGCCCTCGAAGGCGATACGTTCACCATCGGCCGCGCCGAAGACAATGACATGGTCATCCAAGACCCACGCGTCTCCGCCCATCACCTCATCCTCAAACGCTCCCAATCAGGAAATTTCATCATCAATGACCTCGGCGCCACCAACCCAACCAAAGTCAACGGCCGCGCCGCCACCCTCGCCGAATTAAGCGATGGCGATACCCTCCTGATCGGCGACACCTTCGCCCGCTACGAAGCCACCTCCCCCGCCGCCACCGCTCCCAATCGGCGCTCCCGCACCCCCAGCGACCCAGCCACCACCCAAGGAGGATGCTTCGCCCTCTTACTCGCCTCCGCCTCCCTTCTCGGCGTCCTCATCGGAACCGCCAAAACCCTCTGGTAATTAAGCCGCACCGCAGATCTGCGGCCGCGAATGTGCGCCCGCTGCCTAGCCCAGCGCCCGGCGCCGACGTACCGCCGCAGCAAAACGATCGAGCACCCGCACGGTCGTCTCCCAGTCGATGCAAGCATCCGTAATGCTCTGGCCATAAGAAGGAGCCCGCCCCGGTATCACCGACTGGCTGCCCTCCACCAGATGGCTTTCCAGCATGACCCCCGCCACCGCCCGCGACCCACCCTCGATCTGCACCGCCAGATCCTCCGCCACCAACGGTTGATTGCGATGGTCCTTGCCACTGTTGCCATGGCTGCAGTCAATCATCACATACGGCGGCAGCCCCGCCTTCTGCAACTCCGCCACCACCCCGGAAACATCCTCCGCCCGGTAGTTCGGACCCCGACTCGAACCCCGCAAAATCACATGGCAAGAATCATTGCCCCGAGTCTTCACAATCGCAGAAACACCTTCCTTGGTCACCGATAGAAAATGATGCGGATGCTGCGCCGCACGCAACGCGTCAATCGCCACCCCAATGCTGCCGCTCGTGGCATTCTTGAAACCCACCGGCATCGACAACCCAGACGCCAGCTCGCGATGAATCTGACTCTCCGTCGTCCTCGCCCCAATCGCACCCCACCCGACCAAGTCCGCAATATATTGAGGAATAATCGTATCCAGAAATTCCGTGCCCGTCGGCAAACCCAGCCGGGAAATCTGCAACATCAGCTCGCGAGCCCATCGCAACCCCAAATTGATGTCATACGTGCTGTCCAAACGCGGGTCGTTAATCAACCCCTTCCACCCCACCGTCGTCCGCGGCTTCTCAAAATAAACCCGCATCACCACCAACAAATCAGCCGCAACCGTCGGCGCAAACGACGCCAGCCGCTCCGCATACTCCAAGGCCGCTTCCCGATCGTGAATCGAACACGGCCCCACCACCACCAATAAACGATCATCCTCCCCACGCATAATCGCCGCCGCCGAACGCCGACCCGCCGCCACCGACTCCTGCACCGCCGCCTCCGGCGATAGCTCGGCAATCAGCACCCCAGGGGCAATCAAAGGACGGATCTCATCAATCCGCACGTCATCAGTTGTAATGCGAGTAGGCACAGGCAGAAAAGCCGCGCGGCGCGCGGTCGGAATCGCCAAGAGTGCGGGAAAAAATGCGTCTGACAAGCCCTAAGCCACCCTCTTTGCCCTTCAACCCCCAGAAACCCCCGCCCACTCGACCCCATAGACCCCAGTTTTGAAGAATTTTATGGAAATTATAAATAAGATGTTGACAATCGTGATGTAGTTGTTATATTCACCATGTTTACTATACTTAGTCGTTTCGTTTATTCATTCATTCAATCAACCCGTTCACGTATTCTATCACATGAAAGTCCAAATCCAGAAAGCGAAGGCAGCCGGCTTCTCCCTTGTTGAATTGCTCGTCGTTATTGCTGTCATCGGCATCATGGCCGCCATCGCTATTCCGATGATTTCCAATATCAACGAGAAAGCGAAAACCGCGAAGAACAAGCGGAACGCCCAGAACATTGCCTCAGTGTACGGGGCCGCCACGGCGGCTGGGGCCACGATTACGGCCACCACGGCCGCGGCGGTGGTGACGGCGCTCTCGACAGGTGTGAATGGCGCGGACCAGTTTGCCGATACGAAGTTTCAGGTCAGCATCTCCACCGCGGAAGACAAAACGGCAGCGGCGGCTCTGCTCAACGATCCGGTCGGCGGTGTCTTGACGACAAAATTCTAAGGCCGGACTAACCACGGGGTCCTGTCTTCAGGAGGGCCGGACCTCGTTTTGTAAGATAACGGCCACCAGCCGGTCAAATTCTATCACATGAAAGTCCAAATCCAGAAAGCGAAGACCGCCGGCTTCTCCCTTGTTGAATTGCTCGTCGTTATTGCCGTCATTGGCATCATGGCCGCCATCGCTATTCCGATGATTTCCAATATCAACGAGAAAGCGAAGACCGCGAGGAACAAGCGGAACGCCCAGAACATTGCCTCAGTGTACGGGGCCGCCACGGCGGCTGGGGCCACGATTACAGCCACCACGGCCGCGGCGGTGGTGACAGCGCTCTCGACAGGCGTGAATGGCGCCGACCAGTTTGCCGATACGAAGTTCCAGGTCAACATCACCACCGCGGAAGGCAAGACGGCGGCGGCGGCTCTGCTCAACGATCCGGTCGGCGGTGTCTTGACGACAAAATTCTAAGGCCGGACTAGCCACGAGGTCCTGTCTTCAGGAGGGCCGGACCTCGTTTCGCAAGTTAACACCCTCCGGCCGGTCGATTCCCCTCGCCTCTCTGAAAGCGTTCTCCCGCGGATGTTGAGACTGGCCCTGGTTCATAGGTTTAATCACGCAGCAGCTTGATGAGGGGGGAGATGGCTCATGAGTCATTTCCCCCTTCCTTATTGTGCCCTTTCTTATTTTTTCCTTTTGATCCCTCATCCGTGAAGTATTCCGTGGATTACCCCCAGACATTTTTTCGCACTCATTGGGTGACGCGCAGGCGTGTTGCCGGCACCAGCCGGGGGTTCACACTCATTGAGATGCTGATTGTGGTCGCCGTTATCGGCATTCTGGCCGCCATTGTCATCAGTCAGATTGCCAATGCGACCTATGAGGCGCGCCGCATTATGGCCCGGCAGCAACAAGTCGTAGTGCAGTCAGCGGTCAGCAGTTGGATTATTCAAAGCACGACGAGGCAGGCACTGACCACCGTTCAAGGCACCTACAATGCGGCGGCCGACAGCCGAAGCCGGCTGGCCATGATCAGCCATTATTTAGACCCGGAAACGTACGCGCATCTGGCGGCCCAAACCGTCGACGCCAACAAAATTCAAAGTGACGCCATGAAGCGAACCGGCAAATGGATTGAACTACCGGCGTGGGCGCCAGGCAGTTATCCACGAGTCAACCTGCTGCCGGTGAACTGACTGTGCGACCATGATTTCTCTTTTGACCATGCCTCGATCCCCGGCTGTTCACCGACGGGGATTTTCATTGATTGAAGCCCTCGCCACGGTGGCGATCATTGGGGTCATCACTTTTCTAGCCCTGCCGAACATCGTCAACCTGCGGCGGGATGCGGAGCGCAACATGGCAGTAGCGCGCGCCGAAGCCTTCAATCTCGGGGTAGCGGCCTACGTGCAATCGCTCGGACTGACGGCGGCCGCCGCCGACTGGGCGCCCTTAAATGCCGACACCCGCTACGGCCGCATCAGGCCTTTCCTCGCGTTTGCTCCCGCCTCGCTCAGCGAATACCTCTCCAGTCCCTACTCGCTGGGAGTCGCCAATTACCCGATCTCAAGCACAGGCACAGCCACCTTCGGAAAAATCCCGCTGTACGACTCCACCACCGGAACGGCCGTGCCGCTTTCTTATTAGTCACACTCTCCCCACCCCCCACCGCCCACCCCCCAACCCCATGACTGTGTCTCCCAAAAAACCCTCTCGTGACGCGGGTCTCAGTCTGCCCGAACTGCTGACTTGCGTAGCCGTCATCGGCCTACTGTCCGCCATGGCCCTGCCTCACCTCACCCACACCGGCCGCGCCGCCACCGCCGAAGTCGCCCAACAGAAAGCGTCCTGTATCAATCGCGCGCTGGGCGGATACCGGCAATGCGCTGTCGAGATTACCATCGCCGCTGACGGCCAGTCGAGCCGGGATGAAACCGCTGTCATGGCCTTGTTGACGACCCGCGATGACGGCGTCGTCGGCAGCCCGCTGCTGACCGGAGTTTGGCCCGCCGCCTCGACTAACAATCCGTTGACTTACAGAGTAGAGTGGAACGGCCATTCATTCGTCGTTCTCGACCCCGGCACCCCGGGGCTCGGTCTGCTCATTCCGGACCTTTAAATCATTTTTTCGCCTCATGAATCAACTTCTGACTTCCAGAACGTCTCGTTACGGCAACCGGCTGGCGGCGCCGCGCCCCGGATCGGTCGACTCACTGCCGCCGGATCCCGCGACTGCCTTCCTCACCCCGGAACTCGAAGACGCGTCGGAAGCCGCCGCCTTGATGCCGCTGCGACTGCTGCGCGCGACCACCACCATGCCCGCGGAAACAATGGTCCGCCATCTGGGGCGCCTGCCCCACACCGCCGAGCCGTGGCTGCCTCTAGCCACCCTCGGACCACTGCTGATCGTAGGGCATTATGACCCTGCCAGCAGTGACACTTGGGGACTGCCGTCGTTTCTCATCATCCGCACGCGCCTCTCCCAGAGCGATTACGCCGCAGTAGGTCAAGATTTGCAAAGCCGACTGACGCTCCATCCAATGGCCGCCACCAATCCCTTGGAGGGCACCCTGCACGCGCCGCCTCCCGTCGGCAGCCCCTTGGCCGCAGTTCTCGCTTGGTTCACAGAACAATACCCCTTTGCCTCCAGCGAAGACGCTGAGCGTATGCGCCGCCTAGTGGACGAAAACCGTGACAAGCCACTCCGGCGCCTCGAAGACATGCTGTTCCTGCCCCGCCACTATGGCGTGGCCCTCTACCATCTGGCCACCGGCCTGCCTGTCTTCAACCCGGAACTCGCGCCCGCTCAAGATCTTTTTCCACCGGAACTGCTGGAAAAACACGGGGTTTACCCGCTCCACATCGGAGAAGACACGGTCCATTTGCTCTGCGCCAGCACCAGCATCTACGCCTTCGAGGATGAATGGCTCTCATCAGGCCACTCCGCCCTCTCGATGCAGCCAGTCCTCGCCGACCCCTCCGCCATCCGCGCGACCATCGCCCGCGACCGGTCAAGAGCCGCCCGCGCCACCACCACCCCCCAAGTCGGTGAACTCTACTTCTCGGATCAAGTCGAAAACCTCGTGGAAATCGATCCGGTCGACATCGCCCGCGTCAATCCCCAAAATCCAAACCACACTCCGGAACAAGTCGTCCAGTGGATTCTCTGGCGGGCCATCACCATGCGCTCGTCCGATCTGCACGTGGAGAAATTTTACAACATGGCCCGATTTCGGGCCCGCGTGGACGGTGAGCTCGTCACGATTTATTCCTGCTCCGAGGAATACCTGCAGCGGTACGTAGCCATGTTTAAAAATTACTGCGGCATGGGCCAGCAGCGACAGGACACGCAGGACGGACGGTTCTCCATCAGAATCGGCCAGCGCCGACTCGATGTGCGCGTGGCCGCCATCCCATGCCGTCGCGAACAACAGAAACTCGTCATGCGGTTTCTGGATAAACAAGACGGCATTAAACAACTCTCAGAACTCAACCTCTCGCCACGACAGGCCGCCATCATCCGCGACGTGACCCACCGCGATCAGGGACTCTGCCTCGTCACCGGACCGACCGGATCCGGCAAAACCACCACCCTCTACGCCTTCATCAACTCGATCAACAGCGAGAACGTCAACATCCAAACCATCGAAGATCCGATCGAATACGAGATCGAGGGCATCAATCAAACGCAGACCGACCCGTACCACGGCATCACTTTTGCCACCGGCCTGCGCTCGTTGCTGCGCTGCGATCCGGATGTGATTCTCGTCGGCGAATCACGCGACCCGGAGACGGCCCAGGCGTCCATTAATGCCGCTCTGACCGGGCACCTCGTCTTCACCACCCTACATGCCAATGACTCGCTACGCGCCGTGTCGCGATTGATGAGCATGGGGGTCGAAAACTACCTGCTCGCGGACGCACTCTGCCTAAGCCAGGCCCAGCGGCTGGTGCGCCGCCTCTGTCCGTATTGTAAAGCAGCCACCCCCATCACCTCGGAAATTGCCGATCACCTCGGCCGCCATGGCGCCCTCAAGGACGGCCGCGTCCCGCCCACCCCCATTTACCAAAAAAGTGGATGCCCCGAATGCAACGGGGTCGGATACTCCGGTCGCGTGGCCCTCATGGAAATGTGCCCGGTCGATGCCGAGCTGCAAAACCTCGTCGCCACCGGAGCCAGCATGCAAAGCATGCGCGCCGTCGCCGTGCGATCTGGATTTCTCAGCCTGTACCAAGAAGGACTCGCGCATGTTCTCGCCGGCAACACCAGCTTCGAGGAAATTGCCTGCCTGAGTTACACCGCCGCACCGTAAAGGAACAGTGGCAAGCCCTCGTCGGGAAGTTAATCAACTTCCCGCTGGCCGGATACGCCGGCCCCGGTTTCCACACTTGGCCTTCGGGCCACATCCCTCAAGACACGGCTCTGAATCCGCTTCTTCGCATCCGACCCCCTACCAAAAAAAGGTTCGGAGAGACGTTCGGCGCCGCGACCGGGGTCAGCGACCCACGGCTACAAAAGATCTGGATCCGAAACGATTACGCAGGTCCGTTAACTTCCCGACGAGGGCTTGCCACCTATTTTGCGAAATTCCCAAGGCGATACCCTGGGTTTGGGCCGTAAAACGATGCCGATCCTACCGGGGCGGAATGAAAGGGTGGCTTTCTGGCCGATGAGAGTGGCAGGGTCAGAGGCGCCGAGTGAACCAAGACAAGGCGGTCCGCCTCAAGCCGGAACCGGCAACGGGGAAGTCAGCCGCGCGCGAGGCGTCAAGATTTCCGGGTCCCCCTGGGTGATGAGAACCGTATGCTCAAAGTGACTGCTCGGACGGCCGTCGACAGTAACCGCCGTCCAGTTGTCGGCCAAAACGCGCGTTTTACCGCGACCCATGTTGATCATGGGTTCGATGGCGAGAATCATGCCGGCCTTCAGTTTGGTCCTGATAGACGGGTCGGCCCAGTTGGGCACTTGCGGTTCTTCGTGGAGTCGGCGTCCGACCCCATGACCCACGAATTGCCGGACGACACTAAACCCATGGCGGGTCACCAGTTTTTCGACGGCACCGCACAGATCACGCAGGCTGTTGTTATGACGCGCGAATGAAATAGCGGCGTCTAGGGAGTCCTCGGTAGCCTGCAGTAAACGCCACGTTTCAGGATCGATGTCGCCCACCGGCACGGTCATGGCATTATCCCCGACCCAGCCGTTGAGATAAACACCGACATCAAGCTTCACAATGTCGCCGTCACGGATAATCCGCGACGATCTCCCGATGCCATGCACGACTTCGTCGTTCAACGAAATACAGATATTAGCCGGGTAGTTACGGTACCCAAGGAATGCGCTGGTGCAGCCGTTCTCGCGAATGAGGTCAGCCGCCAGTCGATCGACCTCAGCGGTGGAGATCCCGGCACGAACCTGAGTGGCGACAAGCCCCAGAATCTTGGCGGCTGCATGACCCGCCTGCCTCATCCCCTCAATTTCCTTTCCCTGGCGTAAGTGAATCACGGTAAATACTCTTAGGGCTGATCCAAGCAAAACGCTCAGAAGTTGAGCGCCTGCTGGGCGATGATCCCGGGGTTACTGACCTGCACCGCTAAAAGCGAACATGGCAGCTCCAACAATAATCACAGCGCAGAGAATAAGCAGCCAAGTGATGTTGCCACCAGCGATACCACCCGTTTCGGCTCCCTGACGCTCGAAGCGACCGCGAATCCGACCTTTGCGAAGGAAACCGTCATAATGCTTCTGCAACAGATGGGTTTCGATCTGGCGCATCATGTCGAGGAGAACCCCAACGAGAATGAGCAAACTGGTGCCTCCGAAGAACTGGGAAACCGTAGGAGTCACGCCAGCCCAGTTGGAGATGATGGTGGGCAGGACCGCGATGATGACGAGAAAAATAGCACCAGCGAACGTCAGCCGGCTCATCGTATAATCGAGGAAATCAGCTGTGGGTTTCCCAGGACGAACCCCTGGAATATAACCGCCGTTTTTCTTGAGATCTTCAGAGATCTGTGTCGGTTGGAACATGGTCGCCACCCAGAAGTAACTGAAGAAGAAAATCAGAATGGCATCGAGAACGTAGTACCAAACACTCGTGTGGGAAAACAAGTTCTGCAACTTCGCACCCCAAGCGCTAGCGCCAGCGAGAGTGGTCGCAATCCAAGTGGGGAACAAGATGATCGCTTGAGCAAAAATGATCGGCATGACACCGGCATAATTGATCTTAAGGGGCAAGTAGGTCGACTGACCTCCTACCACCTTCCGGCCCATTTGGCGTTTCGCATACTGGATGTTGACTCGCCGGGCCGCTTGCGTAATGGCCACCACCCCTGCAATCACTGCGAGAAGGAGAGCGAGCAACATCACCAACCCGAGAGCCTTCAGAGAAGTATCTTGATCACCCGTAATGTACGTTTTCCACACCTGAACCAAGGCCCCAGGAAGCGCGGTTAAGATGTTGGCCGAGATGATAAGAGACATCCCGTTACCGACGCCACGCTCCGTAATTTGGTCGCCCATCCACATGAGCAACATGGAAGCAGCCGTCATGGTTAGGACCGCAATCAGCTGAAATTGTAGGCCACCGTGAGGGATCAAAACGTTGCGAGTTTGATCCAGAAACTCACCGAGCTGTGGAAGAAGGATGTTCTGCGATGGATTCAACAATCCACCCACCATCATCCAGCCTTGAACCAAACAGAGAGCAATGGCCGCATAACGGGTCAACTGAGTGATACGCTGGCGACCGCCCTCTTCTTTGGCCAGTTTGCCCAAGCGCGGAACTACCGCAGTCAGGAGCTGCATCATGATGCTAGCACTGATGTAAGGCATAATGCCGAGCGCAAACAGAGCGCATTTGGCGATACCACCACCAGAGAAAACATTCAGCAATTGGGCGAACGCAGCACCGCCACCTTCCCCCTTCATCGCCTGCTGCTTGCTGTACTCGACCCACTCGTGAACAACCACAGGGTCGACACCAGGCAGAGTGATGTGAGTCCCGATTTGGACTACCACCAGCATTAACAGAGTGAACAAGATCCGTTTCCGAAGCTCGGGGATCTTGAAGGAGTTGGCGAAGGCCGATATCATGATACGCAGTGGACGGAGACGCTCGGGGGACGGGACGGCCCGCTTACGATGCGGCCAGAGCCGTCACGGTACCACCGGCTTTTTCGATTTTTTCGCGGGCGGAAGCACTGATGGCCGCCACGGAGACAGTGAAGGACTTGGTGACCTCACCAGAGCCGAGAATCTTCACACCGTGATAACGGCCACGAAGAATACCGGACTCACGGAGGGCGAGTTCATTGATTTCTGCACCTGCCTCGAAACGTTCTTCCAAAGTGGAGAGATTGATCACGGCGTAATTGGTGGCAAAGCGGGCATTGTTAAAACCCTTGCCTGGCACCCGGCGATACAATGGCATCTGACCACCTTCGAAACCGAGGCGGATGGCCGCTCCAGCGCGGGCCTTTTGACCTTTGTGACCGCGACCGGATGTTTTTCCGTGACCGGAGCTTTCGCCGCAACCGAGGCGCTTGCGACGGTGCTTGGCCCCTGGGCGAGGCGCGAGTTCATGAAGTCTCATATAAAAAGTAGATTAAAGTGATAACGAGTTCCCGCCGAGGACGAGCGGCCTCAGCCGCCCGCACCCACGTCTGGGAAAATGGTTAGATTGCTTGCTGCTCGGGCAGTTTTTTGCCGCGGGCACGATAGATACTGTCACGGTGACGGAGTTTGACAAGAGCCTCAAGCGTCGCCTTGACAACGTTAGCGTGGTTCTTGGATCCGAGGCTCTTCGCGAGCACATCTTTGACCCCAGCGGCTTCCAAAACAGCGCGCACCCCGCCCCCAGCAATAATGCCGGTACCTGGGCTGGCTGGCTTCAGCAGAACCTTGCCACCGCCAAACTCACCGTAGGTTTCATGAGGAATGGTATGCTCGCGGATAGCGACCGTTTGCAGTTCCTTCTTGGCCGATTCAGTCGCCTTTTTGATGGCGTCCGAAACTTCGTTGGCCTTGCCAAATCCGAATCCGACGCGACCCGAACGGTCACCGGAAACGACGAGCGCACTGAAGCTAAAGCGACGGCCGCCCTTAACGACCTTGGCGCATCGGTTGATGAAGACGACTTTGTCCGAAAATTGCGGGCCATCGCCCGGCTCGGCATTGCGATCGGGTTCGCGGGAATTCCGTTGGTTTCTCATGCTCAATTGATGGTCGGGGACAAATTAAAATTTAAGGCCAGCGGAACGGGCTGCGTCGGCCAAAGCCTTCACTTTCCCGTGGAAGGTGAATCCACCGCGATCGAAAACAACGGCTTCGACTTGATGCTCTTTGGCGCGAGCGGCAATGAGTTCGCCGATCTTCGTGGCGGCAGCCACATTGGCGCCCTTCACGGTGCTGGCCTTTTCCATGGTCGAAGCAGCAGCCAAAGTCACGCCCTTGGTGTCGTCGATGACTTGGGCGTAAACATGCTGCCCGGAAAAGTGAACGGCCAAACGAGGACGAGCCGTGGTGCCGGAAACTTTCTTACGAACCCGGCGATGAACCACGCGGTGCGCGGCTTTACGAATATACTGAGGCATTGTCTAAAAATGGTAAAGGGACTATTGAACGCTCTTGCCAGCCTTGCGGCGGACTTGCTCACCGGCATAACGAATGCCTTTGCCTTTGTATGGCTCAGGCGGGTAGTAGCTCCGCACATCCGCTGCAAACTGACCAACCAATTGGCGATCGATGCCATCGACGCGAATTTTAGTATTGTCAGTCACCGTGACCTGCAAGGTCGCTGGGATCGGATGAAGAACAGGATGGCTTTTGCCGACGCTCAAATCAAGCTTGTCGCCTTTGACGGCAGCCCGGAAGCCAGTGCCCTGGATCTCAAGGCTTTTGGTGAATCCATCGCTGACGCCCTTGACCAAATTGTTGATGATGGCGCGCGCTGTGCCGTGCATAGCACGAGCACGACGATCTTCCGAGGTCCGGGTGACGGCGAGAACGGACTCGCGAACTTCCAAATTAACCCCGTTAGGCAGGGTCCATTCGAGTTTGCCCTTAGGTCCCTCGACGGTCACTAGACCGGCGGCCCCCGCTTTCACAGAGACTTTGGACGGCAGAACTATGGTCTTATTACCAACTCGTGACATGATATTCGATGCTGTATGGGTGAAATTACCAAACTTCGGCTAGGTACTCGCCGCCAACATTGGCGCGACGAGCCTTGGCTCCAGAAAGGATACCTTTCGGTGTAGAGAGAATGGCAATGCCAAAACCTTTGATGACCTTAGGTACATCTTGGGATCCAACATAACGCCGACGGCCTGGCTTGCTTACCCGACGTAGATCGGTCAGGGCAGCGGTTTTGCCTTCAAAACGATTGGTGACAACCAAACGAGTGAAACCGTCAACCGTAGTGACTTCGTAGTTCCAGATAAACCCTTCTTCTTTCAGAATGCGGGCGATGTCCACTTTAATGCGGGAGTGCGGAGCGTCGAATGTCTCCTTGCGAGCACGCACGGAGTTTTTCAGACGGGTCAAAAAGTCGGCGATAGGATCGGTCAATGTGGCCATGACAAGAGAAAAGTAAACTGCGACAGGATCAAGCTGCCTGGGATGTGGTTTGGGTAGGAGGCGCTTCGTTTGGATTCCGACGGAATGGCATCCCGAGCGCCTTGAGGAGCTCACGAGCTTCTTCGTCCGTCCGCGCACTGGTCACGATACAAATATCGAAACCGAGATTGCGTTTGACCTTGTCGATTTCGATTTCGGGAAAGATCGTGTGATCTTTGATACCTAAAGTATAGTTGCCACGGCCATCGAAGGCGCGAGTGGCAACACCACGGAAGTCACGAATGACGGGAATCGCCAATTTGATCAGGCGCTCCAGGAATTCGTACATATTGCGACCGCGCAGTGTGACCTTCACGCCGACTGGTTCCCCAGCACGAAGCTTAAAGTTTGAAATAGCGAGTTTCGCCTTGGTAATCACTGGGCGTTGACCCGTGATCTTGGCGACATCGTTGGCCGCGTCTTCGACGGCCACCTTGCGATCAGCCTCCTTGCCGACGGAACAATTGATGACCACCTTTTCGATCCGTGGGATCTGATGGACATTTTTCAAGGCCAGCTTTTCGCGCAGAGCGGGAACAGCGTGTTCTTGATAATACTTTTTGAGTGCGGGTGCGGGTGCCATGGCGGACAATGATTACTTCTTCTTGCTTTTACCAGCGGGCTTGGCCGCGGCCGTTGATTCGACGAGTCGAACGTTTGAAATATGAATCGGGCCTTCGCGCTCGATAATACCACCTTCAGGCGATTGTTGATTTTTGCGCTGATGCTTTTTGATCATGCGAAGTCCCTCAACCAATACTTGATTTTTGGCTGGGAAAACCGCGAGTACGCGGCCTTGACGCTGAGCGGCGGTGCGCTTCACCTTGATGGGATCCATCGACGGATCTTTTGGTTGCTCATAAGTATAGAGCTGACCACCGGAGATGACTTCGACGAGATCGCCCTTGTGGACGTGAGTTTTAATGCGGCTCATGGCGTTAGAGAACCTCCGGGGCGAGGGACACGATTTTCATGAAGTTTTTCTCGCGAAGTTCGCGAGCCACCGGGCCGAAAATGCGGGTGCCCTTGGGGTTTTGATCTTTCTTCTCGATGATGACAACCGCGTTGTGATCAAAGCGAAGGTATGATCCATCAGCACGGCGAACCGGTTGACGAGTGCGCACGACTACAGCCGTGACGACATCACCCTTCTTGACGCTGCCAGTTGGCGACGCTTCACGGACGTTGCATGTGATGATGTCGCCCACATGAGCGAAACGGGTTGGTTTCCCAAGCACCCCGATCATCTTGGCCATTTTGGCCCCGGTATTGTCGGCCACCACCAGGCGGCTGCGCATTTGAATCATGAGTATTCCTCCTAAAAATTGAAAAGTGTAGACTGCCTCACGGCAGGAAAGTCTGAGATGATCTTAGTGGGCGAGAACCTCGACGAGGCGCCACCGCTTGAGTTTGCTCAAAGGACGGGTCTCCATGATGCGGACACGCTGTCCTTCCTTGGCTTCGCCCTTTTCATCATGCGCATAGAACTTAGTCGTGCGTTTGATGATCTTTTTAAATTGTGGGTGAGGCACGCGGCGGACGACTTCGACCACGATGGTCTTGTCCATTTTGGCGGACACGACTTGACCGACGCGGGTCTTGCGCAGACCGCGCTCGACGGCGGCGGTTTCAGTGGGGGCGGTGACAGGATCGCTCATGACGAAAATTAATGTATGCGTTGATTACTGAGCCGCGAGTCCGAGGCGATGCTGGCTGAGCAGCGTTTGGGTACGGGCGATGGCCCGGCGCACCGAGGTGATGCGGGCGGGATTTTCGAGCTGGCCACTGGCCTTCTGGATGCGCAGGGTCATCATTTCCTGGCGCAACTCGACCTCACGGCGGACGAGTTCCTCGACTGAAAGTGGCTTAAGTTCCTTGATCTTCATCTGAGTAATATGGGGGGTGACGGCTTAATGAGCGTCGCGAGCGAGGAAACGGCAACGCAGTCCAAGCTTGGCCGAAGCAAGGCGGAACGCCTCTTTGGCCACCGACTCGGTTGCACCGCCAATTTCGAAGAGAACCAAACCTGGACGAACCACCGCCACCCAGAATTCAGGAGCCCCTTTACCCTTACCCATCCGGGTTTCAGGCGGGCGCTTGGTGATCGGTTTGTGAGGGAAAATCCGAATCCAGACTTTTCCCTTCCGTTTAAGGGCGCGATTGATGGCCACACGACAGGCTTCAATCTGTTGGCTGGTGATCCACGCCCGACCCAGCGACTGCAGGCCGTACTCACCAAAGTCAACCTTGGTGCCACGAGATGCGTTGCCAGCGCGGCTGCCGCGGTGGGATTTGCGAAATTTTGTTCTGCTTGGAATCAGTGCCATATGCCTGGAAAGAAAGTATGTGAGTCAGTCGATTAAGCGCGAACTTCAGGATTTTCGCGTGGGGTACGGGGACGGGCTTCGCGCGGTTCGCGTGTTTCACGCTTTTGAACGTTGCTTGAATCGTCCTCTTCTTTCTTCGTGAGCCAGCATTTGACACCAATGATGCCGTAAACTGTGCGCGCCTCGGAAAAGCCGTAATCAATATTGCACCGCAATGTTTGCAAAGGAACTTTACCTTCACGATATTGCTCGGTACGCGCGATCTCAGCACCGCCAAGACGGCCAGCACAACGAACTCGGATCCCTTCGGCCCCGAAATCCATAGCGGTCTGAACAGCCCGCTTCATCGCCCGCCGGAAAGCAATACGCCGCTCCAACTGGAGTGCGATGTTCTCTGAGATAAGCTGCGCGTCAAGCTCGGGTTGCTTGATTTCGTAAATGTCGATTTTGACCTGCTTGCCACCACAAAGAGCGGAAATATCGGCATTAAAACGCTCAATTTCGGCGCCTTTTTTACCGATGACCAGTCCTGGACGGGCGGTAAAAAGAGTCACTCGTACGCTGTTCCACGCACGCTCGATCAAAATCTTAGAAACCGCCGCAAAGGACAGCTGCTTTTTCAGATACGCACGAATGCGGTGATCGCTGTAAAGATTGTCCGCGAATTCCTGTTTCGTGGCAAACCACTTCGAACGCCAGTCTTTAGTGACGGCGAGTCGATAACCGATTGGATTGACTTTTTGGCCCATGATGAAGGTGCGAGTACGGTGTAAGGCGGAATTGACTAGGCGGCTGGTTTACGACCGGCGCCCTTCTGCTTTGGCTGAGGAAGTGGGATCTCGTCGGAGAGGACGATAGTGATATGACTGCTGCGGCGTTTAATCGCGGAAGCAGAGCCCTTAGCGCGCTGGGTAATGCGGGCGAGGTGGCGGGCTTCAGTGACGATGGCGCTTTTGACGACCAGACTGTTGGGAGCCAGTCCATTGTTGTGCTCCGCATTGGCCACGGCGCTTTTTAGCGTTTTACCGATCAATGTTGCGGCTTTTTTCGGCACGAAATTAAGCAGGTCCAGAGCGCGCGAGGCGGACAGACCTTGAATTTCGCGAGCGACTTCCCGCGCCTTGAGGGGCGAGATGCGCTGCTGACGGGCGATGGCTCGGACTTCCATGATTGATTCGGGTTCGAAGGGGGCGGTGAAATGGCCTAGTTTGACTCTGAGAGCAAGCGAAGAGTGTCACCAACCTGAGGAAACTCCTCTCCTTCCAGGGCGGTGACGACACTTCCACTTAAACTGTTGCGTACTTCCACCACGACGGCGGAAGCGAGGGGGCGATCGTTACGATAAATTCTAAGAGGCGTCCCGGGTTTGAGACCGGCACGCTGACCCGCATTGATGAGAAGCAAACGTTGCTCGGGTTTAATACTGACGATGCGGCTGGACTCAATTCGCGAGGAGGCGGCGACCGGCTCGACAGAAGAATCCGCATCAGCGAGAGCTGTGGCCGCGATTAAAGCAGATTCTAAGGCTTCGCGAACCGCTGGAACTTCAACCGCACCCGGCTGAAGCACCGCTTGAGCGCATTCGATCAGTTGATGAAGACTTTCTTGAGCGGCTGCCTCACTGGCCCGCGTCAGACGCAAATCGTTGATGGCATCAAGCAAGCGACTTTCCAAAACGGCTGTAGTGGCAGGCGCACCGGTCAGTTCGGCTCGCTGGCGAAGTTGCAAGGCCTCCTCCCGAGCGGCCGAAGCCTCGGCGCTCAGAATACCAACCTTGACCGCCATCGCATTGTTGGCAGCTGTCTCAGCGTGGTACCGATCTTGCAAGACCTTGTTTTGCGCCAGAGCGGCCTTGAGTGCCGTTCGGCATTCTATGGCATCAAACTGAGCGTCCTGGGCCTGAGCACCGTACACACCCACGCTGCTGACCGCCAGAGAGGCAGACAAAAGCAATGAGGATGATGACAGTGACAAGACCATGGAAAAAGGAAAAAGAGAACTACTTGCTGACCTTGGCTGTGTGATTGCCGTGGCTGATGAACTTGCGAGTCGGGCTGAATTCACCGAGGCGGTGACCGACCATGTTTTCCGTGACGTAGACCGTGGGGAAGTCTTTGCCGTTGTGCACGAGAAAGGTGTGACCGACGAAGTCAGGCGTGACCATGCTGGCACGGGACCAGGTTTTGATCGGTTTTTTCTGATTGGCCGAATTGAGCTTGTCGATTTTGACCAGCAATTTCTGCTGAACAAAAGGGCCTTTTTTGAGTGAGCGTCCCATAGGATGGAGAAGTGATGCGGTGACCGTGAGGGGTTACTTTTTGCGACGCTGAACGATCAGCTTGTTGGTCGCCTTTTTAGGATTGCGTGTCTTCTGCCCCTTGGCATGGCCCCATGGGCTCTTCAAGTGCTGACGACCACCGCCGGATTTCGATTTACCCTCACCACCACCGTTCGGGTGGTCGACTGGGTTCATACACATCCCGCGAACCGTCGGGCGGATGCCCATCCAGCGACTGCGACCGGCCTTACCGGAGATGACATTCATGTGATCCACATTGCCGACTTGGCCGATCGTGGCCAGACACCGAGCATGCAGACGACGAATTTCGCCAGAAGGCATCTTCAAGAGTGCATAATCACCTTCGCGGTTGCTCAAAACAGCGGCCTGACCGGCAGCGCGAGCGATTTTGCCGCCGCGACCTGGTTCCAATTCGATGTTATGAACCTGCAAGCCCAGAGGGATCGCGCTGAGAGGCAAAGCATTGCCGACTTCAGGCGCAGCCTTGGGCCCGGCTTGGACCGTGGCACCGACAACCAGACCAGCAGGGGCCAAGATATAGCTCTTGGCGCCATCTGGGTACTGAATCAAAGCAATGCGGGCCGAACGATTCGGATCATACTCCACGGCGATGACCTTAGCGCTGTCGGTACGGGAACGCTTGAAGTCAACCATGCGGTACTTCCGCTTATGCCCACCACCAATGTGACGGCACGTGATGCGACCGGAGTGATTGCGACCGCCGCTCTTCTTCAGCGTGAAGACAAGCGATTTCTCTGGCTTCGACTTCGTCACTTCCTCGAAAGTCGGAAGTGCCTTGAATCGGCAAGATGGTGTGAGTGGGCGAAAAGTCTTGAGAGCCATGAGGTTATCTCCTAGAAAAGAAAAAAATGGACGGGATGAACTTACGTGAGATCGATTTTCTCGCCTGGAGCCAGCTTGACGATGGCCTTTTTCCAGTCAGCGGTGAAGCCAGCCTGCGGAGTGCGTTTACGGCGGGCTTTGCCAGCGTAGTTGAGCGTGTTGACCGCGACCACTTTCAGGCCGAAACCAGCTTCCACCGCCTGCGCGATTTCCTGCTTGGTCGACTTTGGATGGACCTCGAACACGTAGCTGTTGTTGTTCTCGACCAGAAGGGTAGCCTTCTCGCTGAGACGAATGGTCTTAATGACGTGCGACAGGTTTTGCATGGCTTAGGCGGCGGTCCGTTGGGCGAGCACTGGAAGCGCATCGCTGGTGAGAATGATTTTCCGGTAGTTGACGAGCTGCTCCACGTTGACATCGGAAGCCGTAGTCAATTGGGTGGCACCGTGATTGCGGGCGGAAAGATATGTTTTTTCGTCGAACTGACCGGCGATGATCAGGACTTTGGAAGCATCGGTGGTGGCACCGAGGAGCTTGATAAAGCTGCTGGTCTTGCCGTCGGCAACGGTGAACTCAGTGACGTGTATCACATCTCCGGCTTGGATCCGCGAACTGAGCACGGCGCGCAGGGCGAGCTGCTTGACCTTCTTATTTACCTTTTTGGAATAATCGCGAGGTTTTGGGCCGAAAATGACCGCACCACCACACCAAATCGGGCTGTTCGGGGTACCGGCACGAGCGCGGCCAGTGCCTTTCTGACGCCAAGGCTTTTTATCGGGCTTATGCAGCTCGCTGCGGGTCTTAGTATTTGCCGAGCCGGAACGGCGATTGGCACGCATAGCGGTCACAGTATCGTGAACTGCCTGCGACGCCTTCTTAGGCTGATCGAGAACAGTCAACTGTGCCGAACGAGCGGCTTCGAGAGTGAGAACAGTGGCCATCAGAGTGTCCAGGGTAAAAGGGAAACAGGGAAACAGGTTTCGGGAGGTTACGCGGCAGGAGCCGACTTCTTCTTCGCCGGGCGAATGACAACGAGGTCACCCTTGGCACCGGGGAAACTTCCGCGGATCAAGATCACATTGTCAGCCGTCCGGGCTTCCACAATTTGCAAGTTTTGAGTGGTGCGACGCACTTGACCCATGTGACCTGGCATTTTCTGGTTTTTCCAGACCCGGCCCGGAGTCAATCGGCAACCAATCGATCCAGTCCGGCGGTGCATCATAGAACCGTGGGAAGCAGGCTGTCCGGCAAATCCATAGCGCTTAACTACCCCCTGAAAACCCCGGCCCTTGCTGACGCCAATGACGTCGACAAATTGACCTTTTTGGAACAGATCTGCCGTCAAGGAAGTTCCTTCTGCAGGAGCCTCCACGCCGTCAGCGAGCCGGAACTCACGAGCATGCCGTTTGAGGGGCGTCCCGTGTTTCGTATAATGGCCCTGTTCCTGTTTTGTCAGGTGTTTGGCTTTGCCGTTCTGAAAGCCAACCTGGACGGCGCGATAGCCATCAATGTCGGCAGTCTTCACCTGCACCACGTCGTTATCACTCACATCAACCACGGTGACGGCCACAGCCTCGCCTTGATCGGTGTAAATGCGGGTCATCCCCAGTTTTTTTCCAAGCAGTCCCAAGCTCATGTCGTGCGTCCTCGTTTAAGGGTGGGTTCGGTGCGAAAGGTCAGATTTTGATCGTGATGTCGACACCGGCGGGGAGATTGAGCTTTTTGAGCTCATCGACCGTGTTCATCGTAGGATTGACAATATCCAAGAGGCGCTTGTGAGTGCGCAACTCGAACTGGTCCATAGACTTTTTGTCAACGTGGGGAGAACGGTTGACGGTGAATTTTTCAATGCGCGTCGGCAGCGGGATGGGGCCGGCCACCAAGGCGCCGGTGCGCTTGGCGGTATCCACGATCTCGACGACTGATTTGTCGAGCACGCGGCAGTCAAAGGCGCGAAGCCGGATGCGAATGCGTTGCGATTCCATGATGAAGAGTGGTAAAGGGGTGCGGTCAGCTGAAGTTATTCCTTGTCTTTTTTGCCGCCGCGGGATTCGACAATTTGCTCCACAATGTTGCGTGGAACTTCTTCGAATTTAGCGGGTTCCATGGTGTAGGAAGCGCGGCCGGATGACAGCGTGCGGATGGCTGTCGAGTAACCGAACATTTCAGCCAGCGGAACTTCCGCCTTGATGATGGCCAAACCATTTTTGCTGTCGATGCCGTTGATGCGTCCACGACGACGGTTCAAGTCGCCCATGATGTCGCCCTGGTTTGTCTCCGGGGTGACCGCTTCCACGGCCATGATTGGCTCCAACAAAATGCACTTGGCCTTCTTCAACGCGTCTTTCAGCGCGAAAATGCCGGCCATCTTGAAGGCGTTTTCGTTGGAATCGACGTCATGGTAGCTGCCGTCGTAAATTTCAACATGCAAGTCAACCACTGGATAACCTGCGATGATGCCGTTCAGTACCGCTTCTTTCACGCCGTTGATAGCTGGCTGGATGAATTCCTTTGGAATCGTACCGCCGACAACTTTGCTTTCCACCGTGATGCCCTTGCCTTTCTCGACAGTGGCGATGCGCAGAACAACGTGTCCGTACTGACCGCGACCACCCGATTGTTTGACCAACTTGCCTTCACCTTCCGCGTTTTGCGTGATAGTTTCACGGTAGGCGATCTGAGGTTTACCGGCGTCGGTTTCCACCTTGTGCTCGCGGAGCATACGATCCCGGAGAATTTCGAGGTGGAGCTCACCCATCCCAGCAATAATCGTCTGGCCAGTTTCTTCGTCCGTAAAGACGCGGAAGGTTGGGTCCTCCTCCGAAAGACGCTGCAGAGCACCTGACATTTTTTCTTGGTCGCCCTTGGTCCGTGGCTCGATAGCCATGCTGATGACCGGATCCGGGAATGATGGTGGCTCGAGCAAGACTTCGTTGCCATCCGCCGTCAGCGTGTCACCGGTGGTCACATTGCGCAGACCGACAATGGCCGCGATGTCACCCGCATAACACGTTTCAATATCCGTGTGGACGTTGGCTTGGATCTGAATGATCCGTCCAATCCGGTCGGTTTTCCGAGTCCTTGGATTGTAAACCGTGTCACCCTTCGAAAGCATGCCGGAATAAACACGGAAGAAAGTCAGGCGACCGAATTTATCGGACCAGAGTTTGAAAGCGAGACCCACAAACTTGTCATGATCGTTAACCGGAACGAGCACCGTCTCTTCTGGATTGTCCGCATTGACACCCTTGGCTGGAAGAATGTCGAGCGGGCTCGGAAGATAATCGACCACAGCATCGAGCAGATACTGGACGCCCTTGTTCTTGAAGGCGGAACCACCGACAATCGGGACAATTTTGTTACCAATCGTGGCCCGGCGCAAAGCTGCCTTCACATCAGGAACGGAAATCGGCTTTTCTTCGAGGAACATCGTGCCGATTTCATCATCCACGTCACACAAGGCACCGACCAGGCCATCATACGCTTCGTCGGCAATGGCGCGCTGCTCAGGCGTCAAATCAACTACGTCGTAGGTCGAACCAAACTTGTCGTTATCAGAATAAACGACCGCTTTCTTCGCGATGACGTCGATCTGTCCTTTCAGCTGATCTTCGGCGCCGATCGGGATGAGGATCGGCCAACCATTGGCGCGAAGTTTGTTGCGCACGTCATCGACGACGTTTTGGAAATTTGCACCAGTGCGGTCCATTTTGTTGACGAACGCAATGCGAGGAACTCCGTACTTGTTGGCTTGGCGCCAGACGGTTTCCGACTGCGGCTGGACGCCGGCGACACCACAAAAAACGGCAACCGCACCATCGAGAACTCGGAGCGAGCGCTCCACCTCAGCGGTGAAATCGACGTGACCCGGGGTATCGATGACGTTGACCCGCATTTCGATTCCTTCGAATCCTTTAAACACCCCGTCATTGGGCAGCTGTTTCCACTTGGTGGTAACGGCGGCCGACGTGATGGTAATACCGCGTTCTTTTTCTTGTTCCATCCAGTCCGTGGTGGCGGCACCGTCGTGGACTTCACCGATACGGTGGACCATTCCGGTGTAGAACAGAATTCGCTCGGTCAGCGTCGTTTTGCCGGCGTCGATGTGCGCGGCAATACCGATGTTGCGTGTCCGCTCAAGCGGATACTGGCGATGAGGACTGTTGGGATTGGCCGACATGAAACGTGAAACTAAAAGTGACGAAAAAGGTGGAGACGCAGGAAAGAGTGGACCAAGCGTGGACTACCAACGGAAGTGAGCAAACGCGCGGTTGGCTTGAGCCATCTTGTGCACGTCATCGCGTTTGCGGATGGCGCTGCCTTGACCGGTGGCGGCGTCGCGAATTTCGTTGGCCAGAGCCGACCACATCGGAGTGCCTTTGCGATTACGGGCGTAATTGATAAGCCAGCGCATGGCGAGTGATTCAGAGCGGTCAGCCGACAATTCGAGCGGCACCTGATAGGTGGCGCCACCGACCCGGCGGGATTTCACTTCGAGACGGGGCTTGGCGTTTTCCACAGCGCGGTTGAAGATTTCCAACGGATCAACGGAGCTGGAGCTTTCGTTGACCTTGTCGATCGCGGCGTAGACGATGCGCTCGGCTGTGGATTTCTTGCCACCGCTCATCATTTTGGCGACGAAACGGGCGACGAGCGGCGAATCATAGCGTGAATCGCGGTAGTCGGGCTTGTGATAGACGCGTTTGCGGCGGGCCATGGTGAGTGAAAGTGAAAGGTAAAATTGAGTGTGGACTAGACCAGTAAGATGACGGGGCGGTTACTTCTTGCCCTTCGTGGCGGCGGCAGGGGCCCCGGGTTTCGGCCGTTTGGCGCCGTATTTGGAGCGGCTGACGCGGCGTTTATCAACTCCGAGACAGTCAAGGGCGCCGCGTACCACGTGGTAGCGAACCCCTGGAAGATCCTTTACACGACCACCGCGGACGAGCACGATGGAGTGTTCCTGAAGATTGTGACCTTCACCACCGATGTAGGCGATGACTTCGTATCCATTGGTAAGGCGGACTTTGCACACCTTCCGCAAAGCCGAGTTAGGCTTCTTGGGCGTACGCGTCATCACCTGAAGGCAAACGCCACGGCGAGCCGGGCAGTTCTCCATCGCCGGAGACTTCGATTTCACGCGGGCCGGGGTACGACCTTTGCGGACAAGCTGTTGAATGGTTGGCATGACGATCGGACGGAAATGCGATTCCGAAGTGGGCTGGGCGGTCTTCCCTGTTATTCTCCCCTCTTGCAACACTTATCGGGACCGCGTTCGCGCCGTCTCCAACCGGAGACAACTCTACTGTGAACGTGCGCTTCTTTTCCGGAGCGCGTCCCGATAAATCCTGTGAGCAGCACTGACCCAGCACTGCCAAGAAGGAGGGGCGACTATTATCCCAGACGTTTCATTCGCAAGTGATTTTTACGACTTTCTTCTTTGGCCTCGCCGAAACTTTCCAGATAGACCCCCGAGCTGATCTCGCCTAGGCCATCCCCATGCGATTTTACGTACCTAAAGACCGGTGGGCCGCAGACGCCACCGAAATCACCCTCGACCCAGGCGAGTCTCATCACGTCGCCTCCGTCCTTCGCGGCGCCGTCGGGGACAGCGTCCAGATCATTGACGGTCAAGGGAGAACCGCCATAGGCGAAATTAGCAGCCTCCACAAAAAAGAAACTCGCGTGCGCCTCGGCCCCATCCGTTTCTTGCCTCCACCCCCAGCCAGACTGGTCCTCGCGGTCGCCGTACCCAAAGGCTCCACGATGGACTGGATCATTGAAAAAGCAGTCGAACTCGGCGCCACCGAGATTGTGCCGCTGCTCACGCAACGCACCGTCGTCCGCCTCAACGCCAGCGACCGGCCCGAACGGCAGCGCAAATGGCAACGCATCGCGGTCGAAGCCTGTAAACAATGCGGACAACCTTGGTTACCATGGGTCCGCACCCCTCGAACGCTTCCGGAGGCACTGCTCATCGCTCCCCCGCCCTCGTTCGCACTCCCCCTGCTCGCCAGTCTGGAATCGCCCGTCAAGCCGCTCTCCGCGCTGTGGCCTCCCTCTCCGCCCGTTCCGACGCCCACCCCGGAAGCAGCCTCGATGGATGCCGTCGTCTGGATTGGGCCCGAGGGTGATTTCACCCCCGAAGAATACGCCCAGCTCCGCGACGCTGGCCTCTGGCCGGTCTCCCT
Source organism: uncultured bacterium (assembly GCA_903954065.1). GTDB lineage: Bacteria > Verrucomicrobiota > Verrucomicrobiia > Verrucomicrobiales > V1-33 > CAJBME01. The sequence continues at coordinate 65,481 of CAJBME010000240.1, forward strand.
CGGCCCGCTCACCCTGCGCGTCGAGACCGCCGCCTTTGTCTGCTTGAGCGTCCTGCGGCACGAGCAAGGCCGGTCGCGCGAGGAAGCCGCACGATCCGCGCGCGATTCTCTTTGAAAAGCGCGGCAGGCCGCGTTGGCTGCAGGCTTATGTCGTCGAAGTATGATCTTGTTGTTGTGGGTGGCGGACCGGCGGGTTACGTCGGCGCCATCCGGGCCGCCCAATTGGGAAAAAAAGTTGCCTGCGTCGAAAAAGAACGCGCCGGCGGAACCTGTCTGAACTGGGGATGTATCCCCACCAAGGCGCTGCTCAAAAACGCAGAGCTCTACCACACGCTGACCCACAAGGCGCAGGAGATGGGGATCAAAATCGAAGGCCTCTCGTATGACTGGCCGACCATCATCGGTCGCAGCCGAAAGGTGAGTGACAAAATGGCTGGGGGCATCGAATTCCTCTTTCGCAAAAACAAGGTTGATTACATCAAGGGCGAAGCCGCGCTGGCTACCGCCAACACCGTGCAAGTGACGGCGGCCGATGGCACCACCTCGACAGTGGAGGGAACCAACATCCTCGTGGCCACCGGCTGTGTCAGCCGCGATTTGCCCGGACTACCGTTTAACGGCACCACCGTCATCAGCAGTCATGAGGCCATGGTGCTGGCGACTCAGCCCAAAGACATCCTCATCATTGGCGCCGGGGCCATCGGTATTGAGTTTGCCTACTTTTTCCACGCCTTCGGCACCAAAGTCACTGTCATCGAGATGCTGCCGAACCTGCTGCCCGTGGAAGACACCGAGGTCAGTCAGGCCCTAGAAAAATCATTCAATAAACTCGGGGTTGGCATACGCACGGGCACCCGTGTCATCGCCACCAAGGACCATGGCACTCACGTGGAGGTCACTGTGGAGAAGGATGGTCGCCAGGAAGTACTGACGGCCGCGACCTGCCTTGTGGCCATTGGCGTGAAGCCGCTGCTCCCCGGCGGCTCGACGCCCGCCCTCACCGACCGCGGCTACATCCAAACCGACGGACGCTATCAGACCTCTCTGCGCGGCGTGTTTGCGGCAGGCGACATCATCGGCCCGCCCTGGCTGGCTCACGTGGCCATGTTTGAAGCCATTCAGGCCGTCAACGGCATGTTCGATGCCAAGTTCAAACCCCGGAAGGTGGATCTTTTCCCCGGCTGCACTTATTGCCAGCCACAGGTGGCCAGCGTCGGCCTCACCGAACGCGCCGCGCGCGAGAAAGGCCTCAAATTCAAAGTGGGCAAATTCCCGTTCCTGGCCAGCGGCAAGGCGGTGGCCGCCGCCGATGCCGATGGGTTTGTCAAAGTCTTGATTGGCGAACCCCACGGAGAAATCATCGGAGCACATATCATTGGCAATGAAGCGACGGAGCTGATTGCCGAATTCGCGTTGGCTATGAATAGCGAGCTGACATACGAAGACATTGAGGCCACCATTCACGCGCACCCGACGCTGGCTGAAGCCATCCACGAAGCCGTGGCCCAAGCCTCGGGCCACGCCATTCACATCTAGTCACGAGCGCCGGAACCTATGCTCTAGGCCATCCCCAAGGACGGCCCCCTCACACCCAGTAAACAACGTGGAAATATCCTCGCCCCTCCACCCCACCCCCAACCCTCTGCGCCCACCCCTGATCGAGGTCGACGGACTGTTGGTGAAACGAGAGGGGGCCGTCATCCTCGACCACGTCGCCTGGCGCGTGGAGGCTGGACAACACTGGGTTATTCTCGGAGCCAACGGCTCGGGAAAAACCTCCCTCCTCATGGCCCTGACCGGGTATCTGATGCCCACCGCCGGTGGCCTCAGCGTCTTGGGCCGCAAATTTGGAGAAACAGACTGGCGCGAGCTCCGGCGCGACATCGGTATCGTCAGCAGCAATCTGCGCCAACGCATCGAAGAAAATGAATCCGCCCGGGAGGTCGTCGCCTCAGGCCGGTATGCCATGCTCAATTTTTGGGGCACCCTGACCCGCGCCGACCTAGCCACAGCGGCCGCATGGCTAGAACGCGTCGGCTGCGCCCACCTCGCCCGCCGACCATGGGCCGTGCTCTCCCAAGGCGAACGGCAACGAATCCTCATCGCCCGAGCTCTCATCGCCGATCCCAAACTGCTCATCCTGGACGAACCCTGCTCCGGGCTGGATCCCGTGGCCCGGGAACGGTTCCTCACGTTTATGCACTCCCTGACCAGCGAACCCGCAGGCCCAGGACTGGTGCTGGTCACCCACCACGTGGAGGAAATCACCCCAGCATTCACCCACGCCTTACTCCTCCGCGACGGCCGCATCCTCACCCAAGGCCCCCGCCACCAAACCCTCACCAGCTCGCACCTCAGCCAGCTCTTCAACCACCCCGTCACCGTGCGCCGCCACCAAAACCGCCTGCAGCTCACTCTCACCCCCCACATTTCTACGTTACAGGCTAAAACTGTTCGTGAGAACAAATATTGCCAGACCTGTTGAAAATATCGTAAATAATTCTGGAAACCTTAACTATAAAAGATTATCAACATGTCGGGTAACAGCCTGACTTTTCTCAGAATTTATGTCTTCTTTTTCACCTCGCACGAAAAGCCTTTCTCCGCTCGGATCAGATGAATTTCGGATTGAGTTTGAGGATGATGTGCTGCCGGCCCCGGTATCGAGGTTAAACCCTCCGGCGAGGGCCATGGGGGACGAGGAAGATTTTGAGCTCCAGCTGGCCCGCACGCAGGAGGAGTTGCTCAACCTTCAAAACCAAGCACGGGTAGTAGAGCGCCGGAAGGAGGAGTTGGAGGAAGTGACCCGCAAGGAGCGCGAGTATACGCGCGGGCGGGCGGAACTTCATGAAAAGCTTTCGGGCAAGCTGGTTACGCTAGAGCGCGCCTCCACGGAAACTCAACGCCAATTGGAGACGCTTTTGCAGGCGCGGGATGACATTTCGCGACACTATCGGGCGTTGACGTCAATTGTCATTGAGGACTGGCATGCTCCGGGGGTGGTGGAGCAGGCGGACCACGCCTTGGCGGTCATCAACGAGGCACGGGCGGATTATGAGCGGGTGTGCGCGCGCACCTCGACCTGCCTGTCGATGGGCGTGCAGACGGGACTTTTACCGGCTGACATCCCGATGGTCCCGGCTCATGATTTCCGTTATTGGTTGCTCAGTGGGTTTGCCTTTACACTGCCGCTCTTTGTACTGGGTGTGGCAGCGGTCGTATTGAGCATGATTTTTTGATTTATCCCCCCTGATCACTCCATGTCCAGCCCCGCAAGCACGCGTCAACCGAACCGCTTTGTCCACAAGCTGGTTATGCATGGGCGATCCACGCACCCGTCGGTGGATGTGGATGAAATCGACCTGCGATCGCGCATTGCCGAGCTCGAGAACCGGGTGGCGACGGCGCCGGCCCTGGAGCGCCGACGCCGGGAATCAGCGCGGCACGTGGTTCCGGCGGAAGAGGGCGCGGGGCGCCAACGTCCGCAGCGACGACTGACCAAGCTGCAGAAACGCGCCGTCGCCCGCGAACGCCGACGCCACATTCTGACCTCGGTGGTGCTGGTGGCTGCTCTGATTGGCCTGCTCAACCTGCTGGCCCATCTGCTGAAAGCCTAAAATCCACGACTTGCTCATCCAAGGCGTCCGGGCAGACTCTGGAGCCGTTCACTTACGGCCTGCCATGGTTGAAATCGACGCCATCTCCAAAACCTTCACCAAAGAACGCAAGGCGGTTGATGCCGTGAGCTTCACGGTGCGAAAAGGTGAAATCTTCGGGCTCCTCGGCCACAATGGCGCCGGCAAAAGCACTCTGCTCGGGTGCATGCTCGGCATGGTTTATCCCGATCAAGGCGAGGTCCGCATTGATGGTATTTCCGTCCAGCAGGAACGCAACCGAGCCCTGCGCAAAGTCGGTGCCATCTTCGAAGCCCCCGCATTTTACGACTACCTCAGCGGGTGGCAAAACCTCAAAATCCTCGCCGCCCTCAGTGGCTTCACCGACCGCACCGAAATCAGCCGCGTCGTCGATCTGGTGAATCTCACCGAGCGCATCAAACACCCAGTGGGCACCTACAGTCATGGCATGAGGCAGAGGCTGGCCTTGGCTCAGGCGTTGCTGCCGAGCCCGGAAGTCCTACTACTGGACGAACCAACAGATGGCCTTGACCCTGAAGGAATTCGCGAGTTCCGTGACTTTGTCCTGCGGCTGCGCGACGAGCGCGGCATGACCATTCTGTTTAATTCCCACTTGTTGGCGGAAGTCGAACTGTTATGTGACCGGGTGGCCATCATCAAGCGAGGCCGCCTGATGTACACCGGCGACGGCGCCGATCTTCGTCAGCAAAGCCAACGGTTTTCCTTTGTCGTCGATGACTGGGCCCGGTTGGTGGCCGTGGCGGAGCCGCTCGGAGGCTGGCCGGACGGCGAGTCTCACCTCACTCTTCCCCTGAACCTTGATGTGGCCGAAGTCGTGGCCGCGGCCGTGCAGGCGGGGCTGCGCGTACGCGAGGTGCATCGGCACAAGGAAACTCTGGAAGACCTTTACCTGAAAGTGAGCGCATGATCCTTTTTCTTCGTCAGCTGTGGGGCGAGTTGGTCAAAATGTCGGCCCGCAAACGAACCTATGTCGGCTTCGGCGCCTTTCTCGGGCTCGAAGCCGGATTGGTGTGGATTCTCAATACCCCGCCTGCGCGCCGCCACTTTCAACGGCTCATTGAATCGGGAGGCTTCGATTTCACAGATTATTGGTCGATGCTTTCGCTCAGTTTTCTCATCATCAGCTGGACGGTTTTCCTACTGGGCGGCATCTACCTCGCCCTTGTCATGGGGGACATTGTCGCCAAGGAAACCGAAGAAGGATCGTTTCGACTCCTCATGAGCCGACCGGTGAGCCGGCTGCGCATCCTCGCCCTGAAATTCTGCGCCGGCACGATCTACACATTTGCGCTGATCTTTTTCATTGGACTGACCTCGCTGGCCGCGGGAGCGCTGAACCGGGGATGGGGCGGCGGCATGTTCATCTGGGCCCCTGAACAGGGGGTGTTTGAAATGTATTCGTTCGCCGACGGCCTGCTCCGCTACCTCGGCGGCCTGCCCCTGCTAGCCCTCAGCACACTGACGACGGCCTCCGTCGCGTTCATGTTTTCATGCTTCAAAATCAAGCCGGCGACTGCCGCCATTATGGCCGTCACCGTCAGCATCGTCGACATGATCCTGCTCGCTCTGCCGTTTGCCACCGGCTACAAGGAATTCTCGCTGCTCAATCACATGGCGGTCTATGCGAAATTTTTCGCCAACCCCATCCCCTGGGCCCAGCTCGTCAAAGATTATACGTTCCTCCTCGGGGTCGACGCCACCTGCTTCATCATCGGCTGGCTCGCTTTTCAGTCGCGGGATTTCAAATCATAAGCCGCCCGCCGCCGGCCTCCTTTCCCGAGGGTCCTCCGTTGAGCTCGCGTCAGATATCCAGACAGCCAACACGACGTCGCCGACGCGCCCCTTGGCTCTGTGCCACGTCGTCGCCGGAGTCAGCCCGGCGGCCGAGATCGTGACCAGCGCCACAGCCGTTTGCGGGTCGCTACCAATCACCCGGGCCAGCTACAGGCGGGCGCGACCGGCTCCGGCTCGGCCGGCCGGGTGCGGTCCCGGACTCGTTTCTGCTCAAAATCAGCGCCCTTGGTCGCAGGAGTAGCGGTATCGAGCGCCGAAAGACTGGCTCCTACTAGACTGCAGAAAAGGGCCCACAGAAATCGGCGATGGCGGGAAGGACTCATGAAGGATGAGAGGGAACGGGACAAAATGAGTGCTACCCCGCCGACAGCAATATCACAAAATCCGCCTCCTCTCTCAGCCATCGGCTGAGAGAGGCCGGGGCATAAACCGGTCAGGAGCGAGGAACCCTCGAACCGTCAGCCCAGCGGACCAAGGGCCGACCGCAGCCACCGGCCAGGCCAGTCATGACCATCCCGAATATCATCAGCGATCGACCGCTCCACTCCCTAACGAAACCAGAGCGTAGTTGAGCAGTATCTCGCTATGATCGCCGAGATCCTCAAAATATCTCAAGACGAACGAATAGGTTAAACACACCGTCCGAAAGAACCACCCGCGCCGTCGAGCACGCTTTCCTGAAAACGCTCCAAACCCCAGCGAAGCCGGACCGCCAGCTTCTCCATTGATTCAGCCAACGGTCCAGAAGCCACGGGCGGCTCAAACTCGCAGTTAATAGTGATGCGCGTGGCGCCACCGATGTCAGGACTGAAATGGACACCCCCCGAATTAGGACAGGGCCGACCACCGCCGCACTGACTCCAGAAAATGCTTTCATTCACCAGCTGACGGCTGAGCTCGGCATGCCACGGATACCATGTACCATCGAAATGAATCCGCCAGACCAGCCGACTCCAGCCGTAGATAAATCCATCCTCCTCACCTCTCATGAAATGAGGAAACTCATCAAAACGGCGCCACTGTTGGAAAACATGCCGCAGCGGTGCCCGAATGGCCGTGGAAACAGTGATGGCATCAACCCGGCCATTCACCAGACAGGAATCAGCCTCAATAATGGGAGAGGAGGAAATGAGGGAAAACGGCGTCATGGCTCGTAACAGGGAAGGATTAAGAATCAAAAAACCACTCACATCTTAGCACCATGGAACCCCGGAGACGGACTCGGGAGGAGGCTGCACCCGCCTCCAGGGCCCATGGCATTCAGTGAAGACAACGCTTAACTTCACCCCTCAGCATCCCATCAATCTGATTCTCCTCAATCCGGCAAAACATCGCACACTCATCCATCCCACGACTGAACAGCGCCTTCAGGTAATTACTGACGGCTTTAAGCTCTGGCCTGACATCAAACCATCCGCCGCACCCCCAACCCGTTTGTTTTGATCCTCAACTCGCAACTTCTCAACTTTCGACCCACTCTGATTCCCAAAAGCGCTTCAAGCCGCGCGTGGCTCGATCACTCCGATTTCTAGGCCGCAAAATCTCCCTCTACCACCGCCCGAGAGTCCCTCATCCCTAAAATCCACATCTGGATCGCTGCAGATCTAGGAAAACTGATGGCACAGATGTAAAAACGGACGCGCCAGCATCTGCCCCACCGGGCGAATGCTGGCGAAAAACCCGGTGACAGAATGCTACGCTGGTATCGGCGCGTAATGAAACAATCCACAGCCGGGCGGCTTCCAATCAGGCAGTTCTAACCCACCGCTCACCACACGGTCCGCCGTTCCGTCCGCCGCGACTTCAGTGTCCTGGACCGCGATCGGGTAAAACCGCTCAAGCCCACTCCGCAACCGAACGGCCAACGAGTCGAGCGACTCCGCCAACGGACCGGCACCCACCGGCGGTGCGAATTCACAGGAGATGATAATCCGTGTCGCGCCATCCGACTCCGACCTGAAGACAACGCTACCAGAGTTGCGGCAGGGCCGCCCCCCGCCGTTGTGTTGCCAGAAAATACCATCGTCCAGCGACAACAGATTCACCTCTGCATCCCATGGATACCACCCGCAGTCGAACCGGATGCGCCATACCATGCGGCTACCACCGGCCGTTAGACCGTCATCCGCACCCCTCATAAAATGCGGAAACTCATCAAAGCGACGCCACCGCTCAAAGACCTTCGTCCGTGGCGCGTGAACGACGGCCGCAACGGCAAGCTGATCCACCCCGCAATCAATCACGGCAGGCTGGGCAGAGAAGGAAGACAAAGGCAACACAGAAGACGGTGAGAGAGACATGGTCAGGATGAGTAATGTGAATAATAGCGTGGCCGGAAACAGGGCGGATACCATGGTACTCTAAAGACGGAACAAGGAGGAATGGGAGGAGAGGGAGGTGCATCCATCTTCAGAGACCATGGTATCGACATAAGTTAATGACTAACTTACACCACTATCATCCCACAACCCGCCCATTCCTCAATCCAGCAAAACGCCTCATAACATGCACTCATTTTCCTTAAAACTTTCTTCATCCTAATTCTTACCACCTCAGCCTGCGGATGATGTTCATTTCAACAAATTATCGGATACACCTAACTGCGTCGCGGACGGATTGGGTCACCGAACTGGGCCTCGTTCAGAAATCCTGATTCCCGGTTCTTTTTAGGGCTTCACCCTCCGGATAAGCTCCACTCGTCTGATCGTGAATCATCTCCGATCAGATGGCACTGCTGCCGACTTTTCCCGGACCTTTAGCCGGATTCGCCATCGCCACCCGCTCACCCGCGGAAATTTTCCTGCAGGGAATGAAAGGTTCCATGGAGCCCCGGAGGCGGCGGGGGAAGGATGGGGTACATCCGCCTCCGGGGTCCATAGAATTTTTGGGAGGGAAAGGGGAATGGCACGTGTGGTGCCGACGTCCTAAGCGGTCTTGCTTATGGATTAATGATAACGTCTGGGGCGATCTCAACAATGGGAGGTTTACCCCGCCGGTTTTCAGAAAAAATCTGACTCTGTATACTGCCCATCCTCAACGAACGTGCGCGCCGTGAAGGTCACACCTCATCCCCCACCCATCGTACGGCGTAGTGGATGAGTTCCGTGCTGTTCTTAAGGCCGAGTTTGATCCGGATATTCCCCCGGTGCGTGTCCACGGTTTTGATGCTGAGGTGGAGTGCTTCGGCAATGTTATGACTGTCCCTCCCCTGCCCGATCAAGCGCAGGATTTCGAACTCTCGGTTGCTCAACTTACCCATGGCCGGACCGCCGTCCTTGGCCGGCGGGCGCGAAAGATTGTCGAGGATCCCGGCTGATATGGCCTCACTGACGGCGATGCGGCCGGACAGCACCGTGCGAATGGCCTGCAACATTTTGGCCGGACCGGCCTGTTTCATCACGTATCCACGACCGCCGGCCCGCAAGACCCGCTCCGCATACAGCTTTTCCTCGTGCATCGAGACCACCACGACCGGCAGGGCCGGATTAATGGCATGAATGTCCTGAATCAACTCCAGCCCACCCTTGCCCGGCAGACCAATGTCTGTCATGACCAGATCAGGCACCAAGGCGTCGATTTTGGAAAACGCTTCAGCAGCGGTGTCCGCCTCCCCGCAAACTTCCAAATCCGGCTCCTGTCCAATGACCTTGGACAACCCCTCCCGGAAAACAGGATGATCATCGACGATGAATATCCGCTGTGATTTCACTCCAGAGTTTTCTAATTTTTTTGGGGGCATGTCAGTGGTTGGTTTAGTTTGACTTCGAGGGTCTGTGCAGCGTGCACGTCACGGTGGTACCGCCGGAGGGAGGAGAGGTCAGAGTGAGGTCACCGCCGATGATATCGGCACGATAACGCATGATGCGCAGCCCCATGCCCTCGGCCTTGGGCGCCGGATGGCTGAGCCCGATGCCGTTGTCGCGAATACTCAAAACCAGCGTCAGCGGCGTCTCGGTCAGGCTCACGGCAATGTGACTGGCCTGGCCATGTTTGACGGCATTGGTCACGGATTCCTGCGCGATGCGGTACAGGTGAGTGGCCTGGGTGTTGTCCAAGTCGCTGACCGGTTGTGGACAGGAAAATTCGCAACGGTTCCCGAACAACTGGGATGTTTTTTCGACCAGCTCGGAGAGGGCGTGGCTCAAGCCGCCGACTTCCATGGCGACCGGATGCAATCCGCGGGCCAGGGTCCGGGTCAGATCGAGAGCTGTTTGCAGTGTTTCCATGAGCCGACTGGCGCTCTGAGCGGCCGGCGACGAAAGCAGCGTGAGCTCACGAGCGAGGGCTTGACTGAGAAAGACGGCACCGGCCACTTGTTGGCCGAGGTCGTCATGCAGGTCCTGACCGATGCGCTGGCGCTCGGATTCACTGATCTCGAGAATTTCCTCCTCCAACCGCAAACGGGCAGCCATTTCCTGCTGCAATACGTCATTGGCCGCCTGCAATTCCCTCGTGCGCTCGCCCACCCGGCGCTCGAGTTCGTCATTCATACGCCGAATGTCCTTTTCCGCTTGTTTGCGCAGGGTGATATCAAGATGCGCTACCACCACACGGCGCGGCCCGTCGCCCCGCATTACAGTGACATGAGTGACGAACCAGCGCTGATCCTCCCCGACCCCAGCAGAAAACTCCATGACAAATAGCGTCCGAAGGCCGTTGATCACGTCGCGAATGCCGTCGGCAAGTCGCAGCGGGGCATCCCCGGCGTCCACCGCCGCCTCCGCACACGTGTGGCGATAATTGCAGACAGTAAAACAGGCAGACTGCGCATCCCTTCCGTCACCAGCGGCCTCCGCACACGCCTGCAAATAGTTGGTGCCCGGCGCACAATGATGGAAAGCTCCGGCGCCAGCAAGCACCAGCGTATTCCATGACTCATTGGAACTTAAAATTATTCCTTCTTCGTCAAGAACCGCCAAACCGGCAGGCACGGCCTCAAGAGTGGACAAGGCAAAGCGACCGGACTGCCGCAATTCTTCCTCAGTTTTTTTGCGGTGGGTGATGTCACGCGCGACCCCTCCCAGCTGGCGAGGCTGCCCCGGCTGTGCAGGCAGCGCACTGCCGCGCGTGGAAATCCATCGAACCTCATGGTCGCCGTTAATAATCCGGTAATCGCAAACGAATGATTCAGCTGTGCCTTCGACCCAGTCGTAAAACTGCTGAGTGACGCTCGCTCGGTCCTCCGGATGCACGGATTGAATCCACCGCGTATGATCAGCCAGTATCTCCTCGACCGGAACCCCCCAGATGCGCTCAAAGGCGGGGCTGATGTAAGTGAAATGCAGGGGATCGAGATTCAGGAACCAGAAGATCTCGGTGCTGTTCTCCGCCAGCAGCCCAAACTTCGCTTCACTGCGCCGCAAGGCCAATTGCACTTCATGTTGCTTCGTGATGTCCAGCAGCGCCACCTGATACCACGGTCCCTCCGGGCCGGATTCCGGGGCCAGAGTGATGACGCACTGCACCTGGCAGATGGTTCCGTCACCCGACTGCACTCCGAAGACTTTGACGAGGGGGGTGTTGCTGCATCGGCACTGCCAAAGTAGCGCCAAAAACTCCTGCCGGTCTTCCGGCACCACCCTTCTGACAAATGGTTTCCTCATCAACAAGGGGGCTGCGACCCCGAGTAGGCGGGCGCCCGTCTGGTTGATCTCGCGAATGCAGCCGCTGGCATCAAAAGTGGCATATCCAACGGGGGCGAGTTCGTACAAATCCGCATACCGCTGGCGCGTCTGTTCCAGCTCGGACTGCACTTCGCGCAGTTGATCGTTCTGCAACTTGAGTAAAATCAGATTTTCCCGCTGCTCATCTAGAAGCGATAAAATCGGAAGTGAATGCAACCGCCGACGCACGGGAGCGGCCACCGTCATGGATGACGAAGGCCGGTCATCCGTAGGTTTTCGACCTTTGGACCGCAGGCGTGCGGGCGAATGGGGGGAGGAGGATTTCATGATCATTTATTTCGATGGGGTGATATCTTCCATGGCCAGCAGAATCCATTGGTTCTGATGACCTGGGGCAGTCATGGACCGGGCATTGAGCAGCAGTTCTTTTTTGCCGATTTGCGGGAATTCGTGCTCGACCCTGAATCCTTCAAAGGGCGAGCGGGTGGGCAGAAGTTTCTCCAGCAGCTCGCGCAATGCCGGCAGATCCCACTGCCCGTCCGCCAGCTCGTAAATGCTTTTGTTCTCAGCATCCTGAGGCCGAGTGCGAAAAAACTCGCAAAAACTCCGGTTAACCATCTTCACATTCAAACCGCTATCCAGAACCAGCAGCGGCTCGCGGACAGTGGCGATGACCGCCTCAGCAAATTGGCGCGCCTCCTGAGCCTCGGCCAGACTGCGCTTGAGGGCGTCGATGTCGAGCAGCGTGAGCACGACACCATCGATGCGGTTATCCATCGTCTTATACGGGCGGATGCGCAGCACATGCCACCGGCCTTCCAAGTCCTGCACTTCGTGTTCACCGGTCGTGAGTGACTCGAGAACGTCATCAATCATGCCCCGGAGGTCATCGATGACGAGATTCGACTTCAAGTCTGAAATCGGGCGCCCGACGTCGCTGGGAATAATGTTCAAGACCTTGCGCGCCTTGGGGGTAAAGCGGCGGATACGCAGGTCGGCCCCGAGGATGACGATCGGGATGTCCACACTGCTGAAGAGATTGATCAAATCATCGCTCAATTGATGCAACTCGAGATTCCGATTTTGCAGCTCCTCGTTGAGGGTGGTCAGTTCTTCATTGGTTGACTGCAGTTCCTCCTTGGCCGTCTCCAGTTCCTCGTTGGTGCTTTGCAGTTCCTCGTTGCTCGAGAGCGCCTCTTCACTGGCCGCCCGCAGTTCCTCGTTGGAGGCCTCCTGTTCCTCAATAATCGTCTGCAGCGACAGCTTGCTAGCCGAAATCTCATCTCGAAGCTGCTCCAGCTCGCGTTCCAGTGGCGAAGCGTGACTGATCCGGCCTTTCCTCGGGGCGGGCAGCGCCTTCGATGACTTTTCCGTGAACAAAATCAGAAAAAACAACTCGGATCCTGGTGGCACGGAGAACGGGATCACTTTGAGGTCCACCGAGAGAACCAATCCGTTTTGGCGCACCTGCACTCCTTCTTGTTCGACAGTCCGCCTGAGTTCGACCGCCCGCGAGATCAGGGAGCGCAACTCCACCGCCAATCCCTGCCGGGCCATCTTCAGCAAATTCAGACTGGCATCGCCAGGGGTATTTTCCAGAAACGCCCCGGTCTGACCGCGGAACTGCAGGATCTGCATACTGGAATTCACCACCACCCCGCTCGGGCAGAATTTACTCAGAATGATGGCATCAGCCTGCTTGCGCACTTCGCTCAACATCGGCTCCGCCACCTGCCGGGCAACGACCTGATGGACAGAGGGCACTAGGGCGCTACCACTCGCAAATCCAGATGGCACCACCGCCGTCCGCAGAGCGGATACCGTGCGGGTGTACACCGAGTGGCGCGCATCCACAATACTGAACAATTCACTGCAGCACCCAATGGACTCAGCCATCCCAAGAACAAGAAACCCCTGCGGCCGCAGCGCATAATGAAAAATCGGAATGACCTTTTTCTGCAAAGCGGCGTCAAAATAAATCATGACATTCCGACAGCTCATCAGGTCAATGTTGGAAAATGGCGGATCGCGCGTCACATCCTGCCTCGCAAAAATACACATGTCCCGGATAGCTTTGGAGATGCGATAACCAGCCGCCGTTTTGGTAAAAAAACGACTGAGCCGCGCTGGCGAGACATCCTCCGCAATACCGTCGGGATACACCCCGGCCCGCGCCCGCGCCAAAATCTTCTCGTTGATATCACTTCCAAACACCTGAATGTCATAGTGCTCCGACTGCTTCTCCATGAACTCAATCAACGCGATAGCCAGTGAATAGACCTCTTCACCCGTCGAGCAGCCCGCCACCCACATCCGGATCGGCACATCCTGTCGGCGGTTTTTACACAACTGCGGAAAGACCTTCTTCTTCAAGACATCAAACATCTTGGGATCGCGAAAAAAGCCGCTGACAAAGATCAGAATATCCTGAAAAAGCGCCTCTACTTCGCTGGGGTTTTGACGGAGAAAATCGACATATTCCTTCAGCGTTTCCTTCTTCTGAATAGCCATGCGCCGACTCACCCGGCGGCGAATCGTGTTCGGTTTGTAATGCTTAAAATCAACCCCACTGTACGCCCGCACCAGCGAGCAGACTTGCATAAAATAGTCGCTCTCCGCGGCCGTAATCTCTGGCTCTCCGCCGGTCACCGCACCCATCCGCTGCTCCTTTTCCAGACGCACCAACTCCGCAGCCATCGCTTCCGGCGGCATCACGTGATCGACACATCCAGTCGAACCCGCGCTGACCGGCATCCCGCTGTACTTCGCAGAGGATTCGTCCTGCGCGAAAGTCACCCCCCCCGCTAACTTAATATCCCGAATGCCACGCGTGCCGTCCACCCCCGTCCCAGAAAGAATAATCCCAATCGCCCGAGCCCCACAATCAACCGCCAACTCGTGGAAAAAAAAGTCAACCGCACTCGGCAGTCTGTGATCCGCATCCCGCGCTATGACCCGTAAGACCCCACGGGAAATCCCCATCTTCTTGTTCGGCGGAATAATGTAAACATGCCCTGGCTTGACCTTGAGCCGATGCCGAGCTTCCACGACCGGCATCAACGTGACCCGCGACAACACAATACTCAATGCACTCTCATGCGTGGGATCAAGATGCTGGATAAGCACCACCGCCATACCAAAATCCGGCGGCAAGCCTTTGAGCAAATGCGCCACCGCCTCCAATCCACCCGCCGAAGCCCCAATCCCAACCACCGGAAAAACCGTCTCCGCTGAAGACCCTGAGGACTGAAGTCGCCGAGGCCGCTGGGAAGATGGGGGGTTAGGCTGGGGGGATTTCACCAAAAAATGAACGGGCTACCACCTAGACTAATACATCAAATTAGCCCCTCCGACAACTTTAATCCCTCAAACCGCGACCATCTTAAAACAAAACTTGAGGGGGTATTGATGGGAGGCACCCTTAATTCTGTAATTTACAGAAAACTAGGGTTCTTCTGAACTCAAGCTCGACGCCTTAGGCCGTCATCAAGCAATCGATATCCTCACGAGTATGTCCCTGCGGCCAGCCGCTTGGGTTCGGGATCGGTATTCACGAGGGTGACGTCACCTTGGATGGTCACCCCAGCCTCGACCACAAACGGGCCTTGGATTTTCAGACTGTGGCACTGGCGGAGGGAGGGGGCTCCATGCGGAAAGGTTTTCTCCAATCCGTCGACGAGTTTGCATGAGGCATCGAGGGTGATGTGCGGCGGCTGGCCGGCGCGATCCGGGTGCAATTCGAGGCGCAGGTCATCCGTCAAGACGTAGGCATCGGATCGAACGACCAGCAGGTCGGCTGTTGTTTTAACGGGGGCGAAGCGGGTGCGGGAAACCTCGATGGCTCCGGCATCGGGGAAGCACTCGATGGCGGCACCCATGGCGGTTTCCAGCTGAAGCACGGCGGGGGAGTTGGGGTCGCGGGGGTCGGCTGTTTTTTTATTGATGATGATGGGGAGTGGGATGAGTCCGTCGAGGCGGAGCAGCTCGTCGCGCAAGCGGTCCAGCCTGATCCACAGGTTATTGGTATTGAAGAACTGGTGGCGATCGACGTCTTGAAACGCCTCTTCATCGGCGGGCGGGCACTGGGCGCTTTCGCGGAGCAGCAGGCGACCGTCGTGGCGGCGGCGGGCGAGGTGCCCGCCTTTGCGATCGGCGGCGGTCCGACGGGTCACTTCCATGGCGAAGGCCTGACCGGATTGGGCGAACCAGGCCAGCAGTGTTTCGTCGAGGGTGGCCCCGAGGTTATCGGCATTGGAAACAAAGGCATAGCGCACGCCTTGGGCCAGCAACCGGTCCAGCCAGCCGCTGCCCAGCAGGCAGGCATAAATATCGCCATGTCCAGGTGGACACCATTCCAGATCCGGCTGGGCAGGCCAGCTTAAAGGGGCCAAATCTGCGGCTTGCACTTTGGGCACACGGTTCTGCAGTAGTTCCAGCCCCGCGGGATCACCTAGAGCCGGCTGACGCGCCGCCAGATACGCACACGTGTCGTCAGAAGTGCTGAAGCTGTTCATCAGCAGGAAATGCGGCGCCGCACCTCCGGTCTGCGCTCTCAACCGCAACAACTGGCGCGCGATCAAATCAAGAAAGGCATTCTCCCCGCGCACCGGCAGCAGCGATTTGGCCTTCTCCAGCCCCATGCTGGTCCCCAATCCCCCATTCAGTTTGATGACGACCGTCTGGTGCAAAAGCTCAGGCTGCGGCGTGAGCTCCAGCGCGGACGCCTGCGGCAGGCTGGTCACAGGCTCAATGGACGCCTCCTCCACCAACCCAGTCGCCCCACGGCACAAGGCGTCATAACTGCCGGCAAAAGCTCGAATAGCGGCATCATTGAGCCCTGCAGCCCGCATCTTCTCGCGAAAGGGAACAAAGGCGGCAACACGGTCAACAGTGGGATGGCTCATGTATCTGAGCCTAGAAATAGACGCCGCCGCCGCCAGTAGAAAAACACGCTCCCTCCGGCCGAGAGAAAGCCAACCCAACAACGCCAACCCATAACCGCTGCCCCCCCGGGCCGACTCTGCGAGGCAGGCGTAAACCTGTACGACCCTTGCCCGCTAGGCACGTGGCCGCGCGCCGCCGGCGTGGCCGGCTTTCTGCGATTAGAGGCTCAGCTTTCTTTGTAGGATTACTGGCGCACCCGGGCGAGGTGCATGCGGACCTCAGTCAGGCCGCGATCGATCAGGCCGTCCCCCGGGTTAGCCGCGGCCGCGGTCTCGTAGTGGGCGACGGCTTTTTCGAAGCACGCCTGGGCGGCGGCAAGTTGTTTGGCGCCTTCGGCCACTTCTCCGACCACGCCATAGCTTCGGGCCACGGCGATGCGATGCGAGAGGTCGACGGTAGAGATAGGCGGACCGGGCAGGTTCAACCGGTCGAGCAACTGCAGGGCCTGCTGAGCCTGGGTCATGGCTTCAGGTTTTTGGTTGAGCGCGACCAGCAAGTCGCTGAGGTCTGCGCGCAAGCGAGCTAGGGTGGTAGCCAGCGCCATGCTGCCCGGGTCTTTTTCGAGCAGCGCCTCGACCATGTCGACGGCACCTTTTTGATAATCAAGGGCTCGCGCGGCTTGGCCGTTTTCGCGAAGCAGCTGAGCCAGGTCGCCGTAACGGGCGGCCAGAATCATGCGGTAATCAGTCCGCTCGGGCGCCAGCTTGACGAGTTCACTCAGGATCTTGACCGCCTCGCCCTGGGCGCGCGCCGCGTCGCGAGCTTCCCCGTTCGCCTGCAAAATCGCCCCGGTCTCGCCGTAACATTGAGCGAGCAGATCGAGGGCTTCTGGCTGGTCCCCGCACTCCAGCAACAGTTGCGCGGTCTCGACCTGCGTGGCCAACGCGGCTTCAGCGAGGGATTTGCGGCGCTCGAGACGACCGCGCAGCAGCAGAGCGCGGGCCACCCGGACTTTGTCCCCGGGCTGAGCATGGCGCGGGTCGTTCAGTACTTGATTGGCCAGCTCGGCCGCCCGATCAACCCGGCCGGTGGCTGCCGGCAAATCACCCGAGACCCGGGCCAGCTCGGCCTGGGCCAGCACTAATTCACCATCCGCCACGCGGCGCATCAAGTCGGGTGGATGCCCGGCTTGCTCCGCCGCCGCCGAGACTTCAGCCAACGAGGCCGCGAGCCCGCCCAGCACCGCCGGATCAGAATGGCCGCCGTCGAGACGCAAACGAGCGGCCGTCAGCAGGCAGTCCGCTGCGCGCAACCGCAGGGCTCCCGCTTGCGGATGCGAGGGATGGGCCGCCAGAAAAAAGACGATCTGCGCGCGGGCTTCTTCAAACCGGTCGGCCGCCTCCTGCGGAGCCCCGAGCGCCAGTTTGATATCAGCCAGATGACACCGGGCCCGCAGCAAACTTTCCGCCAGTTCCGGGTTTTTCCCGTGCGCCGTGATCACGCTGGAAAAATGCTCGTACCCGGCCAGCAACAGGCGGGTCCGCTCTCCCTCGGCCGGAAGCTGAGCCGCCGCCTGCAGGAAACTCTCAAAAAACTGATCCGCCGCAGCTTGGCTGGCATCAAGATTCGCCTCTATTCGGCGGTTACCAGCCAGCGCCTCCTCCAGCGCACGTCGCACCTCCGCAAGCGAACGGTCGCGCTGAGCCATCCCCTCGGTGCTTTCCGACGAAAGACGAATCAGGTCGTTGGCCTGCTGAGCCGCCACCGCCCTGGCCCCGCGCAGCCCCGTATAGTGCAAAATAGATAAGACCCCAAGGACCGCCGCCGCCGCCGTCGAAATCCCGGCCGTCCACTTCAGTCCACGCCCCGGTTCACCCGTCGGACGAACCACCGGACGGCGGTCCACCGCCGAAGCCGCCGAAGCCGAAGCCGCCGCCGCCGCCGAGGCCTTCCAGCGGTCACGCTCCGCCTGCCAAGCTGCCTGCTTCTCGTCCGCCTCGACCCGCTGGTCAATCGCCACCAAGGCGTCCCGCACTTCGCGCACATCCACCCAACGCTCGCCCGGAACGAGTCGCAAACATTTGTCCACTACCGCCCGGCGCGCCGCCTCCGCTCCGTCCACCGGTGCCCCCGGCCAAGACACACCCGCTTCCTTCTCGATCAATGCCGCAAATTCCACTGGATCAGGCAACTCAATATCACGCCACCGCTCCGCCCAGCCCCGCCCACGCGGAAAAACCCCCGTCAACAACCGAAATGCCGTCACCCCAAAAGCATACACATCCCACCGCTCACCCGTCCCAAACTGAATCTGCGTCGGGTTCCGCAACTGCTCCGGCGGCGCATACAACGCATGGTCCGCCAGCGGCAACGCCTCCACCCCACCCATCCAACCTTGACCATAATCGGTAATCACCGCCCGACGAGGCCCGTCCCCCGTAGGACCACGATCAAGAAATACATTGCTGGTCTTGAAGTTACAATGCACAACAGCATGCAAATGCAGACCGGCCAAACCTTCCGCCATCTCCGCAATCCACCGCCACGCCGTGCCCGCTTCCACCCGCCCGCACTCCGCCTCCACCGTCGCCCCCTCCACCCGGACCGATCCCGGGACCCGCACCCCATACCACGGCATCACATACCACGTCTCCCCATCCGCTCCCCCATCATGAAAATCCACCACCGGCACCACATGCGGCAAGCCAGGCAAACCCCGAAGCTTTTCATAACAGTAACCCACATACGCATGGTTCACCGCATCCACATCCAAAACCTTCACCGCACACACCTGCCCCCCATCACGCACCGCCTCGTAAACACGACCACACGCCCCATGCCCCATTAAACGCTGCCCGGTCAGCCCGGAAATACAGATTGGAAATTCAGTAGTCATCAGCTTCAATACGGAAAATTCACCCTGCTCACTCAGTCGTCCGAGTACGAACGATCAGTCTGAACCCGAGACTCGCAATTATCAAATCTTTTAGCGATATCACTATTGCGACGCAATAATAGGAATCCACACCCCTCCCGGATCCACCCGCCTCGATCTAACCACCTGCCGCCGCCGCCCGATTTCTGCAAATCCCGCTCTACAACACCTTCTCTACAACACCTTCTCTGCAACTCCCGCTCTGCAACTCCCGCTCTGCAACTCCCGCTCTGCAACTCCCGC
>CAJBME010000241.1 GCA_903954065.1 uncultured bacterium
CCCCGCCCCGCCCATCCGCATTCCCATCCACCTCCAATCGGCGGTCACGATTTACGGGGCCGTGGTCTGCACGAGGCGGTAAAACCCTTTGCTGGATGCCGGGCGCGGACCTGACCACCGGCCGTTGGTATCCATGGCCGCCGGCAATCTGGCCAGAGTCACCCACTCGCTGCCCAATTCAGGACACGCCTGCACGGTGTATTTCAGGCCACGCACCGCCGTCCATTTTAATTCAATCTGATCCCGGCCGACCCACGAAAACGTGACTTCGGGCGCCGCCGCCGCCACCGAACCGTCAAAATACCGCTGGGCCATCGACCACGCGGTCTGGCCCACCTGAGCGCCGACCCGTCGTCCGTCGAAATCATCCTCCGGCACATGAATCCCACCCCAGATCCGCGACATCCCCGCTTGGTCCGCCGCATCGTAATAGGTGGCCCACTGCAGCGTCACCGTGCTGCTGGGGCCCCGCTCAAAGACAAGATAGGTATTCGCGTCGGCCTCAAACCGACCCAGCCCACCCGGAAAAAACGCGCTGCCCGTGAAGGCGGTCAGAACTTCCGCAGCCGCACGACTGAAGGTACTGTGGCCGGAAATGTATCCCGGAAAAGCCGGCGTATTAAAGGTCTTTCGTTGATACGGCAACCAATCGACCGCCCGCATCCACCGCACTGGACTGGTCTGGCTGGCCGGGATCGCCGGCTCACCGGGCCACGAAAACACCGCGATTTCTCCCGGCCATCCGACTCCGTAGTGACGCCCCCCAGGCGCGGCGGTGGCCGCCGTAATGACCTCGACCACCCCGGGCTCGAGCGGCAATCCATCTGGATGATACGACGGCCCGCCGGGATCCGATGACTGCCCAAAAGCCCCCAGATGCCGGATCATCGTGATCGGACGCACGCCTTCATAGTATCGCTTGAGCGACCACGCCGCACACGCCGCATCGTGAGTGGCCGCACTCAGGGCAAAAGACAATTTCACATCCCATTCTAGGTCATCGACCTTCTCCCCGCGCCCACCAATGCGTTTGACCGTAGCCGGGTGATCGCTGATCTCGTTGGCCAGCACCTGCCAGTGGCCCGGAGGCGTTTCCGAATGCGGTCCGTCCGCCCAAAATTCCGCCAGCACCCGCGCAAAATCACCTTCTGCCACCAGATTCGATGCGTACGGCTGCCCGGTCGACGGATTGACGGCATGGCCTGCGCCCGCATCACTGCCCAGCGGGTTATTGCCGACCCCGCCCAGCCCCGGTGAAATGTCGATCACCTTCGAGCTATTCAGTCGACTCGACCGCCGCAGCACCTCCATCGCCCCCGCCTGATAACGGGCTGTGGCCGGTCCAAATTTCGACGGTCCACCCGGATCAATCCACGGCCGCTGAGGATCCGTGCGCTCCAGAGCAAAGGGCACCGTCTGCAGCCAGGTCACCCCAGCAAACGTCTGCACTTTGTCCGCCTCCAGTCCGTTTTGCGTGAACGCCACATCAAACGCCAGCGGCTGCCATCGATTAGGATCAATCCCCGGCGCCAGCATCCCGCCTTGCGGCACCCCACCCATCAAGACCACCAGCGGCCGCTGCGGATTGACATACAAAAAATCAACGTATCCACCCGCCTCGTTGGACCCGTCCGCCTGACCCCACCCCAAAATCGACGTCGCAATCCGATTCCCCATCGCCGCCGGCGTGCCGCCAAAGGTCGACGTCATCCGAAAATCATACCCCAAAGCCGTCATCCGCGCATCCAACGCCGCCGCCGTCACCGCCGCATTCGCCGAATTCGCAAACCGGTGACGCAAGATCCGATACGCCGCATAACTGATCGCCTCGCGCCTCGACGCCGCCACATCCCCGGCACCCGCCGCCCGCTCATGATGCACATACCCCACCGCCGTCCCATCATACGCCGCCCACGCGTCATACATTCCCGCCGCCACATGAAACAAATTCCGCGCATGCACCGGCGGGTTCGGCCGGTCAATCCGAATCGCCGCCAAGATTTCTTCGCTCCAGACCCGCGCCACCGACGTCTCCGCTCGCCCATCGCCCGCCATGAAACCAACAATCACCGACGCCATCACACACCCCACCCGCCGAACCCGCCACGCAGGCCCAAAATCAAACCGCCCAGCCCAACGCCCGACTATGTTCCAACTCAAAGTCATAAGATTATCTCCTTCATTCTACAGACATCAGAAAAAATGACCCAGCAAAAAATGAGAAATTCCACTCCGCCCGCCCGGAATACGTTTTTGGTGTTCCACGACCCACTGCGAGGGACCCGATTCGAGCTCAGAGGCGTCCGACACCACCTGCCTTTCTAGGATGCGGCACCGAGACCCCTGCCCCCCACAGCCCGCCAGAGGAATGTCGCTCTGGCGACCCCACATGCGGAATTCCCCTCACCCCGTAGCCCCTGTCAGGTCGTCCGACCAACATGTTTCAGCAGACGCCCGCTATTTAGGCAGCGCGGACGGAACCACGTAAAGACGGGTGAACCGCCTAATCTCATCACCACGAGGGACAAAAGCCCGAACCGTCTCGATGACGCCGTCGTCAGCCACTACTTGCTCCGTGACTCCCGTCCGATGCCAGATCACCAAATTGTCGCTCCACTCGACATAAAACTTCATGCCACCCTGGATGGCCGCCTTGGTGCGAGTATAGTCGTATGTTCCAAATAAGGGTGTCCATTCACCATCGATAGGCAGAATCCCGTCCGCAAATGGTCGGCCCGCATTCAAAGCGAACTCGAGAAACTCTGGCATCGGTTCTTTAGTAGAACGCGAGTAAACAACGGGGTTGAAGTTGCCACCCTGATCTTCGGCCACGACAGCAAAGTAATAGACTTTTTTCTCGAAGGCGGCCGAGACACTCACCATTTCGTTGCCATTTTGCAATCCACCCGGAACTTCCACCACCCCAGGCTCTCGGATGTCGCTGAAAAAGGAATCTCGATAAAATATTCTATAGCGTACGACATCCCGCTGAGACCATAAATCATATCCGGTCCAGTCAAGATTCACCAATCCATAGAAAACATTTGAAATGTTGACCGAAAAATCACTGGTAATCGATGTCACCGGGGCCGGAACGGTTTGATCTGCCACCACCAATCCCACCTCGCGAGTCTCGACCATGCGGTAGGGCGGATCTGGCTCAATACCAATAAACAATCCGGCTTCCCGAGTAATGACTTCCGGCTGCAGAATGTAGGCGGCCGACCATACGAATCCCTCATTAAAATGTCCTTGTCCATCCACTGGGATAATGGCAAAATAATGATCCTTCCACTCAGGCAGACCAGTAAACGTCCACGTGTGCGTTCCCATGCCCACTTTAGTTTTCTCCACCCCAGCTAAACTCGTGATCGGACGGTCCGATCGATAAATATCAAAATGCACGATGTCCCTGACCGGATAAGGGTCGTAGGCACTCCAATCGAGAGTGACCGTATGGCCAGTAGGAGACGGTGACACCTCAAAGTTGGCCAAAGCCGGAGGTGCCTGAGGGTCAGAAATAACCAGATCCACCTCTCGGCTTTCCACCTGCTGATAGGGCGGAAACGGTTCAATCCCGTTGAAAAACGCAAGTTCCCGCGCAATAACTTCGGTCTGGAGGACGTAGGCGCCCGAATAAACAACTTCCGTAATTCGGTTGCCCAGACCGTCAACGGGCACCACCGCAAAATAC
>CAJBME010000242.1 GCA_903954065.1 uncultured bacterium
AACCTTTTCCCGGAATCTCCCCCCGAGCATCGAGCTCATGCCAGCGGCTTGGGCGAGGCTTTGTCCAGGACCGCCCGCGCCCTCTCCTTCCCCGCTGTCCAAGATGCCCTGGACAAGCTGCGAGAACCCAGAAATCTCCTCCGCCATTTGAAACAGAACCGCGGGTCAGCCGGCTGCGGACCCGACGGATGGTCGGGGCACACCCTAAATTTCCTCGCAGGCAATGCCTCCGACTCAATCATCCGCTTAGCCTCTCTCCAGATCGACGCTATTCTGAACACCAAAAGTTCCCACATTGCCCGATCCATCACAGACGGCTGCCTGATGCTGATTCAGAAACCAGATGCCTCCTACCGACCGATTACTTTGATCGACATCATCACTCGGTCCGTCCTGCGTCTTCTCACATTGCTTGATCGTGGTGGTATAAAATCGTATTTTCTCGAGAACAACCAGTTTGGTCTTCACAACACCACTACGCCCGTCGTTCGTGCCTTGACCACAATGGCATGCCTCTCCGCCCATGAGCTTCCCGCCCTTTGCGTTTCGCTTGACTTCGCGAATGCACATAACTCTGCCTACCAGTCGGCCACCATCCGCGGCTTGATGGACCTTCTCGAGAATTGCCCTCTCAGCGCTCCCGTTGTGTCTGCGTGTCTTCGTACCCTCTGCCTGGCCGGCTCACAAGTATTCCCCATCCGCGGCGACATCGATCCCGACAACGGCACCCCCCACCCGATCATCCGCAAGATAACCTCGCGCGACCGTGGCGGTGGACAAGGCCATCCCGAACTCGGTATCGCGTTCAATGCAACACTCGCAGTCATTATGCGAAATGCGCAGCAGAAGTTCGCAACACAATACGTTCCCCTGCTTATCGCCTGGATCGAATCGTCCGGCTCCGCACCACTCCCAGATCCACACCCATTCGAACTGGCCCTCTGGCTCAAACTCCTCGATGTCAAGTCCGAACACCCAGCCGCAGCGCCAACGACCACCGGTGCGCCCGGCCCTGCCCCAGCCCCATCCGCAGCAGCCCCTACGCATCCCCCGTTTCACTGGCTCACAGCACTCCGCAGCCTTCTACCAACGACAGCCGCGCATAAAGAAATCCTACTGCGCTCTCTCGCCCCACCGACCGCCGCGCCTCGCCCTTCCCGACAGGCGACGAGTGCGCTCACCCCGATCGACCCCATACTTGACGCCTTGACGTCCCGGCGCCGCACGGCGCCGTCTCCGACCACAAACGCGGCCTCTTCACGTCAAATGCCGCCGGCACTTCGCCCAACTGCGATCACCCGCCCGCTCGCACGTACGTCGCCCTCAGCTGCAGCAGACAGACGCAGCCTAGCACCGCGCTCACAGGTCCTTGCCCCAACACCTTCCGTCAACCCCAACCTGCCACCAACCCTCCCGACCAACGTGGCATCCGCATACTCAGACGACACGTCCTTCTCCGGCTACGCCCCCCTCACCCTCCTGGCATCCCTGACCCTGATCACGGAAGCCCGCGCCTCTGGGCTCGAGACTCGCGCAGACAAGTCAGTGTTCATCGGCCCGGAATCCCTCCTACCCACATACGATACGATCCTCCAGCCACTCCGTCCCAACATCCCCCCAGCGAAGCCCCACTGGCGCACCGCGGCTACCCACACCCTCCTAGGCACGACAATCGGAAACATCGCTCCTGGTCAGACATCTGTCATCGACGCCCTCCGTATGGACCTCGACAAGCACGTCACCCGCCCGATCGACCGGCTCACCGCGGAATCAAGCTGCAACGGATCCGGTGACATTTACCTCTGGTCCCTGCGCCGCTGGATCCTACCGAAACTCGAAACATACCTATCGGCATGGGGCATCATCGCCCCGCCCGATGTCTGGACTCCGATAGACGAGGCGCTCTCCGGCTTCAAGCGATCGATTATACCCGAGCCATGTTGGACCACCAACCCCACATTGAACGACGAACTCAGCCTTCCCGCCTCCCACGGCGGCCTCGATCGGTATCCCCTCGAGCGTCGGGCTTCTCGCAGCGGCCCGTGCGCTTCCCCACTGGCCTGACCGCTCTATCGCTGCGGCAGCAGGCGGACCCACCGCATCCAATTCATTCGACCGCGCACGCGGCTTCCTGTCCAGAGACACCGCCGCGAAGGCCGCCTGTATAC
>CAJBME010000243.1 GCA_903954065.1 uncultured bacterium
AATGAATTTTTCATCAGGTAATTCACGGCATTATTGACCTGCATGACATCGCCTTTACGTTCTTCGATGGCATTGACTGGCAATGATTTGCATTCGGCGAGCCATCCATTGATCCAAGTAGTGGCGGCGGTCATGGCCCCGGCATCGGCGGCGTAGCTGAGTGATTCCAGGTATCGGAGCGCTTGATTTTTGCCGGTCTGCTTGGCGGCGTCTTCACGGATGGACTGGGCGATTTCCACCTTTTTGCGGGCGGTGGCTTCGGCGCTCATGTGGCTGGTATCGCCTCCTTCGGCGGCGCGTTTGGGCAGCGGGCGGTACCAGATATTGCGATAGCGGACGGGGTTGCCGTGGTCTTGAAGTTTCAAGGGGCCTTTTTCAGGAAACGCCCGTGGTTTGGAGCGGCCGCGATGCCCGCCTCCGCCTTCGAGCGGCGTATCTTGCTGCACCAGCACCCCGTTCATAAATACCGTGAGGGAGCCGGGATCGATTTCTTTGTCCCCATCGAAAAGTGGGCGGCGGAAAACAATGTCACACACCTGCCACGTCCCGGGCGCATGGAGGGCATTGGCCATCGGCGGATTCACGCCGTAGACGGAACCGGCAAAACCATCGGCATATGTCGGGTTGTTGTAATTGTCCAGCACCTGCACTTCCACCAGTCCCATCGGAAAAATACCACTGTTACCGCGGCCTTGGCTGCTGCCCTCGACCTTGGCGGGAGCTGACCACTCGATGTGCAACTGCATATCACCCATTTCCTCGCGGGTCCGCACGTAGCCGGCGCCAGGCACACACTGGAAACTGCCGTCTTTTACCACCCATTTGGTGGCTTCTTCCGGTGCCTTGTCAGCAATCCACTTCGCCAGCGAGGCCTCCGTGCCGTCGAACAGAATGACCGCATCAGACGGCGGAGTGCCCGGTTTTTCTTGAGATGAAGGAGTGCCGGGCTCGACCCGCGGCGGCTGCGGCCGGTTGTCATCATGGATGGCCCATGGGTGGGTGGCATCCGGTGGATCACCGTAAAAAGCGGCGGCAGCGCGGCCCGCAGCCACCACCGAAAAAGCGAGGGCCAGACGAACAGGAATAAATGGGGTCATTCTCATGGTGGCCGCAACGTCCCGCAGGAAACCGTCACGTCAAAAAGGGAAATGCCCGGCCCGCAAATTGCCACCCCTCGATTGCCGCCGGCGGCACCGCCAGCCCCTTCGGGACCGCAGACCGGCAATGAAATCAGTTGCGGGCAGGCCGACTTCCATGAACGGATGACACGTATGATCGTTGTACCCAAGATTCGAGGATTCATCTGCACCACGGCCCACCCTGCCGGCTGCGCTCAACACGTTGCTGAACAGATTGCTGTGGTGAAAAACCGCGGTCCCGTCACCCATGGACCGAAGAAGGTCCTCGTCATCGGCGCCTCCACCGGTTATGGGCTGGCCTCGCGGATTGCCGCCGCCTTCGGCTCAAATGCCGCCACCATCGGCGTCTTTTTCGAGCGCCCGGGCGAAGACGGTCGCACCGCCACCGCCGGCTGGTACAATACCGCCGCCTTCGAAAAAGAAGCGGCCGCCGCCGGGTTGTACGCCCGATCGCTCAATGGCGACGCATTTTCCGATGACATGAAGGCCCAGGTCATTGCCGCCATCAAAGAAGATCTGGGGCAGGTCGACGCTGTCATCTACAGCTTGGCTTCCCCCCGCCGCACTCACCCCAAAACCGGCGATATTTTCAAATCCGTCCTGAAACCCGTCGGCGAAGTCTTTACCAACAAAAACCTCAATACGACCACCGGCGTAGTCAACGAAATCTCCATCGAACCCGCCCAAGGCGACGACGTGGCCCAGACCATCGCCGTCATGGGAGGCGAAGATTGGGAAATGTGGATCGAGGCCCTGCAGTCAGCCGGAGCCCTCGCCCCAGGCGTGCAAACAGTCGCCTACTCCTACATCGGACCAGAAGTCACCTGGCCGATTTACAAAAACGGCACCATCGGCCGTGCCAAAGAAGACCTAGAACGCGTCCAGCGCGCCCTCGACGTCCGATTGGCCCCGCTCCAAGGCAAAGCATGGGTCTCCGTCAACAAAGCACTCGTCACTCAAGCCAGCTCCGCCATCCCCGTCGTCCCACTCTACATCTCTCTGCTGTACAAAGTGATGAAAGCCAAGGGGACCCACGAGGACTGTATCGAACAAATGGATCGCCTCTTTCGCGACCGGCTGTACAACGGCCAACCCCAGCCCGATGAAGCCGGCCGCATCCGGCTCGATGACTGGGAAATGGACCCCTCCGTGCAACAGGTCGTCGCCCAACGATGGCAAGATGTCACCACGGAAAACTTCGGTGAGCTGGGCGATTTCGACGGCTATCAATCGAGTTTCCTGCGCTTGTTCGGATTCGGGTTGTCAGGGGTCGACTACACAGCCGACACCACGCCCGAGGTGGCCATTCCGTCCATCCCGTAAGCACGCCGGCCGATTCTGAAGGCACACCGCATAAGAAAGGCGGTGGTCGATGTCCGAGACACGGAGACTATGCGGCGTGTCTTCAGAACGCGAAAAATGTTGCCGGGTGGATTCCCAAGGTTGCACCCTGGGATGGTAGGCAATGCCCCTTCATCGCCGCTAACCGACGGAGTCGGATCAGTGCTCGGCAGGGAAGTTGATTCACTTCCCGACGAGAGGAGCCAGATCCAAAACAACGGCGTGGCGGCCAAGCCGCCACTGTAGCCCGGTACGTCGGCCCCGGTTTCCACACGTGGCCCGGGAGCGCTGACGTCCTCGTCGGCGAGTACGA
>CAJBME010000244.1 GCA_903954065.1 uncultured bacterium
ACAAGCTTAAAATAATAATTTACATGGGTACAAAACCGCCTTCAAAGTGCCAAATTTTAGATCTAATTAACTCATAATCTATGGATTATGCGATTTTAAACCCTCCAACTTCCGCCTAGGCCGGTGGATTGGCGATGAAATCAGCGCGGCATCCACGCAGGTGTCGCAGCGCAAACAACTGACCGGTCGTTTCCAGCTCCCCGCGATAGACCGGGTCATGGCCACCTTCGATGTCGATCGTCCCGCGGTAGCCGGCACGGACAAGTTCGGAGAGGATCCGGCTCCAGTTGGAATCACCGAGGCCGGGAAATCGATGGTGGGCAAAACGCGGCTCCCCCTGAATGCCATGGGTGGCCACCACCTCGCGCTGCACTTCCGCATCTTTGCCATGGACATGGAAAATTCGCGGGGCCCAGACCCGCAGCTGGGGCAGGGGATCGATCAGCTGACACAGTTGATGCGCGGGTTCCCACTCGAGCCCCAGCGCGTCCGAGGGAACCGCCGTAAACATCCTTTCCCAAGCATCCGGATTGTGCGCGATATTGCGGTCGCCCGCATGCCAGTTTCCTCCTTGCAGACAGTTTTCAATCGCCAATCGCACACCATGCGATCCAGCAAAGTCAGCGAGCTCAGTGAAAACCTCCCGGAATCTGGGAATGGAATCGGGGATCGAAGCGCCAGTCACCCGCCCAGCAAAACAACAGACTAAGTGGGTGCCGAATCGCGGAGCGAGCGTGATCAGATCGTGGAGCACGCTTCTGACTTCTTGCCCATGCTCGTTGGCCGCCAGCGTATTGCCATAGATGGCCAAACACGAGATAACGGTGTCTCGCCCATCCATGACCGCCGCCACTTCGTCAGCCAGTCGACCCAGATCCGTGCCGCCCAGTGAGTTCTTGAAAGCGATTTCAAATGACTCAAATCCATGCGGCTGGAGGGCGGCGATCTGCGCCGCCGTCTGATGCCCGTGGTTTGAAATGACCGTGCCGAGTCGAATCATAGCGTGTATTATTTTTCCTGCAGCCGGTCGATGAGGCCGCGTCCAGCGTCCTTTAATTGATCCGTCAGGTCCTGCAGGGGATGCGCCATCCGGACATCAGGGTCGTTCAAGGCGCCGCTGGTCGAAAAATCCATGGCGAGTCGGCCGTCGCGGACGAGTGGGTCAATCAGGAGTTCCCGCAGCGCGTCTCCGGCTTCAGAGCCCGCGCTCGACAGGAAGTCGCGGGACCCTGCGAGTGCCTTGTCCGATACCGCCTGGCTTGCGACCCACGAGGCGTGCACATCATGGGTCCCCTGCACCGCATCCACCATGCTGCCGCCACGCGCGGTCAGTGCATAACCACCACAATCAAGCGTGGCCGGTTGGGTCAGGGTCAGTCGGCCGTCCCGAAAGTGCATGGTCAGTCGGCTGTCGGCCGCGAGGCGGGCCTGTCTTCCCAGTGGTTCGATTTTTAAACCGGCGCGGCGGGCGCGTGCCATGTTTTTCTCGATTTTTTCCAAGGCTGGAATGGATTCGAGTACTGAGTCCTTGGTGATGTCGGTGGTGAACTGGATGTCTGGCTGGAACTGGCCGCTGGTCTTGTCGAACGGGGTCAGTGTCCCGTTGAGGCGCAGGCCCAGTGTGGCCACGGGGCCGGGTTTTTTTTTGCTTCCGGTCATGACGATGCGGGTCGTCATGCTGACCGTGCCGCGGTTGGTGGTGGTCAGGTCTGCGGGATCCACGGCGACATCTGTCAGACTAAATTGCAACTCGTTCAGTTCGGTGGTCGCGCGGGTTTTGCGGTTGCGAATGCGGATTCTGGAGTCTGCGAAGACGATGCTTTCGAGGGCCACGATCCCTGGAAGTTGCGTGGCGGCAAAAACCGACCGGGTGGACAGGGGTGTACTGGTGTCTTCGTTCGGCGGCGAGGAAGCGTCTTCGGTTTCGTCCGCTGGCGGGGTGGAATGAACGGCGTTGGTGGTGGCGGCCACCGCGGCGGCGGCCGAGGCCAGTCCCAACATCGCTGGTGTAGAGTGCGCAGGGACGGTGGAGGGTGGCGTAAACAGAGCGCGCAGTGAGTTACCACCCCCCGGTAGGATATCACATTTAATATCGCCCATGTCGATGCGCACGGTTTTGACGCGGAGCTCGCGACGCAGAAGCAGCGCCAATAGATCAGCCTCAATCAAGGCGCGGCGCATCCGGAGGTACGTGTTGGTGATTTTGATCGGAGGACGAGTGGCCATCGGCGTGCCCCGATCCGCCTCCCCGTCCCGCGGATGAAATTGCAGGCCAGTAAGCTCAAGGCGCGCCGGCGAGGAGAAAAGCGAAAGTGTGCAACCCTCAAGCTGCACGCGGGCATTGCATGTTGTCTCGAGCTGGCCCACCAGCTGCTCGGGTGTGAATTGACGCAACGCCAGCCAGCCCGCCATCACGACAGCACCGCTCAGGAGGACTCCAGGCAGTACCAGAAAGAAGAGCAAACGTTTAACCAAGCGGGGCATGAGAAGTGAAGCCTAAGCGAAAGAAGTCTCCGCAGCCAGAGTAGAAAGAGGGATGATCAAACAAAGACGGCTTGAACGCACCGGTCCGGCCAGTTCCTTGATCAAGGCTCTCTCGGGGGAGTTGGGTCCGAAGTGCTGGCCTGCGGGCCGGCGGCTGAAGCCAGCGCCTCTAGCGCCGTCAACGATTGCAGTTGCGCACACCCCGGCGCCACATCATGCCAGTGCGGACATGTGAATTTGAGCAAAACCACCCCGGCCGTCGGAAGTTCGAGGACTGTCGGTTCGCCGATCAGCCAGTCCGCACAATGACTGATCGATGGATTATGCCCCACCAGAATCACTGTGTTCCAAGCATCGTCGAAGTCGCTCACGCAGGCAGCCGGACCGCCCAACGGGGCGTCATACAAATCGGCTTCGATCGTGAGGGGCGGCGCATCCGGCCAGGCCGCGCTCAGCAGTGTGGCGGTGGTCAGGGCTCGCGGCGCCGGGCTGGTCACTACTGCGTCAGGACGAGGAATAAGCGGGAGAAGGCGCATGCCTAGGGCCGCTGCGTCCCGGCGCCCCGAGGGCGTGAGCTCCCGGTCAAAATCCGTGGCTATCCCATGTCCCCACCCGGCCTTGGCGTGGCGTACCAGAATTAATTGGCGCGCTCTCATCGGGGCGCCGGGGGGCTGAGGCGAAACCCATGGGGAGCGCCATTCTTTGGGCCATCATGGAAAATAATGCCCTCAATATGAGTGCTGGACTGGCTGAGGATCAACAGGCCCTCCGCTTTGGCCTGATCCGAGGTGGCCGCCGGCCCCAGCGGGCCCAGTCGCACCGCCGGTGAACCCGGGCCCGGCCAGTGCCAGAATTCATACGCTTCTCCCAAAGCCGACTTTTTTCCTCCTCCTCCGCCGCCAGAAGGTCCGGCAAGAAGCAAAAATCCCGCGTCATCGGCCAGTGCGACCAGATCGCGAATCCCACGTCCCTCACCCAAAGCGATCCGATGGTGCGTCACAGTGGCCTGGCCGCTCCCTGAGGCAGTCTGGTCGCTCCCTGAGGCAGTCTGGTCGCCCCCTGAGGCAGTCTGGTCGCCCCCTGAGGCAGTCTGGTC
>CAJBME010000245.1 GCA_903954065.1 uncultured bacterium
CCGTGCCGCCCGTCACGCGGTTTAAGGAGGAAACGCTGAGAGTGCCGGCACCGGCGGTGGTCTGCGGCGTGATGGATGTCTTGCCGGTATAGGTGTTGGCACCGGACAGTGTCAGGATGCCTGCATAGGACTTGGCCAGGCCGCCGCCGCCACTGATGGCTCCGCCGAGGGTCTGGTTCGCGCTGCTGAAGACCCTGAGGAAGGAACTGCTGGCGATGGAGATGCTGTTGTTATAAGTGCCGTTGCCGAGGGAGCCTGCGGTGTTGTTGGGCACTCCGAAAAATCCCTTGCGAAGCTTCCTGATCCCGCAGCGCCGGGTCTTCCGCCTTCCGGCAGACCGGATGCTTCATAATCGATTGAGCAAAAGCGTTTCGGTACCGTCCGGGCCAGGCTGAGTGTCCGCCATGGACGCCCGCTGCCAGCGCCGTCACACCGCCACCGACGGCGTTCTTTTCAAACGCCCGTATTCCATGATATTATGGACGAGATTGATCATTCCAATCTCTGCTCGTGCTCTCACGATGCCAATGCATCGCAACTCGAGTCGTTTGATGCACATGCTCATCCGGCCAAACCGGTGCTCGATCTTCACCCGGATCTTACTCTTGAGATGATTCATTTCGATCTGAAGGTCAGTGAGAGGATGTCCTCGCGTCCCCTTTTCGTGGATCAGCGGGGTGATGCCGTTCCCGCGCAGGCGCTCGGCGATGTCCGGGCCCCCGTAGGCGCTGTCACCGAAGGCAACGGGATCCTCCCCGGCTGCCTGGTAGTAGGCTTCCGGTACGATTTGCGAGTCGTGATGCTGCGCCGCGGACACCACGTAGTCGTGCACGAAGCAGTCGGTGATTCCCCCGACGACGCTGTCCTTGTAGCCGAAGTAAGTCACGTTGCGCTTCTTGGTCCAGCGAGCGTCGGTGTCTTTCTGGGCGAGCTTGCGAGGCTGCCCCTTCCATGCGTCTGGAACCTCGCCGTTCTTGATCGACTCGTTCTCCTTCCGTGAGTTGCGCTGGCGGGGAACTTCCACGATCATGGCGTCCACGGTCTTGCCTTCCCGGCACAGCAGGCCTTTGTCGGCGAGTTGCTGGTGGAAAACATCGAACAGCGCACGCACGCCGTCGATCTCTTCGCCGGGGCTATCAGTCCCGTCGTCAGAGCGCGTGACGCGGGCGGCCGCCAGCTTGTCGCGAAACAGCCAGATGGAGGTTGAGTCAGGCATGGTGTCGTGGGGCGATCTACCGATGAAACGCTGCGCCGAAGCGCTGTCATTGAGGTGGAACTCCAGCGCCTCGTCGGACAATCCGCGGATCACCTGGAGGACGAGTATCTTGAACATGAAGACCTGGTCCAAGGGCTTTCGTCCGACCACGCCGGTATGAACTCCAAGCAGCGAGGCGAGTGATGGTCGGAACATCTCGAAGTCAATTGCCTCGCCGACCTCCTTGAGGGAGTCACCGAGTTGGTCGAGCCTGCGGAGTTGAATCTCGTGGGTGAAAAAGCCGGTCTGGATCATAGGTCGAGACATGCTAAAGCAGGACGCAAGCCATTGATGGTCAATAAACTATTATTTTTCGGAGTGCCCTTCATGCTCTTCGACGACTACCGTCTGCGCACCGATCCGGTGACCGTCACCCTCGAGTCGTCGTGGACCGCCGCGGGGGCGTACAAGCTCGATTGGAACGAGGAATACGGCTACCGCTACCGCCTGCAGTATTCGGCGGACTGCGCCAACTGGTTCGATTTCCCCGAGACGATCCACACCGCCACGATCACCGGCGACCGCTCGTTTACGGACACCACCAGCCCGCGCCCGGAGCGGCGCCTTTTCCGCGTCCGGCGCGACGACCCTTGAAGCGGAAAAAGCCCGCCTCTTGTAACCCGCCCCCGCCGCCAACCGTCTTGAACCTCAGCAGGGTGAGTCCCCAGG
>CAJBME010000246.1 GCA_903954065.1 uncultured bacterium
CATCCCTCAAGACAATGGCTCCGAATCCGCTTCTCCGCATCCGGTCCCCTGCCAAAAAAACGTTCGGAGAGGCGTTCGGCGCCGCGACCGGGGTCAGCGACCCACGGCTACAGAAGCCCCAAACACGAAACCGCTGCGCAGGCGGCAAAGCCGCCCCTGTAACCGGGTGCGCTGGCCCCAGTTTCCACACTTGGCCCGGGAGCGCCGACGTCCCCGTCGGCCGCTCTTGAACGCGTTCACTCGTCATCTCTGCTTTCAGGATAAAAAAAAGCTCCGTGCCGGAAACCGGCACGGAGCTCGAGAAGTCCGGGAGATCCCCCCCGGGGTCATTCATTATTTCGGCATAACGCGGAAGAGGATCTGCGGTTCAGCCGTCACGTTCGGCAGCTGCGGATTGACCGCTGAGTTGCCGAGGAAGGTGGTGGTAGCACCGGCCGAAGCGGCCACGTTATCCGCCACCACAGTCCATGTGCCAGTGCGCAAGCTCGGCGAGGACTCGATGCGATAAGACGAACCAGCGGTCGATTTCCAAGTCAAGCTGAAGGTGCCCGCCGTGCGATCCACGGTGAACAAGTCCACCTGAACCGGCGTGACGGACGGGGTGCCCGCCATTTGGAACGCCTTGATCGAATTCGGATTCGATTCGTCATTGATCAGCACTTTGGTACCGTCATTCAGTACGGAGAACCACTCGAGGTTGGCTCCGCCGCCGCCTTCTTTCCAGATGAGGCGCACGGGGTAAGCCCCGGCCGCATTCACCCCGAAGATGAAGGTCGTGTCGCTGGCCCCACGACCACCTTGGAATTCACCAAAGCGAGGAGCTGTGTCATATCCGAGCGAGGCGCGAAGCGGCTCACCGGCGGCCAGTGAGGCCTTGATGGCCGTACCAGCGCTCTGAGTCGTCATCACGGCAGGAATGTTAATCCCGGCAGCATCGCCACCCATGGTGATCGGGAATCCGGCATTGCTGGTTCCGATGATGACACCGATGGCTCCCGCCGCCTGGGCGTTGAGGATCTTGGTGGCAAAGGGCACGACGCCACGATCGATGTAAACGATCTTGCCGGCCACAGCCGCCGCGTTCGTGAGCGGGACATCAGCCAGAATCGGTTCTGCCGCCACTACAGCCCCTTCGAGCAAGCCGTTGAGCGGGGCTCCGAGGCTGCCGAATGACCGGGTGCCATCGACGGATGGATGCGGGCCGGAGATGGTGGCCGAGCCGGTCAGCTGGAACAGGTGACGTTTTGGACCATCATGCCCCAGGGTGACGCGGAAGCAGTCATCGCTGTTGACACCCATGTTGTAGATCCCGGGAGCCGGGAAAACGAGGTACGTCAGGACTTCCGCGGCGATGTTGTCCGTGGATCCCGTGGTGCCCGGGATACCTGGAATCGGGGTTTCTCCACCGAAGTTCCCTTGCTGGGCCGAATCTTGATCCCAGTTCAGGGTGCCTGGGAAGGAGAAGATGCCATTGGTAGCCGTGGAGAGATCCGCCACGTTTTCCCCATAAATCCCAGCCAACATGTCGTCGGCGACTTCATTCCAGTTCACGGTTTCCGGAGTTGGATCGATACCAGCCACTTGGACCACGCTGGCCGTATAACCCGGAACCGAGGCCGAAGCGGCCGGGAACCCGTCAGCCGCATTGAGCGAGACGTAATTAACAACATT
The DNA here is from genome assembly GCA_903954065.1 of uncultured bacterium. Lineage (GTDB taxonomy): Bacteria > Verrucomicrobiota > Verrucomicrobiia > Verrucomicrobiales > V1-33 > CAJBME01. The sequence continues at coordinate 1,672 of CAJBME010000246.1, forward strand.
GAAAGTCCACGATTCCGTCCGCACCGCCGAGGCGCTGTTCGTGTAACTCAAGGCCACCGTATGATTGCCCGGTGCCCACAAACCAGCTGGGGAATACTTGATCGATGTATTGTAGTCAGCGCTGGTCACCACTGGCGTCACCGCCACACCATCAACCGTCAACACGATGGAGGCATCATTGACCGCCGCCACCCCATCAACAAGATTGATGAGAATTGGATGCCGCGGGTCGTTGTTGGTCACCGATGGCGATGGGTAAGGAGCCACCGTCTGAATCGATGGCACCAAAGGCAGACCGAGATGATACCCCTTGATGGCATCCGCTTCGACCGTGTCATTGATGAGGACTTTGGTCCCGTCGGCACGCACCGAGAAGAACTCGAGGTTGGCACCACCGCCACCTTCCCACCAAAGCAAACGCACCGGATAGAGACCGGCCGACGGCACGGCAATGTCAAAGGTGGTGTCGGACGCACCGCGGCCACCATTAAATTCACCCGCTTTGACGCGAGTGAAGTGATCGAGGGCTGTCGAGCCAAAAGAAACGGTGAAGCCGTCATCGCTATTGACGCCGAGGCGAGTCGTACCCGCCGGCAGCTGCAGCCAAGTGAAGATTTCCCCCACGATGTTATCCGTCGAGGAAGTCGTTCCAGGGATGCCTGGGATCAGCGTTTCACCGCCGAAGTTCCCTTGTTGGGCGGCATCTTGATCCCAGTTCAGCGGACCCTGAACGACGGTGGTGCCATCAGGCTGCTCGCCCGGAATGGCGACGTTGGCGGCGATGGCATTGATCGCACCGTCGAAATAACCATTGTAAAGCTGACGCTCAGGCAGCGGGGTCAAGTTGCTGTCCCCAGGATACCGTCCAAAGACGATCTGATGCACACGAGCGAGGAAACTCGGGGTGGTCGTGTCAACTTGACCGGCCGCCGCTTTCCACGATTCGCTCAACAACGTGTAGTTCGACGTGACCACTGTCCTCGTCAGCTCAACATTGTTGTTGTTGGTGTCAGTCGCCCGAATGACGACTGCATGGTTCCCCGGCGCATAAAAATTTGGCGCCGCCGAAGCATAGGTCAGACTAGTGTCGGCGCCCGTCTTGGACTTGGTCGCCGCGACCGTCGTTCCGTCAATTGTCACCGTGATCGGCTTGTTGATGTCGATCTTGCTCAGGGCCGAATCCGTGATCGTCGCCGCGAAATCCAACGCGCTGAGAGTGGAGGCCGTCAGGGTCGGTAGTGACGCCGCCGCCGTGGTGATCTGGATGTTGTCGACGTGGTGGTGCGAGTTCGCTCCACCCGTCCGGCCCGCGAAAACGAGGCGACCGCGGCTCGGGAAGAACGTCGTCTGGAAGTTATCGAGCACCTTCCGACCTTTGTAAGAAACGTCGAGCGTTCCATCCGGCTCCAGAGTGATGGTCAAGTTGACGAAGGTATGGTCCGCGACGTTGAAATCGCCATCGATCGGACGCCCGGCCGGGCCGGTTTGCAGCGAGTTGGTGTCAGTGGCTTCGCCATTTTTGACCGACAAGGCGGTCTGGTTGACGAGGGTGTTGTCGACCCGCACGGAGAGACCGATGACGTCGCCGCCACCGCTGTCCCATTCATCCAACCCCACGGAAATACCCGTGGTGGTGCCTTCTTCAGGTAGATTGCCTTCACCCCCAGGGCTAGCGGCAAATCCAGTGCCACTCGTCACCACTGGGTCGGATTCGCGGGCAAAAGACACACTGTAGCCGTCAGCCGGATCACCCGTGCCCCCACCCGTCCGCAGATCGCAGGAGAAAGTGAAGGAATTCACCACGTTGCCGTTGTCGAAATCATCGAAAACGATGACCCCGCCCTGACTGTTCGCAGCATCGGTAATCGAAAGATACCCCGTGCTGTTGACGCCGCCGGTCGGTCGCCAGACAGATGATCCATAGGTGGTGAGGATCGCGGTGGGATCCTCGTTGAAGTCAAACGAGGCGGTTCCGGCGTGGAGATGACCCGACCACAAGCCTAAGGTGGCTAGGGCCAGACCACACCGGCTCCGCAAGGAGTTGGCAGTGTGCATATTATGTGGGTTTAGATGTGAAAACCCAGAATGACGGACCAGATCCACGCCACGCTCAAGTGGTTGAATCTGATTTTTCGTCTCCGGGGATTTTTTTCCTGAACACCTAAGGACACCAAAAAAAACACATCCTGTCAACGCAGAGGTCACAAAAACGTTCAAAAAAATATCGTCCGTTCTCCGATTCCTCGGTCGTCCGGCGGCACAGAGGCGCCCGCACCGGCATTTTTGCGACTAATTCAGGGTGGCGCGGAGCCGGAAGAACCCGGCACCCAAGGCTTTGGGGAAGCGAATCGACATGGCGCCGGGGAGCCGGCTGACTTGATATTCCGGATCATTTTCGGGTACGATGACCCAGCGGTCGCCCCCCAGATCCACCGACCGCTGCCATTGGACAACGACATCGGTGGCCAGAGGATCCAGCGGCACCGACATGAGGAGAAACGCCGGATCAGCCGGATCAGGAATCAGGTCGCCGATCGAATCGGGATTGATAGTGGAAGGATTGAGTTCCAACACGTACTCCAGAACATTTTCCAGGCCATCGCGATCTGGATCGCCCAAGGCACCGCTGATCGCGGGGTCACTCAAGTCAGCACTGCCCGACCAAAACCGCTCCCGCCAGATGTCGAAGGCCGGCTTGACGGCGAGGACGATCGGCGCGGAGGTCACAGTCGCCGTCCCGCTGCTGACGACCACGGTGTAAGTCCCAGCTGACTCCGCTGTCAGGGCGGCGATCGAGTAGGTGGCAGCCGTGGCCTCGGGCAAGTCCACCCCTTCTTTTTTCCACTGATATGTCAGACCCGTGCCCGTAGCGGCGACCGCGAGATCGACTTTCGTACCGGACGGGAAGGCGCCACCGGGCGACAGCGACGTAATGACAGGAGGAGCCAGAAACTGCAAAACGATGGGATCCGAGGTCACAGCCCCACCGGAACCAGCCACTACCACCGTATACGTGCCAGCCAGATCGCTGGCAAAGGCTGGAATCAAATATTGGCTGGAAGTAGCGCCGGCAATGGCCACCCCATCGCGCCGCCATTGGTAGGTCAGCCCGGCACCTGTCGCCGTCACCGACAAATTGACGGAAGCTCCCGCGCCAAAAACACCGCCCGTCGAGACCTCAGTGATAACCGGCGGCGGCGCCGCGACATTCAACTTCAACGTGTACAACGGTGTCGAAGCCCCGGTGCGGTTGCTGTTTTCCCAGCCTTTGATGGTGATGTTAAATGATCCGGCTGCCGTGGGCCGTCCCGTAATAGACGAAACGGGCGAACCGTAAGTGTAGGTCAATCCAGCAGGCAGGGCGGACACAGTGAAGGATTTTGCCCGTTGCGCCCCCTGAGTGGAAAAAAACCATGAAAACGACGTGTTGATCGAACCAGCGGCCGGGTTTTTCGATCCATTAACGGGAGCGACTTCGGTGGTGGCGCCGGAGAGGCTGTGGGTACCAACCAGAGTGACGCCGGCCGGCACCACGCATTTGAGCAGGCCCTGCCAGGCGCCGCTGTTCACGAGCAGGCCAGCACAAGGTTTCAAGACAGCCTGCCGCGACCCGAAGAGCGTCAGGAAACCGGTGATGTAATGCGGCACTTCCCGCCACCGCAACGAACGCAAAAAACCAGAAATTTCAGTATTCATAATTAAAAATTGGGGAAAAAGCCATGGACCCAGCCCGTCGCTCAGGAATCAACGGTGGGGTGGTAGTGAGAGAGATTTCGTTTTGACTGCGACCAAGGATCTTGTTCACACCGCATTTAATTACACCCGCAGCCCCCGCCCCCGACGCCTTCCCCGCCGGAGGCAGCCTCGCGACTGAAATACATATGGCGAGCCATGGATAGGCCCAACGTATCCCGGGATGGGTCCATCACCGGCCGGGCCAGCTGGCCGCGCTCCCATGGTTTGACCCGGGCACAGGCGCCGGCGCCCAGCGAAAAAAAGCCACACAAAAGGGCGCACAGAAGACGATTCATGATCATAAGCCAGAGATGGGACAGGAGCTATTTCAAGGCAGCCGCAATGGCGGCTTCCATTTTTTTCAACGACTTAGCCCCGTGAAAACCCTCGTGCACGGAGACCACCTTACCGTCCCGTCCGACGAGATACGCGGTCGGCATGGTGGGCGGAGCGACCAGCTCGACATGCTTCTGACCAGTGTCCGCTACCACCGGAAAAGAAAGCTTCAACTTGCCCACAAACGCCTTCGCCGCCGCCGCATCTGTGTCGGTACCAATGGCAATCACCTCAAAACCCTGCGCGTGAAATTGTTGATACAGCTTTTCATACCCCGGCAGGGCCGCCCGACAAGGAGCACACCACGAGGCCCAAAAATCATACAACACCACCTTGCCTTTCACCGCCGGCAACTTGCCAACGACTCCATGAGCCGAAGGATCAGGAAAAACATCCCCAGGCTTCACGCCAGCCACCGCCGCCGCCGCAGTCACCCAAGCGATAAAAAAATATTTAAGTAGGATTTGGTATTTCATAACGATAAAAATCACGAGTGCGCCACAACCGTCCCGGCGACTGCACCACCCCCTCCACCCCGCTCTGCGCCTCCATCAGCCGCAGTCCCGCATCCACGCCAAGAATAAAAGCCGTCTGCGAAAACAAACCCGCCGTCACACACCGCTGGGCAATACACGTCACCCCCTCCACCTCCGTACACGCCGGCTCACCCGTCCGCGGATCAATCAAATGACCAAACCGATGGCCCGCAATCACACGATACCGGCGGTAATTGCCCGATGACGCCATCGCTTCGCCACTCAACCCCGCACGCAGTACCGGCCGGTCCGGAACCGCCGCCGCCTCAACCCCCACCACCCACACCGGTTGCCCAGGAGGACGACCGCTCGTCGCAATATCCCGTCCCAAATCGACCAAAATATTGTCAATCCCTTGTTCCACAGCTAATTGCAGAACATAATCCACAGCAAACTCTTTACCAAACCCTCCGAAATCCACGGCCATTCCCGAAGACGGCAGCCGCACTCGGCCGCCCCGGCGTTCGATTTTCTCCCAACCGACACAATCCTGAGCCTTCGCTCTTTCTTGGACCGAAGGGATAATCTGCGTCCGGGCCGCCTCATCCCACAGGCGTGTGAGTGGCAGGGAACTCGGATCATTGATGCCATGGGAAGCGGAAAACACCCAATCGCCCAGCTCAAACAATCGTTCCACTTCCGGAGTGATATCGAGCCCCGCTCCGCCGGCCTGTGCATTCAGGCGAGACACCACACTGGTGGGAATGAAACGGGAAAAAGTCGCTTCGAAGTCCCGCAGCCATGACAGGGCGGTCGCGCGGAAATGCCGGGCGGCCGCCTCTCCCGGCGCCCTGAATTGGACCAGACAATGCGTCCCCAAAGCCTTGAACGAAAGCTTGAAGAGCCCGGCTGAAAGGACCGACGGCACCGGCATGTGCTGAGGAGGGGCCGTCATACCTCAGAAAGTCAAACTTACCCCCACGCTCGCCACCTGCGCCGTCGGGAAAAAGATGTCCGGTGTCTCGGCCGACTGACCCGCCATTTCATACCGCTCAAACTTTAAACTCAAGGCCATCATCTCGTTGATCCTGAACTCAGCCCCCACCCCATAACTCACCGATTGCATGGCCGAAACACGATAATCCGAGGAATAATGAGGACTCGTCCCATCGTTGGCTCCCGTCGTCACAATCCCAGTTCCGGTCAACGAAGGGTAGTAATAATCAGCCGCCGATTGATTATAAAACCGGAAAAATGGCGACAAAATCAACCGATCCCCAACCTCCTGATTCCATGTCAACGAGAACGTCTGCGACCGGATGCCGTCACCATCGCCAAACCAGCGTAATCCCGCCACCACACTCGCATGCAAGGGGTCTATCAACTGCCGCCCCGTCAGCTGCAATGCCATCCGCGTCCGCTCATCAGGACGGTTCTCAGCATAGTCAAAGGTGTCCGTGATCGGAAAGGGCCCGATCGGCGTGTCCACTAAAAATGTGTCAGTCTGCGAAATCTGACGATACGGGTCGGATAAATACCCACGAGACCGCCCATAGGTGAAATTAACATCGAAAACCGTCGTCTTGGTGATGACCTGAGACACCCCCAAGGCCAAATCAACCGTGTCTTTATCCTGGTCTTCCGTCAGCATCGTAAAGGGCGTCGCCACCACCGTGTCCGGCAAGACCGCCACCCCCGCCGAAATCACCGTGTTCTTGTCAAACAACTCAACCTTGCCCGATAAAGCGAAAGAGTTCGATATATAATCACTCTCAATACTGTGCACATACTCAAAGGCCAGTGTGTAATCGTCGATCTTTTGCTCAATCGTCAGACCCAGCGACCGCCGCTCGTCCTCAATCTCAGCAAATTTCCAGACCGACGGGTCACTCCGTTCATATGTCCCCACCGGAGTCGCCCCACTCAAACTGTCCAACGCATACCGCACCCCCAAAGCCGTGCCGCCCGCCGTTTCATGCCGCAGATCCATCATGTGCGAAAGCACATCAACCCGGTTATCCGCTTCGTCATACGACTCATAACGATACTTGACCGTCGTCACCCCGTCACCGTCAGCAAAAACTCGGGAAACCGCCGCCAGACAGCCAACCGACCGTACAAGGTGCTGACCCAGTCGCGGTAAATGCGCAGAATGTGAAGCCATGAGATTTTGATTTCGAGAAGGACGACCCAGTGGGAGCACCGGAAAACATTAGACATCATGAACTGGGTCTATTGTACTATTATACACAGATTTTCTATGATGGCAAGAAAAAATGAAGGACACCATGATCTAGCAGATCGAATTTTCTAAATAATCCATGGTTTTTCACAATTCAGTACTCTCCGTTCACCTGTCGCCTCATGCTGACACCCGGGTGACGTCCTACTCTCGGCACAGACGGCGGAGGGCATTTTTATAAGAGAGCACGGTGTCTCCTTCGGCCTAGAGGGCGTGGGTCATGTGAGAGGGAGAGTCTACCTTTATCTCGTTCCGGGCGAAGCGGTAAGCGAATGTTCTCGAGAATCCGGGGATCTATTGGGGACTCGAGTTTCTCCTTGTGGGGAGGGTCACTGACAGCACGAACTGCCACCGCTCTTCACCGCCTTGGGCGAGGGGGGCAAATCGTTGGCCGGATTACTCGTGAAGAATCCCGCTGGCTTGAGCAGGAAACCGATGTAAGCGGCCGGCATGACCGGGTAGTCTTCGGTCCGCGGAAGGTGCGTGTGACCCATCGTGTACCAGAAGACCACATCGGTGTCCGCCACCGAACGGTTCTTTTGGGTCCACTTGACGAGTCCATCACCGCCCTTGTGCTGGTTGGGATAATTCCCGGCTGCGAATTTTTCATCGGCTTGATAAGGCGTGACCCAGACATGGTGATTCACGAAGCCGGCGCGCTTGCGCCAGCTGGCGGTCGCGGCAGCGTAGGGTAGACAATTATCTCCCGGAATGAACTTGTAGCCTACCGAATCACCCACCTCGTTTTTAATGTGGTCATTGACGATTTTCCAGTGCCGGCCGGTTTCCAGTTTTAAGCGGCGGCGGGCTTCCCGCTCGGTTTTGAAGAGCGTGGGCTGGGCGTAGAAGGCGTTGCCATATGAATTGGTATCGCTTTTCGGCTCTCCTTTGACGTTAAATTCATAGACGGAGTTCGCGGCCCCATCCAAGTCAAAGTCCAGACGCACGTTGAAAAAATGCTGATGGTTCGGGGCATAAAGTTGCGGCGCCATCATGGTCCCGTACTTCGTTTTGCTGTCTGGAGCCAATGCGCCCAGAGACAGGATGCCGGTCAGCTTGACTTCGAACTGAATGGTACCGTCTTGGTAGAGATACCAAAAGAAACCGTATTCATAATTCTCCACCGTAGAAATAGACGAGATAACCAACCGCCGCGACCGCCGCACTTCCGGCTGGGTGTGTCGGCGGTCGGTGTGTTTCCAGAGAATTCCATAGTCCTCTTCATGGAGGCAGATGGCGTTCTTGATCGTTTGCAGCTCGCCCCGGCTGTTGGTCATGACCGCATCGAAGTATTTAATGTGCCCCAGGCAATCGCAGCCCAGCTCGAGACTGTTCGCACATTGGCCCATGCCATACTCACCCGTGTCAAAAGCGTTCTTCTTGTTCTGCGTGGGGCCTGGATCACCGTAGGGAACGACCATCTCGGAGAGGGAGGCCCGATAAAGAATAGACCGTTTCCGCGAGCCGTCCTGGTAGGAGAGATTATGCAGCGTCAACCCTTCTCGGGAATTGAATCCGATGATTAAGTCCCACTTCTGCCACGTGACTTGATGTCCGTTCACCTCAAAACTGGGCCCTTCCGGTTGCGTGACTTCCAGAGGTTTGATGTCTTTTCGCAAGTTCTTAACTCGGTCGGCCCGGTAGTTGCCCGCTTGTGGCGGCAGCGGCACATATCCGTAATCCTCCACCCGGAGGACTTTCATTTCGTTGAGATCCACAACAGGTCTCAAGCCCTCGATGGGCCGAGCATAACCGTTATCGGTGGGATCGGAGCGCACGAAGCACAGCGGCCGCGCGAGGCGCCGGTTGCTTTCTTCCTGCGCGCCATAATGGCCCGCCGTCCAGATGTCCACCATCACCAAACTCATATCTTCGACACCGTGCCGTCGGCAAGCCGCCTGAAATTCCGCGCTTTCCAAAACGGCTTGCTCGCATTCGATCTGCTCGTCCGCGGTCATCGTCGGCTGGACGCCGGGAACATGTTTCCAAGAGCGGATGCACTTGTCAGCTAGGCAAACAATCGCTTCAAAGCATTGGTTTTTGCCGTTGTCAAAGAGGACGACGAAAGCTTCCCGGAGCAACTGGCCGCCGCGCACGAAGGAATGGACATAATCCTTGCTAGGTTCCTGAAGAACGACCGACACGAAGCGGACGGTTTTCAACAGGCTTTTTTCATCGCGCAAGACCGCGACCGCGGTTTTGATTTCGTCCGCCGTCAGGGGTTCCAGCGGATGCTGCACGCCTTGAGGTAGATCTGCTTTTTCAATGCGAGTCATATACGTTGAGAGTTGGTTTTTTCACTGCGAGTCAGGTCCGGCGGCCGCTGCGGCCGCCGCGAGAGCAATCTCCTCCTCCGGCGCTTGGGCCACGAGGCGAGTGCGACTGAAAAGGACGAAATAGCCGACGGAGAGGAAGAGGAACAGGGCGGTGGCCCACACCGCAGATCGAAAGTCAGGGTTGGCAAAGCAGGCGAAGAGGGCCATGAGGGCCAGGGATATGCCGACCACGGCACCCGCGATACCCAGTGGACTTTGGTAGGGTCGCGGCAGGTCCTTGCGAGTGATCTTTAACTTGATGTAACTCGCCATAACGATGGAGTAGGAGATCACGGCGCCGAAGACCGCCATGTTTAAAAGGGCCGCTCCGAGCTTGCTGCCACTTCCAAAGTGGTCGATCAAGAGAACGCACCCCAAACCGACTATGCCGCCGACCAAAAGCGCTATCCAAGGGGTTTTACCCTTGCCGGTGATGGAAAGCACGCGAGGAAAGTAGCCCGCGCGGGAAAGGGCGAAAATCACTCGGCCATAAGCGTAGATCGATCCGTGGATGGTTGTAAGCAACCCCGCAAGGGCGAGCACGATCAAGGTGGTTGTGAATGCCCCCTGACCAAACACCGCCACCAAGCCGTCCGACAGCGGGGCCGCCGACTTGCCCATGGCCTCCACCCCGCCGCCCACGCCAGTATTCAGCACCAGCACGAGCAGGGAAAGCACCAACAGGGTGAAGATGCCGGAAATCATCGCACGGGGAATGTCGCGGACGACATCGTGTGTTTCCTCGGCGGCGAGTGGCAGGCCTTCGATGCAAAGATAAAACCAAATGGCGAAGGGGAGGGCGGCGAAAATTCCAAACACACCTTTGGGCAGGAAGGTTGCGCTTTGTCCCACATCCGGCGCCAAGTTAAAGAGCAGCCGGGCATCGAAGGCCCCCTTGTACAGCACGCCGACAAAGAAAACTACGAGCACGAGAATCCCAATCAGAGTCAGGAGCAACTGCGACTTGAGCGTCAGTTCCACGCCGAAAATATTGATGCCCAAGAAGACCGAGTAACATGCGATCCACCAAACCCAAGGTGGAACGTCAGGCAGAAGCGGTTGAAGGTAGCCCGAAACCGCGACCACCGTAACCGCCACCGTAAGAATATACGCCATGGAGTCGGTGACTCCGCAGATGAACCCGCCGAAGGGACCGAAGGCACAGCGGGTGAAAGCATAGAACCCCCCGGCATGGGGCAGGGCGGCAGTAAGCTCGGAAATGCAGTAAACCATGCAGACGTACATGGTGGCCATCAGGACCGTCGCCATGGCCAATCCCCAGAAACCGCCAGCCGCCAGTCCAAAGTTCCAGCCAAAAAACTCGCCGGAGAGCACAGCTCCCACGCCCAGCCCCCAGAGCGAAATCCAGCCGGCTTTCTTGTGCAGCGAACGTTGTTTCAGGTATTCAGGCCCGACGTTTTCATGCCGGATGAACTTGGAACTAGGCCCCCCCGTTACGGCTTTAATTTCGGATTCTTTCATGTTCAGCTTTTTGTCTACCTCTCAGGTGAACTCAAAAGTCCTGTCACTGGGAGGGTAAAATAGATTATGATTAAAGGGGGCAGGAAGGATCTACTGCGACGTGAGGGTGGTGGCAAGGGTGAAGTCTAGAGCGAGGTCCCGTGTGAGGGGGCACGAACGGGTGTTGAGAGAATCGGGTCTGGCTTGCGTGTGATAGGTCGATCCATACGATGATGGGATATGCGCTTGAGTCCCTCCCATGTTGCCCGGTTTTGTGATCGGGCTTTGATAATATATCCGTGGCGCCGGGCGCGGCGGTTACTCGGGGGACTGTGGTTATTTTCCGGGTTCGTCTGTTGTCTGCACGCGGCCGCGGAGGATCCCAAGTGTTCTGAGGATCAATGCCCCGTGATGGTGGACGGGCGTGTGGAGCTGCGAGCGATTATTTTCCCCGGCTGCTGGCCGGCGAAGACGTCCTCGGCAGTCTCATCATCAGCCGGTCCACCGGCCATCGCTCCATCGTGGTCGCCACGCCCATCATAGAAAACCAACACATCGTCGGAGCAATTGGCGTGTCCATCCGGACCCGATTGATTTCCCAGTTGGTGGATCAGCATTCCCGCTTCCCGGAGAACCTCTATTTTTACGCTCTGGCCCGCGACCAGCAGATCGCCATTCACCGCCATCCCGACAAGCTTTTCAAAAAAATATCACTCCGCCCCGGTCGCCACCTGACCAAGAACCTGGCCGACCTCCAATCGGGTCCCAGCCAGAAACTCCCTGACCATCAATCGCTTTTGGCCTTCAGTCTGCAATGAATGAAGCATCAAGGCGTCGGTTCCAGCCGCCACCGTCACCGTCGAGCGGTCGACCGCTAGGATTTCTCCCGAATGGGCCACCACCCCGGTCGGCCGCGGAACCACCAGAACCGGAGGAAACACCTTGAGAATGCGACCTCCCCACGACGCTGGCAACAAGGTGTGCGTTCCAGGCCATGGATCATACGCGCGGATGAGGCGCTCGAGTTCGACCGCCGGACGCGACCAATCAAGGCGACCCGCCTCGCGCGTCAATTTAGCGCAGTGCGTGACGAAGGGAGCGGGCTGGACAAGAGACGGCGCCGTGCCGGCTTCGAGCAATGGCAAAGCGCGTTCGAGCACAAGCGGCGCCAGCTGGGCCAACCGGTCGTGAAGCGACTGGCCGGTATCTTCTGCCGATATGGGGATTTTCCCGGCCAAAATCATCTCGCCGGCATCCATTTCTCGGACGACACGCATCACAGTCACGCCCGTCTCTGCATCACCCGCGGCCAAGGCGCTCTGAATCGGCGAGGCCCCGCGCCATCGCGGCAGCAGCGAGGCATGGAGATTAATGCACCCGAGACGCGCTCCTTCGCGAATCCGTTTGGGCAGAAACTGGCCGTACGCCATAACCACCATCAAATCAGCCTGCCAAGCCAGCACCGCCTCCACCGCCGCCGGATCGTTGATTTTTTCCGGCTGCAAAACCGGCACGCCCGAGGCCAGCGCCACCTGCTTGGTCACCGGCGCCGTCATCGTCTGCCGACGCCCGACCGGTTTGTCAGGCTGACACACCACCGCCACCACCTGATGACCGGAATGCTCAATCAACCAGCGCAACACAGGCGCTCCAATCTCGCCCGTACCCATAAAAACAACCGTCATAAGGCATCGCCCACTTTATCCTCGCGCACATGCTCCATCCAGTCCGGCCGGTTGCTGACCCGATTCAGAATGTCACTCAACACCTGCACCGGCGAGCGCAACGCGTCTATATCCATCACCATGTGCTTGTGATAATGACTCAGCATCGGCTTGCTATCGTCTTCGTACGTCTTGATTCGCCGCGCAATCGTTTCATCGCTGGCATCGTCCCACCGGTTTTCTTTTAAAGCGCGCTTGCGCAGACGCCGGCGCAGCTCATCCCGGTTCGGGCAGGACAAATGAAAAACCTGCAAGACTTCGATATGCTGATCCATCAGCTCAGCCTGCGGATAGTTCCGGGGAATGCCGTCCAGCACTAGAAAATCGATATCGGGCTTGAATCGATGGGTGCGCACTTCGTCATCGATGCGCGCCTTCCACAACTGCACGGTCAGCTCGTCAGGCACGAGCTCGCCTTTGGACGAGTACCGAATGAACTCCTGACCCAGCGGTGTGCGCGTGTCCAGTGTGCGAAAGACATCGCCACACGCTTGATGGAAAAACCGCGGGATGGCGCCCAAGGCCTTGCCAATAGTGCCCTTGCCACTGCCCGGCGCACCGAAGACAAGGAAGGTCTTGAATTTTTCTGGGATCTCGATCATGCAGCAACTCCGGAAGGATGGAACCGGAAAGCCCTCAGTCTTGGACGCAAGATGAAGTCTTGCAATCAGGGAATAGCTCCGTTGTGATCCCGCCAGAATTCGTTATGATCGAAATCATGAAGTTCCAGCCATTCCGTCTTGCGGTTCTCTGCACCGCCCTGGCCGCCTCACAATTCGTGGCGTGCGACCACTCCGTCTCCACTACCAAGCTCGCTCCGGGCACCACCACCAGCCCCGCGCCCGCTCCCGCTGCCGCGCCGGCTCCAGCCCCGACCGACGGCTCCCAGACCGCCACCACCACCCCGTCCGACGCCCCGCTTTCCATGAAAACACCTGATTTCACCGTACCCTCCGATGAGGAACTCAAAAAAAAGCTGACCCCACTCCAGTGGAAAGTGATCAAGGAAGAAGGCACCGAACGCCCGTTCCAAAACGAATACTGGGATAATCACGAGGACGGCCTCTACGTCTGCGTCGCTTCTGGAAAACCACTGTTCTCCTCGCGAGACAAGTTCGACAGCGGCACCGGCTGGCCCAGCTTCACCAAACCAGTCGATGGCACAGACGACATCGTCACCAAAGAAGATCGCAGCCTGTTCAGCGTGCGCACCGAAGTCCGGACCAAAACAGCCGATACCCATCTCGGCCACGTTTTCGACGACGGCCCAGCTCCCACCGGCCTACGCTACTGCATGAACTCCGCCTCCCTCCGGTTCATCCCCAAGGACAAACTAGCCGGCGAAGGGTATGCCGCCTACCAAAACCTCTTCGAGGGCACCGCCCCAGAAAAGAAATAGCCCCGGCATGCTTCGAAAAACCAAAATCATCGCCACTCTCGGTCCCGCGACCGACAGTCCAGAAATCCAACGCGACCTGATCGCGGCCGGCGCCACCGTTTTCCGCATCAACATGAGCCATGCCCCCCATGAGGTGGTCCGGCGTCACGTGCGGCAAATCCGGGAAATCGCCGCCGCCACCGGCACCGGCCCCGCCATCCTCATGGATCTGCAGGGCCCCGCCATCCGCACCGGTGAAGTGCCCGCCACCATCAACCTTCAAACAGGCGACGAAGTAGAACTCCGCCAACCCGGAACCGCCGCCACCAGAGCGATTTCCACCACCACCAACTACCCCGGCCTGGCCGCCGACCTCAAAATCGGCGCCACCGTGCTCGTCGACAATGGCGTGCTCCACTTTCAGGTCATCAGTAAGGACAGCGAACGCATCATCTGCCGCGTCCTGACCGGCGGACAATTTGGATCTCGTCGTCACATCAACCTCCCAGGCACCCGAGTCAACCTGCCAGGCTTAACCGAAAACGATCTCACGGCCATCGACCTCGCCGCTGAGCTCAACGTCGACTTTGTCGCCATGAGCTTCGTTCGCGATGCCGCCCATGTCCGCGATCTGCGGCGCTTACTCACCGCCCGGCAATCGACAGCGCAGATTGTCGCCAAGATCGAAGATCAATCAGCCGTGGAAAACATTGATGAAATCATCATGGCGGCCGATGCGATCATGGTCGCTCGCGGCGACCTCGGGGTAGAGGTACCGATTGAAGAACTACCGATCATTCAGCGCCGTATTGTCGCGAAGTGTGTACATGTCGGCCGCAAGGTGATCGTGGCCACCCACATGCTGGAGAGCATGATTTCGGCGCCGGTGCCGACGCGGGCGGAGATGACGGATGCGGCCAATGCGGTTTTTGAGAAAGCCGATGCGATCATGCTCAGTGGCGAGACCAGCGTGGGGAAATTCCCAGTTTTATGCGTGGAAATTCTCGACCGCATTGCGCGCCGTGCCGAGCTAGCCAGCCGGGACGAGCCATCACGAGCCGACCATGCGGACCTCCGGACGGACAAACAAAAGCTGGTGCGCGCGGCGGTGGCGCTGGCCAATTCGCTCGATGACGCCCATCTGCTCGTCTTCACCCAGCGCGGCGTCATGGCGGCGCACACCGCGCATCTCCGGCCCGATTCCGCGGCCGTTTTCGCCTTCACCCCGTCACTAGAAGTGGCGCGCACACTGCATTTGAACCGAGCCGTGCATCCATTTGTGATGGATTTCTGCAAGGACGACCCCCATGCCACCATCGAGGCGGCACTGGCCGTGCTGAAGAATGACCGGCTGATTCAGGTCGGTGATCCCGTCATCATCATCAGTGACGTACTCGTCGGCGAATGCACCGGTGATTCGGTACTCATGCGCCGCGTGTAAAATCCAGTGTGATTTTGCAAAACAGCAAGTCCCCGCTTGCCAGTAGCTGGGTCTCTCCATTTTCAACGGCATGTCCGCCCCGACTTTGCCCGCTCATTCCGATGTCGTCCTGATTGGCAGCGGCATCATGTCAGCACACCTCGCCGTCCTGCTGAAAGAACTGGACCCGCGCCTCACCCTGCAGGTTTTCGAATCCGCCCCTTCCCTGGCCCCGGAAAGCTCCCACGGCTGGCATAATGCCGGCACCGGCCACGCCGGATTGTGCGAACTCAGTTACACCCCCGGAATGACCGGAGAGGGCGCCGTACCCGTGGACAAAGCCCTAGAAATCTACGGCCTGTTTGACCAGTCTAAACAGTTTTGGAGCCACGCCGTCACCACCGGCATCACCGGCGCGCCCGAAACTTTCATCCAGCCAGTGCCCCATCTGAGCTTCGTACACGGCGACCACTATGTCCGGTTTCTGCGAGCCAGACATGAGGCCCTGCGCGCCCACCATTATTTCCACGACATGGAGTTCTCCACCGATCCATCGGAAGTCGCGGAATGGGCCCCGCTGCTCATGGAACAGCGCGAACAGTTTCCCATTGCCGCCACCAGGGTGCGGGGTGGAACCGACATGAACTTCGGCGCACTGTCACGACAACTCTGGCACTGGCTCAACCGCCAGTCAGGATGCACCGTGTCGACAAACTGCCGCGTCACCGCACTGGCCCCGACCGCCAGCGGCTGGCAGGTGACCGTCGCCGACGGCCCAAATGGTGGAACCACCACCGTCACCGCCGGCTTTGTCTTCGTCGGAGCCGGCGGCGGCAGCCTGCCACTCCTACAGGCCGCCGGCCTGCCCGAGGCCCGCGGCCTGGGCGGATTTCCCATCGGTGGCCAGTGGCTCGTCTGCCACCAAGAATCCATCGTCAACCGCCACCACGCCAAAGTCTACGGACAACCACAGCCCGAAGCCCCCACCATGGCCGTGCCCCACCTCGACACCCGCACCCTCGATGGAAAAAAATCATTGCTGTTCGGCCCGTTCGCCTCATGGACGACCCGGTTCCTCCACCGCCACGGCAGCCCGCTCGACCTCGTCCGCTCCATCCGACCGCATAACCTCGGTACCTTGCTCAAAATCGGGGCCAGCAACATGGAACTCGTGCGATACCTGATCGATCAAGGTCTCCAAACCATGGAAAGCCGCATCCGAACACTGCAACTGTTTTACCCCGGCGCCCGCGAGGAAGACTGGCAACTCCAAGACGCCGGCATCCGCGTCCAAGCCATCAAAAAAACTGATGGCGAAGCCGGCATCGTTCACTACGGCACCGAAGTCATCACCAGCGCCAACCGTTCCCTCTGCAGCCTGCTAGGCGCCTCGCCCGGCGCTTCCGTGTGCGTGCCCATCGCGCTCGAAGTCATCGAAAAATGTTTCCCGCACCTCGTGCGCGACCCAGAAAGCCGCGCCCGCCTCCAACGCATGGTGCCCGCCTACGGCGACAACCTCCACCTCCCAAGTCGCCGCCCATGCCATCGCGAGGCGCGCAGCCACATGGACGAAGTCCTCGGCCTGACTCCCTAAAACTCCCCTTACCCTTCAGTTCTCCTCCCTTCTCCCTCAAGCTAGAGATCCACAACCTCCTACACGCATCCGGTCCCCTACCAAAAAAGACGTTCGATGAGGGCTCGCCGCCACGGTTGGATCCAGCTTCGCTTCGCCCTGAAAGCCGGTCTGAAGAATTCACAGACAGGCTTTACGTTACTAAATCTGAGAGTGATGAGATGGAGCCATCTGCACATCTCGCTTGGCGTGGAAGTACGACCCGGGAAGCAAGACGCCGCAACCCTCGGATCGTTTATCGCTTTTCTTTTTAGGTTAACACATTCTTAACGCCTCGCAGACTTGGGTTTATTGGCGGAAGCGCCCGATGCAGGGATTGTTATCCTCCGATGACAGATCATAACGATCCCAGGCCCACGAATCCGGAAAGCCAAACGAGCGTCCACCCGCCTGCGACGGGTGAATCATCGGACCCACCGTTGTGTGGCGGCAACAAGCACCACGGGTTGCACAAACTCTCCACGGCGTCCCTCGTCATCGCGGCGCTCGGGGTGGTCTTCGGCGACATTGGAACAAGCCCGATTTATACGCTGAAGGAATGCTTCAGCCCAGCCAGTCCTCACCACATTGCCGCCACCCAAGAGAATATTCTGGGAGTGGTGTCGCTGGTGCTGTGGGCGCTGATCCTGCTGATCTGCGTGAAATATCTGCTCTATATCTTGCGGGCGGATAACAAAGGGGAAGGCGGGGTGCTGTCGCTAATGGTGCTGGCTTCCCACGGTATGGCCGCGAAGGCGCGGCGCCGCCGGGTGATCGTTGTTCTGGGGCTATTTGGGGCAGCCCTGTTGTTTGGCGATGGCATCATCACCCCAGCCATCTCGGTGCTAAGTGCGGTGGAGGGACTGAAGGCAGGCGGCTTGTTAGGAGAAGCCCCGGCGGGAGAAGGCGCGGCGCTCATCTGGGAGCAGCAGCGGCAATGGCTTACGGTGGGAATTACCTCGCTGATCCTGATCGGTGTGTTCTCCGTACAATTCCTAGGCACCTCCCGGGTCGGGCGCTTTTTCGGGCCAGTGACAGCGTTGTGGTTTCTCTGTCTTGGAGTGCTGGGGATTACGCAACTGGGGCGTGGTCCGGAGATTCTGGCTGCTTTCCATCCGGGGCATGGTTGGACTTTCCTGACGGAGGGCGGGCATGCCTCCTTCGTGATTCTGGGCAGTGTGTTTCTCGCGGTGACGGGCGGTGAAGCCTTGTATGCGGACATGGGGCACTTCGGCCGCGGCCCAATCCGTCGTGGCTGGTTTATACTGGTGTTTCCCGCACTCGCTCTGAACTACCTCGGGCAGGGCGCGCTATTGCTTCACCAGCCGGAGTCAGCACACGCACCGTTTTTCCAGATGGCACCGGACTGGGCCACACTGCCGTTGGTTGTACTGGCCACTGCGGCGACCGTGATTGCTTCGCAGGCGCTCATAACGGGGACGTATTCCCTCACCTTGAGCGCGGTGCAGCTAGGATTTTTGCCCCGGCTGAGCATCCGGCATACCTCGGAACATGCCCGCGGTCAGATTTACATTCCCCTAGTGAACTGGCTACTGATGCTGGCCTGCCTCGCCCTCGTGCTGGCGTTTCGCACCTCGTCAAACCTAGCAGCAGCCTATGGCGTGGCAGTCACAATGACCATGTTCATCACCACGGTGTTATTCTACTTTGTGGCGCGGCACCTCTGGCACTGGTCGATGCTGAAGGCCATGCTGATCTGTACTGTCTTCGGCCTCATCGAACTAGGCTTTCTCAGCGCCAACCTGATGAAGTTCTTCCATGGCGGTTGGCTTCCGATCGTGGTGGGGGCGGTAATCTTCGTGCTGATGACCACTTGGGCAACCGGCCGCCGCCTCGTACGCACCCGACTGGAAGCGTCGACCGTTTCCCAAGAACTACTGGTCGAAAGTCTGCGCCTGCATCCGCCGGTGAGTGTGCCCGGTACCGCGATTTTTCTAACCAGCACCCTCGGGCGGACTCCGGTGGCCCTGCTCCATAGCCTGAAACATTACGGAGCAATCCATCAACGCGTTATCTTCCTCACCCTCGAAGTGCAGGATGATCCCTGGGTGTCACCTAGCAAAAGAGTGAAAGTGGAATCGCTCGGCGATGGCTTCTGGCGAGTGACTGGGCGCTTTGGATTTATGCAGAAACCACACGTACCGCGCTTCCTGCGGCAGTGCGCCTCTTGCGGGCTGGAGGTCGATCCCGACATGGCCACGTTTTTCATGGGACGCGAAATCATCCTGCCCAGCGCCCAACCCGGCATGGCCCGCTGGCGAGAACAGATCTTTGCTCTCGCCAGCCGACTCGCACAGCAGCCCGCAACATATTTCCAGATTCCGGTGGGACGGGTCATTGAACTGGGCCAACAGGTGGAAATTTGAATCATGCCCTTGCCGATAAAACCAGAAGCCCGCAGCAAGCAGGAAACCGCCTCTGCCGCCCTCGTCGCACAGTACAGCGGGGCCTGTATGATTGTGTTGCTGCTGGCGACCATCTGCTGGGGGCTGCTGCCACTCACCGGTTATCTTTTTTCAGCTTTAGTTTTTCTCATGGCGATTGTGCTCGCCGGAACCCGCTGGAATCGGGGGCCAGTTATCCTCATGGCGGTAATGTGTGCCCTGGTGTGGAATTTTATCTACATTCCGCCGCGGTTCACTCTGCATATAGCCAGACTGGAAGATGCGGTAATGTTCGTTCTGTTTTTTGTGGTGGCCCTCAGCATGGGGCATCTCATCGCGCGGTTGCGCGAGAGGGAGGAAGCTCTGGAGCGCCACCATCAGGAGCGTGAGGCCCTGCTCGCTGAAAAACATCGCGCGAACCTACTGGCCGAATCGGAGCGCCTGCACCGCACTCTGTTAGATAGTGTTTCCCACGAACTAAAAACTCCCATCGCCATCATCCGTACCGCACTGGACGGCCTGAGGGAAGGCGATCCCTATGCCACAGAAATTGCAACCGCCACGCGCCGGCTGCAGCGAATTGTGGACAGCTTCTTAGAAATGACGCGTGTGGAATCCGAGGCCTTGACGCCCCGTCCAGACTGGTGCGAGGTGAGCGATATCCTGCAAGCCGCTACTACTCCTTTGGAGCCGGAATTGCGAGACCATCCTATCAGCCTGACCGGCATGGAGGGGATGCCGCTGCTCCGGCTGGACAGTCGACTCCTTGCTCAGGCGCTTGGAAATGTGCTGCACAATTCCACCGTCCACGCTCCTCCCGGGAGTCCAATCGAAGTCCACGCGGCCATTAAACAGGTTCAGCTAGGGCAAGGAGAAGTTGAACTGACCGTGCATGACCATGGACCTGGCCTGACGCCGGAAGCCGCTAGGCAGGTCTTCGATAAATTTTACAGAGCCCCGGATGCACCGGCCGGAGGAACAGGCCTCGGCCTCGCTATCGCCCGCGGGCTGGTGCGCGCCTTACAGGGCGACATAACCGCTGGCAATCATCCCGAAGGCGGCGCTCTTTTCACAGTGCGGCTACCCGTCCAGATTCACCAGACTCCATCATGAGCAAAGCCGTTATCATCGATGACGAAATACAAATCCGCCGCCTGCTGCGCATGGTGCTGGAGGCCCGAGGGTATGAAGTCAGCGAAGCCGCTGAGGGCACCACCGGGCTCCAGGAGATCGCCTTTCGCCGGCCAGATGTGGTCTTACTCGACCTAGGCCTGCCGGGGCTGGGTGGTCTCGAGGTGCTCAAGCGCCTGCGCGAATGGAGTGAAGTGCCGGTGCTAATCCTAAGCGTGCGCGATCAGGAAGCGGTGAAGGTGGAAGCGCTGGAGAGCGGGGCCGACGACTACGTTACCAAGCCTTTTGGCACGGCTGAACTACTGGTGCGCCTCACCGTGATCCAGCGCCGCCGCTTCACCCGCCAGAGCCCTCATGTCACCGCCGGCCCCCTGACTCTCGATCTACTCCATCACGAAGCTACCCTCCATGGAGAACAACTGAAACTCACCCCCCTTGAGTTTGCCCTGCTCAAAATCCTCACTGAACACGCTGGTCGCATCATCACCCAAAAACAGATCATCGACCACCTATGGCCGACCCAAACCTCCGATGCCAGTGAGGGGCTTCGAGTCCACATCAGCCACCTCCGCCGCAAACTGGGCCCCACTGGCCCACGGCTCATCAACGAACCAGGCATCGGTTACAGGTTGGTCGACGAGTAATCGCTACGGCACGCGAGCGGGGAGGGAGCTGGCCATGAGGTGAAGCCCCGCCAACCGCAACGCCGTCGGTTGGCTCATGAAGCAGAAGTAGGATTACACCCCATGGCGCGACAGTCGAAGGAGAGGGATCATTAATCGCAATGAGTGCACTAGAATCAAAGGCGACTGGAACATCATCAAAGGCCAGCTCAAGCAGAAGGGGGCGAGACTTACCGATGATGATCTCGACTATATCCAAGGTCAACAGGATGAACTCCTAGTCCGCATCCAGAAGCGAACCGGCAAAAATCGCGAAGCCGCCGAAGCCTTCGTTAATGAACACTCCGCCGCCAAGAGCAGCGAAAGCTGCCGCTGAACGGACCTAAACCACCAACCCCATCATCCCATGAAACAAACCACCTTGAGGATCATCTTCCTCGTCCTTGCCTCCGCCCTGTGGGCGTCGATGATCATCGGCTGCAATACCGTCCGAGGAGTCGGAAAGGACGTTGAGAAGGCTGGCGACCACATCCAGCATTCCACCCGGTGACCCGGAATGCCGGATCAGCGGCAGCTTCAAACCCGCATCAGGACTGGAACTGGTGAATGCCGAGGCCATGGCAGCCTGCACCGGTCGCGCGCTGAGGGCGGCGCAAATCCCCAGCTCATGCCAGACATGAACGTACGGGGCGTCCGGGGCACAAGCTGGGTCACAACCTGAGCCGTCAGTCCGCCCTTCCTCCCGCGGTTAACATAAATGGCTGTCCGTTCCGCGTGCTCAAATTCGGGCGGGGCTCTCCCCCGGGCGAGGGCGGGTCTCGCTGGGTGGAGGCCCGCTGCGCTTCGCGCCACCGCTGCCCATCCCGGGGGCGCACGCTTACCTTTTTACAGGCTCACAAGCGTCCGGTGAGCAGCAAAACGATGAGGATGATAATGATGATCGAGGCAGCGCCCCCAAGGTAATGGTTGCCGGTGCGAAAACCGTAGCCTCCGCCTCCCAGCAAAATGACGATGAGGAGGATTATGAGAATGTTCATGGAATGGTGCCTTGCGGGTGACTATTTGGCGGCGGCATCGACCTTGGCCTTGGCGGCCTCGGCATCGGCATCTGTTTTCTTCTTTTCCGCATCGAGTTGAGCCTGGGCGCTTTCCTTGCTGGCTTTGACGTTCGCCTTGTCGATGGCAGCATTGAGATCTACCTGCTTGGTGGCGCTTGCGGCGGCGCTGTTGACGGCGCGCTTCTCGTCGTTAATGGACGCCTTGGTGGCCTCGGCCTTATCGTTGATAGCACTCTTCTCCTTGTTACAACTAGCAAGCAGGAGAGCCGAAAGCGCGAAGGCGGTGGTGGGGATGAATGTGAGTTTCATAGTTAGAGCGTAATACTCGCGCCGCCGGGCAGCCGCTGCCATGGGGTGATGTCCCCATTGCGTCCAGCTCACAAGATCGTGCCTTGTACACTGCTCTCGATGATTCCTGTGACGCGCCGGGATAATCGCGGTGGATCGGGTATGGTTTAATTCGAGATGATTTGTGGAGGTGTGTGGTCGGGGCCCGCCCTGAGCGTGTGGGGCG
>CAJBME010000247.1 GCA_903954065.1 uncultured bacterium
CCTTGCTCCGGCTCCTCAGAAAATACCAGACCGCGCCGCCGATCAGGGCGCATGCCGCGAAAATCCCTGCGATGGACAAAGGCTTGGCGACCGAGTCGGCCGAAGAACCGGCGTCCGTGCCGGTGGTTGCTTTTCGAAGGCCTGCCTTTCTTTCGTCGTCGCGCTTTTGGTCGCGCTCGACACGTTGAATGACTCTCTGGGTGGCCGGACCATCGGGCCCGTACTCGATCTGGCTGCCGATGAAACGATAAGTGCGTTTCCCGTCCTTCACCTCGTTCCACCAATCTTTCCATGCATCGATCTCTTCGGGAGTAATCATGCCTTTGATGTCCCTGAATGGCGGTCGTTCAATTCCAAGCGTCCGAATTATGGATCTTCAGAAAAATTTGTGGGTGAACTTGGGTTCAGGGAGATCTCCAAGTGTATGAAAAAGAGAAACTTGCAGGAGGTCGAAGCTGCGGTAGCCGTAGGCTTTTCTCATGCACAGATTCACCCGCAGGTTGAGCCCCTCGACAATGCCGCTGTTATAGAGCTTTCCGGCCTTGAAATAGTTCATCAGGAGCTCCTCATGAGCCCTGAGGGTTCTGACGAATTTTTTCATGGGTTCGAGTCTGCTGCGCATGGTGCGCACGCACCATTTCTTGAGGAACCAGCGGGCCCAGTCGGGACTTTCGTATTGCCAGAACGCGTCGAAGGATTCCTTGAGCAGATAGGCTCTGACGGACTTGAGGTCGTATTTGAGAAGCTCCTTGAGTTTGGTTTCCTGGTTGGCGGTGAGATTGGCGGGACGCTTGAGGAAGCAATACCGTGATTTGCTCAGGACCGGATCGTAGCCGCCTTGTTTGAGTTCTTTGGTCTCGGCGCGCCTGACTTCATCGACGGCCTCTCCGAGCTTCTTGGCGATGTGGAACCGGTCCAGCACGTTGAGAGCGGCGGGCAGCATTTGCGCGATGACGTTGAGGTAGGGTTTCCACATGTCGGAGCAGACCACCTTGATCCGGGCGCAGCGCTCGGTGCCGAACTCCTCGAAGAAGCCGGTGAGGGACTCGGTCTTCCGGTCCTTGATCACCCCGAGCAAGCGCTTGCTGCCCTTGTCGATCTGATAGACGAGCGTCATGTATTTGTGCCCGAGGCTGTAGCTGACTTCATCCACGCCGATGGCGGTGATGTCTTCCAAGTCCCTGTGTTTGAGCCCATAATCGACCACCCACTTGACCGACCGGCAGACGGTGTCCCAGGAGGTATTGAAGCGTGAGGCGGTTTCCTTCCAGCTGAGGCACTTGGCCCAGCAGGCGAGAAAGTGCCGGAACGCGTCGCAGCAGGCGTGCTTGCCTTGCGCCCACGGGACGACCTCGACCTTGATGCCGCAGGCGGGGCAATCGACGCGGCGCATGGTGTAGGACAGGGCAACGGGGATGTTGTAGATGGGGATGAATTCGAAGGATCTGGGCTTGGCCATGCGGTCATATCCGGGTCGGGGCCTGTTGCAGCCGGAGCACCTGGGCTTGCTGTTGGATCTCGGCCGGACTTCGGCGACGATGCGCGGGGAGCCGTCTTCCGTGTGGAGCGCGACGGAATGGTAAACGAAGCGCTTGAGTGGCTGGACGTTGTTGAGTAGGGTCTTGATTGTGATCGGCGGCCTCCTGGTTGGTTAGTTATCGCAGACGAAGTCTGCCAGAGGCCGCCGGTCCATCCAGCTAATTTCAATGCCCGGGAGAACCCGGCAACCCTCGCCACCGGGAACGAAGAGAAAGTTGCCCACAACAGTCCGCTTCTCCGACGAGTTTCAGACCCATTCTCGAATCGGCCTGTTGTGGACAACTTTCAAGAGGCTCACGCCGCTTCGCGGCGATTCGGAATCGATTTCACCCACAAATTCGGCGGAAGAGGCGGAAAACAAGTATTGGAGGTCCTCGAGGAATATCCACCAAACCCTTCTCAACAAAAGCATCGAGCAAAATCAACCTCAGCTCACGAAACGTTATGCCCGATCATTCTTGATTCACCTTGTTGGGGGAAACAGCCTGCAACCTAGGTACACACTTGGACCCGGCGTGATGGAAAAGATCAGGACGCTTTACGAGATGACTGAGACGGAAGGCCAACCCGATGATGTTGCTGAGGCTTTCCTGA
>CAJBME010000248.1 GCA_903954065.1 uncultured bacterium
ACTGAGCCCCAGCCCGGGAACGCTGAGCCCCAGCTCGGCGAGTAAATGAAATACCCCAGAAGAAGCGACAATTTCGTCCGCCGACAACCGCTCGACACCGTGTCGAATTCGCGCCGAGCTGGGGCTCAGCGTTCCCAGCGGGCGCGCGAGTGCCGCGAAGCTGGCTGTCAGGGGACTAAGAGACGGAGTACGCGGAATCCGAGATCGGCGTCTTGGTTGACTGGATTGATGTGGCCGCGGGCGGCGGTGCGGCCGTGGCGTGCGGGGTCGTACCAACTTCCGCCCCTGGTGACCCGATACGGGCCTGATGTGGCTCCTTTGGGATCGTGTTGCGGTCCGGGCACGTAGGCACCATACCAATCCCAGCACCACTCCCATACATTTCCGGTCATGTCGTATAATCCATAGCCATTGGCGGCAAAACTCCCGACGGGCGACGTATAGGGATGGTTCCCGACGGTATAAGCCGGATGGGACCCGCGCGTCGGGCTAATATCGTAGACATACGCACTTTCGCTTCCGTAATTGGCTTGGTTGTGGTTGATGGTGTCTCCCCAGTGGAATCGTTTCCCGCTCAGTCCTCCGCGCGCGGCCTTTTCCCACTCGGCCTCTGTTGGTAGGCGATATCCATTAGCTGTCCAATTGACGCCTGGGACGGTGCTTCCTGTGCGAAGCGGACGATTATCCACGATGTAACAGGGCTCCAGTTGATCTTTTTCGCTCCGGGCATTGCACCATTTGATGACATCGAACCACGTGACTTTTTGGACCGGATGATCGGCGGATTTACCATTGCCATCTGGTAAATCGGTATACCCATGGGACGCTCCCCACTCCCGGACTGAGTCCCACAATGCCTTTGTGGTCTCGTGCTGGGCGAGGTAAAAGGCGTTGAGTGTGACCTGACGAACTGGCGCGTTGGCCAAGCCATCCAAGGCGTCGCCCATGGCAAACGCTCCTTCTGAAATCAAACAAAACCCGGTCGGTGTCTTCGCCGTTTTAAATGTGATCTCGGCACCGAAGCGGGTGCCGATCGCGTTGGTGGCATAAGTGCGGGCGTAATAAGTGACGTCCAGTGTCAAGTCGGTGAGGGCGCTCGCAAAGGCCCCGCTTCCGGCTCCGGCGGGTGAGGTCATCGCGTTGGCCATGGTGGGTTCCGGCGTCAGGCCATAGATCACCCCGCGCTCTGTGACCGGCGATCCACCATCCGAAGTGACGGCGCCATTGACTGTAAATGTCCCGACTCCCTCGCCGGCCACGGCTGTTCCGGTCCTCACGATCGGCTCTGTGCTCGCAGAGTCATCGGCCAACATGGCGAGGCGGAAGCCAATCGTATTGTCCGAATAGTCTGGGATGACGTGGTGCCGGTGCGCGAGGCGCACGGTGTTCGCAGGATGGTGCCAACAACCACCCCGCCTCGTCCGGTGCGTGCCTGAGGCGGGTCCTTTGGGGTCGTTCTGTGGTCCGGTTGCGTATGCCCCATTCCAGTCCCAGCACCACTCCCATACGTTTCCAGCCAAGTCGTGTAATCCCAAGTCATTGGCCGCAAAAACCCCGACGGGCGACGTGTAGGGCCAATTTTTTCCGGCTAAGGCATGGGTGGGGTGGTGCTCGCGTGTCAGGCTGACGTCGTAGGCGTATGTGTCCTCGCTCCAATAATTCGCTTGGATGTGGGTGATGGTATCGCCCCATGGGAACCGATGACCGCTCAGTCCTCCGCGGGCAGCCTTCTCCCATTCGGCTTCCGTCGGCAGGCGGTAACCATCAGCGGTGACGTCCATGACGACTTTGCTTTGACCCGTTCTCATCGGGCCGTCATTTGCGGTGTAGCAGGGCGCGAGTCCGTCCTTCTCGCTCCGGGCATTGCACCATTTAACGGCGTCAAACCAGCTGACTTCTTGGACCGGATGATGGGGGTCGATGCCGCCACCGACTGGGAGGTCGGTATACCCGTTCGACAGTCCCCAAGCCCTGACCTCCTCCCACAGCGCTTGCGTCGTTTCGTGTTTGGCCATGTAAAACGCGCTGACCGTGACCTGACGGACGGGCGTATCGGCTTCCCCATCCAAGGCGTCACCCATGGCAAAAATGCCAGCGGGAATCAAAGAAAACTCGGTGGAAATGTCGACTCTTTGCACTGTAGTTTCCGCGCCATCGCGAGTTCCGAGCGCGTTGGTGGCGAAAGAGCGGGCGTTCTCAGGGGAGGTCGTGTTGACTACGGTGATCTCCGTTGGCGATAGGGCCCCCAAAACTGTCCCGCTGGGCCCTGAAATCAGGCCGCTCCATGCTAATACCAAAAAATAAATCCACCGGGGAAAGCCGGGCAGCCGAGTGAGAAATTTCATAAAAAAAGTAGGCCAGCTGGCAGCGGAAAAGTGATCTGCCCGAGGGCAAAAGCACGATCATTCTGCCCAAGCGTGATGTACTATTCGATACCTGCCGTTACATCGTGGGAAGTAAAAATCAAAGATAAAATGCACGGGCATCCTTAGGGAGAAAAAACCGGGCCAGTGCCAAGGCGAGGTGGTCTGAGTGGGTGGTTGGAGGGGGGGGGGCGTCCCTAGAAAAGTGCGGTTTTGTCTTTGCATGGAGCGAGGTTCCCCTATTCTCGGGAAAACCCCATTTTTTCGATATGTTGCAAAGCACATTTTTTCGGCGGCTACGGGCGCCATGGATTGTTGGTGTGGCGGCGGTGGCTGCCAATTTTTTCATTGGAGTGGGGTGGGTCGGGGCGGGGGAGTATGGGCAGGCGTTCACGGCGGCTGATGGTACGACGGTTTTAGGTGACTCCAGTGCATTGGGCAGCACGCCGACGGGCACGGTGTCGGTGCAGGGTGGTGCCTTGCGGCTGAGTGCGGACGGTGCGGGGGCGTCGACCGGGTCGTACAAGCTGCCGGTGCTTGATGCGGGCAAGGAGATTACAGAGTTTACGGTGAGTTTTCAGCTCCGTTTTGACAAGGCGCTGCCGGCGGTGGCGCCGGGCGAGGGCTTTGCGATGAGTTTTGGGGCCTTGCCTTCGAATAATGGGCGGGGTGAGGAAGGGTATGCGATGACCAACGGCCTCACGGTCGGCTGGGACACGGCTGATGCGGTGGACGGGCCCTATGTTCGCTTGAAGGCTGGTGATGTGAACGTGCGGACGGTATTGGCCAGCGCGCTCAATCCGTCGGGAACCCTGTTCAATGGGGTACCCAACTTCTTTTTTGACGGGGCTTTCCATCCGGTGGTGATCAAGTGGAGCATTTTTGACGGGGTTGAAGTGTCGTATGCGGGGCAAGTTTTGATGACGGGCATTCCGACGCCTGGGTTTTCGCCTGCGGTGGGGCATCGGTTTGGTTTTACGGCGCGGACGTCGGCTGCGTTGAGTGAGGGGGTGTTTGTGGATGATGTGCGGATCAGCACTGTGCCATCGGCGCCCTTGGAGACGGGCGGGCCGGTGATTACTGAATTCATGGCGGACAACGAGGATACGCGGGAGGATGAAGACTGCGATTCCGGGGCGTGGGTGGAAATTTACAATGGCCAGAGTGCAGCGGCTTCGCTGGCTGGGTGGTCATTGACTGACGATCCGGCGGTACCGCGCAAGTGGGCGTTGCCGTCCATTTCCTTGCCGCCGTATGCGTACACGGTGGTCTGGGCCGACGGCAAAAACCGATCAGTGGCGCCGAACTACCATGCGAATTTTGCGCTCCAGAAGGCGGGCGGGCATTTGGCTTTGATCAAGCCCGACGGGGTCACTGAGGCCAGTCGTTACGCTTATGGATGGCAGGCGGCGGACGTTTCTTTTGGCGTGTTGCGTCCGACCCTTGTTCAAGGGTACTTCGAGACCCCGAGCCCGGGGTTAAAGAATACGGGTGTGCAAGCATCGGGGCCGCCATCGCTGGAGGAAGTGGCGTTTTCCCGCAGCGGCGGATTGCTCTCTGGACCTGCGGCGCTCACGGTCGCAGCCCCT
This sequence comes from uncultured bacterium, assembly GCA_903954065.1. Lineage (GTDB taxonomy): Bacteria > Verrucomicrobiota > Verrucomicrobiia > Verrucomicrobiales > V1-33 > CAJBME01. Next base: position 3,953 of record CAJBME010000248.1, read on the forward strand.
GTTGAAGCGGGCGCGGTGGTTCGGTATACGGTGGACAATACGCGACCCCACGCGGGCTCGCCGGTCTGGCCGGCCGCCGGGATTACGCTCAATGATCCCGCGACCCCCGGGGCCTTGAATGCATCGGTCAATATCCGGGCCGCCGTTTTTGCGCCCGGTCGCCTGCCCGGCAAAATTAGCAGTCGCACGTTCATTCCGCTCGATGGCAGCCTGACAAATTATCGCGGCACCGGTCAGGCGTTCTCTTCAAATCTGCCCATTATCGTTTTCAATAGCTTCGGAAAACCCATCGACACGGCAGGTGGAAATCCAGGAGCGCGTTCGTTTTCTTACTGTTACGGTATGACGCTGGCTCCTGATGCAGCGGCGGGCAACCGCACTCATATCACCGGGGCGGTCGATTACCAAGGTCGTGGCGGCGTGCACGTGCGAGGTGAGACGTCGTCGGGATTTGCCCAAAAACCGTATTCCTGGGAGTTGTGGGACAACTATGAAGGCGACAAAGATGAATCGATTCTTGGACTCAGTCCCGATTCCGACTGGGCGCTCATTTCTAATTACAACGACAAGTCGCTGCTCCGGAACAAGCTGCCATTTGACACCATGTATGAACTGAACGGTGAGGGCAGTGCGATGCGGGAGCGGTACGTGGAAGTTTTCTTCCGCCAGCAAGACAGTGGGGCGTTGAGAGCCAGCGACTATCGCGGCATCTACATTCTCACGGAACGGATCAAACGACATAAAGACCGGGTCGACATTGATGAGATCCGGCCGTGCGACAATGTTCTCACCAATAATCCAGCGGTTGATGATCTGGCCTCCATCAGTGGCGGCTACATTTTTCGCAAGGACAAGGATCCTCAAGAAAACCCGTTTACGACGACATCGGGGCAGGGGCTGCAGATTCGGGAGCCGCAGTCACCGACCGCCAATCAGACGGCCTACATCCGGGGTTACATGAACCGGTTTGAGGCCGCGCTCAACAGCGCCAACTTTGCTGATCCCGTCAATGGGTATGCGAAATTTATCGATGTCGACAGTTTCATTGAAAACCATATCTGGGTGGAAGTCTGTAAGCAGATCGACGGTTACCGACTGAGTACTTATTGGACGAAACCGCGCGGCGGCAAAGTCCGTGCGTTGCCGATTTGGGACTATAATTTGTCGCTTGGCAACGCCGACTATTACACAGGTTTTAATCCGCTGGGTTGGTATTTCGGTTTGAGCGAGGTGTATGACACGGTTAGCTATCCTTGGTACCAGCGGCTTTTTGAGGACCCTGAATTTACGCGCAAGTATTGGGACCGTTACTGGCAGCTGCGTCGGACGATTTTATCGACTTCCAAGTTGATGGCTCGCATTGATTCGATGGTGGACGTCTTGAGTGATGGCCAGCCGTTTTCGGTAGTGACTAACGGCACTGGCGCTTGGCCGGCGGGCACGCCGTCGGTGGAGAATCCGGCGGGTCGACATCATTTGCGATGGAAGCGATTGGGCGTGTATGACTGGCCCAATGCGGGTGGCTTTAACCTGCGCACGCGTTGGAATCCGGCCACTCCCTTTGATTGGACCACGATCACGTCGGCCACGACGGCGAATCAAGTGGCGCAGGCGAATAGCGAAGTGACACACGTCAAGGCGTGGCTGACCCGACGACTGGTGTGGATGGATGACCAGAGCATGTCCTTCAACCGGACGGTGCGGAATTTGAAACCACCGGTATTGAATCAATATGGGGGCACCGTGGCCACTGGATTTCAGGTCCAGGCCAGCAATCCGAATGCCTATGGGGTCACGTATTATTCGACCAACGGGGTGGACCCGCGTCCGGCGGGTGGAGGTAGACCCGCGGTCGGCACCGCGTCACTGGGCGGACTGAATGCCGTGCTGACCACGGCCGTGGCAGTTTCCGAGTCGGGATCTGGCGACTATTTGGTACCCAGTGTGGCCAACGGCGGGAGCACGCTGCGGGAGGCGGACTGGACAGGAGTGGCGGCGCCGCCCAATGACGCGAACTGGCGGAAGGGCAAGGCCCTAGGACTTGGATTTAAAACGCCGACGGCTGGCGCTTTTGCGCCATTCATCGCGACCAATGTCGCCGCGGAAATGTTCCCCGGAGGAGTGATCGCGAACACGGGGCTGTATTTGCGTATTCCTTTTACGGTCAATCAGAAGCAGATTGATGAACTCAATGCCTTCCGGCTGTCGGCGCGCTTTGACGACGGTTTCATTGTGTATCTGAACGGAACGCCGTTGAAGCGCGAAGGCGCCGGATCGGTGCCGGCTGTGCCGCTCTGGAATTCGGCCACAAGCAATAGCCGCACTGACGCCAACGCGATTACCTTGTCTCCGATCAGCGGCCTGCCCAGCCTGGCCACCATCAAAGGGCTGCTTGTTCCGGGTACCAATATGCTGGCGTTTCACGGGCTGAATACAGCCACCACGGCTAGTGCCGATTTCCTGCTCCAGCCGCGGCTCGAAATTGACTCGCTCGCGGTGACCGATGAACCACCGGCGCAGCCGTTGCCGGCCTTGACGTCGACCACCACCCTGAAGGCGCGTATTTTCGATGGCACCCTCAATACATGGTCGCCGCTCACCGAGGCCGCCTTTTTGGTCAACGTCGTGCCCGCCAGCGCCGCCAATGTTGTGGTCTCAGAAATCCATTACCACCCGCTCGATCCCACGCCGACTGAGTTGGCGGCCGGCTTCAATTCTTCCAATGATTTCGAGTTCATCGAAATCATGAACATCGGTGATTCGGAGGTCGATCTGACCGGTTGTCGATTGACCAACGGCGTTGTTTTCGACTGGGCGGCAGTTCCGGCCGGTCGGCGGTCGCTGGCTCCGGGCGCGCGCGCAGTTATCTGCGAAAACCCGGCGGCCTTCGCGATGCGGCATGGGGCTGCTGGTATCAATGTGGTCGGCACATTTACGGGGAACCTTTCCAATGCCGGAGAATTAATCCGGCTTGTCGATGGGGGATCCGTCGACATCAAAAACTTTTCCTATGACGACGCTCCGCCTTGGCCGGTTGATACCGATGCGGCCACCGGCGATTCTATTGGGCATTCGCTGGTTCTTAATACCCCATCGATGAATCCAAATCATGGGGCGGCGGCAAACTGGCGGTCGAGCGCTGTCGTCCACGGTCAGCCAGGACAAGCTGATGGTCAGCGCTTTGCTGGAACGCCATTGTTCGATACGGATGACGATGGCACGGTCGATATCTTGGAGTTTGCCACTGGCAGCCGGGTCGACCAGAGAGATGCGGCCCGCGGGCCGGAATTGAGTCTGGGATCGTATGCCGAGAATGGCGTGGCCTCTGAGTATTTGCAGTTTTCCTTCATTCGCAATCTGTCGGCCGAAGGAGTAGCCTTCGTGCCGGAGTTGACCAGCGATCTAGTCGGGTGGGGAGGCAGCGCCATTCCGCTCACATTTGCCGGCAGTCGGCTGCGTGGTGACGGCACGGTGACGGAGACGTGGCGGACGACCCAGCCGGCGCGCGCTCTGCCCGGCACTGTGCTGGCGCGTTTGCGGGTGCAGATGGTTCCCTAAGTGGGCAGGCGCCGACGGCTGGATCGAGTTGAGATCATCCAGCCTGCCCAGTGGGCGCTCAGCGGCCGCGCCGAGCGCATAATGGGCGCGCGGCTGCTGATTAGGACGAGGCGGCGGTCAATTCGGCGTAGAGCCGGGCCACGGCTTCTTCTTGCGAAAAGCCGTCGGGCACGGTGGACCGGGATTTTTCAGAAAAAGCCGGTTGTTTGAGTCGCCAGCGGGCCTCGCATTCGGGATCATCCATGGCTTCTGCGAGGGCGGCCATGAGGTCGTAGGAATAACCATCGTATCCGGCGGCGAGGAAGGCGTTGTGCGCGCCGCTGGCGGCGAAGCGGCCGGGTTCGGCGATGGCTGGGTTTTCTGGTTCGCTTGCTGGAGGTTCGCCCTGCCAGATCGCTTCGCAGGCGTCGACGGAGACCGAGAGATACCTACGGCAGGCGGCGGGCCGGACGTCATAGACGGTGCAGCATCCGGCGTGGTCGAGCAGGGCGCACGGCTGGTGCACGGTATGGCGTTGAGCGTAGGTGATATTTGTCACGCGAGCGGCCGCTTGGGTAATCCGGTCGCGGGTGGGAGCCAGTTGGGCGGAGCGACTTTCCGCGCGCAGGTGTCGTGCGATGAGTAGCACCTCATGAGCGCGGACATCAATGCGCAGCCAGCAGCAAAACGAACACCCGGCGCGGCAGTCGACGGTGGCGCCGCTCAGCTGATGGAATCCATCGACGGATTCTCCGACATACCGCAGGGCGGCGGCAGCGACGACAATCGGGTCAGTGGTGGCGAGGGCGTTGGAGACAGCGCGGAAAGTACTGTGATACGCGGCCTGATTGAGTGGTGGGGTCATGAGGCGGCGTCGTGGGCTGGGCTGGGCGAAATGGCGGGTGCGGGCGTGAGGCTATCAGACGGCTGATTTGACCCTGTGCTGGGCCGAGGGGAGGAGGCTGTGGCTCAACGGGAGGGCGATGCCGTGAAGTACTGGCGATGCCGTCAGTACCTGGGCGGCGGCGGTGGGTCAGGCCGGGCTAATCAGGTTCCGGGCGGCTTGCAGGGCGGCGTCGAGCTGATCGATGTCTTTGCCTCCGCCGCGGGCGAAGTCGGGTTTCCCGCCTCCTTTCCCTCCGACGAGTGGGGCGATGGTTTGGATGATTTTGCCGGCCTGCATTTGTGCTTGGTGGTCTGGGCTGACGGTGGCGATGAGGGCCACGGTCTGGCCACCACTGGATCCGAGGACGACGATGCCGTTGAAGAGTGGCTTGAGGGCGTCGGAGACGGCCATGGCGAACGAGCCATCAACGTCGCCGAGATTGGCGATGAGGACGTGGTTGGCGGCGGAAGCGAGCAAGGCACGGGCGTGACCTGCCGCTTCGCGTTGTTGGGCGGACTTGAGTGCTTTCTCGAGAGATTTTTGTTGCTCGAGCAGGGCGTCGATTTTCTTCTCCAAGTCGGCCGGGCCTTGGGCCAACATCTTGGTAGAGAGGAGTTTCAGTAAGTTAGTGTCGTGGCGGGCGGCGGCAAATGCTTCCAGACCGGCGACGGCTTCGATGCGGCGAACGCCGGCCGCTACGGCGCCTTCACTGACCAACCGGAACAGACCGATTTCGCCGGTATGGCGGGTGTGAGTGCCACCGCACAATTCCATGCTCCATCCGTCCATCTGGTGTGGCTGGCCGCCGATTTGTACGACGCGGACATGGTCGCCATATTTCTCTCCGAAGAGCTGCATGATGCCGCGGTTGGCCCGGGCTTCGGCAAATGGAACTTCGGTCCATGAGACCGGCTCATTGGCGAGGATGCGTTCATTGACGAGTTTTTCGATGTCGGCGAGGTGGTGCGGCGTCAGGGCGGCGCTGTTGAAATCGAAAGTGAGTTTTTCCGGTCCGACGTAGGATCCTTTTTGGGTGGCCTCCTTGCTGACGACTTCGTGGAGGGCCCAGTGAAGGATGTGGGTGGCGGTGTGATGCCGTTCGATGGCTCGGCGTCGGGCGCGATCGACGAGCAGGCGGGCGCTGGCTCCGGCGGGCGGGGCCTCATCGCTGCTCAAAAAGTGGAGGAAGGTGGCGCCGACTTTTTGAGTATTGGCAATGTGATAAATCTCTCCTCCGACGATGAGCTCGCCGGTATCGCCCAGCTGGCCACCCATTTCGGCATAAGCGGACGTGGTGTCGAGCACGACCGCGGTTTTGTCCTTCATGGTCACGACCTCGACGATGCGGGCGTCGGTGGCGAGATGGTCGAAGCCGGTGAAGCGGGTGGGCTCTTTGGTTTCGACTTCTGACAGGGCGATGATTTGTTTTTTCTGAGCGGACCGGGCGCGGGCCCGCTGTTCGTCCATGAGTGTTTCAAATCCTTCTGTATCAACAGAGAGACCGCGTTCACGGGCCATCAAGCAGGTCAGATCAAGCGGGAATCCAAAGGTGTCGTAAAGCTGAAAAGCGAATGCTCCCGAGAGCGTCGAGTTTTCGGTGGCGCCGGTTTCCCCCTGCAGGCTGGCGGCTTCCTGAGCGAAAAGGTGGAGACCGCGATCGAGGGTGCGGTTGAAGGCTTCCTCTTCCGTCTTGAGGGTGGCTTTGACGTGGTCCTTCCGTGAGCGGATCTCCGGAAAGACGTCGCCAAAGTGGACGGCAAGGACATCGACCAGTTTGAAGAAAAACGGTTCGGTGAATCCGAGGGTGCGTCCGTATTTAACGGCGCGTCGAAGGATGCGACGCAGCACGTAATTGCGACCGGCATTTCCTGGCTGAATGCCATCGGCGATGGAGAAGCTCAGGGTGCGGATGTGGTCGGCGATGACGCGGAAGGCGACGTCGATTTTTTCCTGTTCGGTATCGCCGGTCGATCCGGGGCGGGGCAGGGTAGAGGCGTACTGGAATGGCGAACCGTTAAGGACGGTCAGTTTTTCGATTTCCGCGAAGATCGGTTGAAAGACGTCGGTCTCGTAATTGGAGATGCGGGCGTTGGTGAAATCGGTCAGTCCATGGGTCCCTTGAATGATGGAGCACACGCGTTCGAAGCCCATGCCGGTATCGACGTGTTGTGCGGGCAGCGGCGAGAAGGTGCCATCGGGATTGGCGTTGTACTGGATGAAAACGTTGTTCCAGATTTCGATGCATCGGGCGTCGGATCCATTGACCAGGCTGGCGCCGGATCGTTGGTCATCCAGGCTGGTTTCGCGTGGTCCGGGGCGCAAATCGACGTGGATTTCGGTGCATGGACCGCACGGACCGGTATCGCCCATCATCCAGAAATTGTCTTTTTTGTTGCCGTTGACGATGTGGATTTCGGGATCCAGGCCGGCGGCGCGGAATTTTTCGGCCCAGAGTTCCCAGGCTTCTTGATCGCGACTGGCCGGATCACCGAGGGAAGCGTCAGGTTGGTAAATGGTGGCATACACCCGCTGCGGCGGAAATTTCCAGACGTCGATAACGAGTTCCCAAGCCCACGAGATGGCTTCCTTTTTGAAATAATCACCGAAGGACCAATTCCCGAGCATTTCGAAGAATGTGTGGTGATACGTATCGAGGCCGACATCTTCCAAATCGTTGTGTTTACCGCCGGCTCGGATGCATTTTTGAGTGTCGGCAGCGCGCCCTGGGGTATAGGGGCATTCGATTTGTCCGAGGAAGATCGGGACAAATTGATTCATACCTGCATTGGTGAACAGGAGGTTCGGCGAGTCGGGCAGCAGCGAGGAGGACGGCACAATGGAGTGCTGCTTCGATTTGAAGAAATCGAGGAAGCTTTGCCTGATTTGGGATGCGGTCATAGGGAAATGGAATGGATTGGAGTGGGGCGGCGGGCACGGGCGGTCGGAGAGGGGAGCAGCCAGGTGGGTGCCAGATCGATGACGGGTGGCGTCACGGGGGGCAGATGTCGGGCGGGGTGGGGAGCGACATGAAACCCCGGTTGCGGCGCGGGGCAAGTGGCGTCAGCGTGTGATGATGAAAGATGAAGCTGTGCTGATGGTGCGGGTGGCTTTCTCGCTGATTTTTTTGGGCGCTCTGGCGCTCGGCTGGTGGATTGCCCGAAACGACCGTCGTTTTTTCGGGGCCGACCCGGCGATTTCCAGCGAGACGAGTGGCACGCGGTCGTATACAAAGATGATGGTCTGGGCGATCTGGATCCATGTGGTCGTGATTAGTGCGGCTTTTGCCTTGTTTTTGCACTGAGGGACGGGGTGATGATCGGCTCGGGAGATGGGGGCCGCGCTGCAAAGGTATTTGCCTCTGGGGCGATCCGGGATAGCGGGAGGCATGTCAAAGAGCACACAGGGACCGGTCGTATTGATCATTCGCGATGGATGGGGCATCAACCCCGGTGGTCGCGATCAGGCGCAGGCGCATGGCGATGCCACATTGCTGGCGCGCACGCCATTTCATGATCATTTGTACGCGACGCGGCCATGGGCGCGGATCAGTGGCAGTGGCGAGGATGTCGGCCTGCCGGCTGGGCAGATGGGCAACAGCGAAGTCGGTCACCTGAATCTGGGAGCGGGCCGAATTGTGTATCAGGATCTGACGCGGATTAACAAATCGATCCGAGACGGCGAGTTGGCTGGCAATCCGGTCTTGGTCGAGGCCATGGCGCTGGCGGCCAAGCCTGGAGTGCGATTGCATTTGATGGGTTTGATTTCTGACGGTGGGGTCCACAGCCATCAGGATCATGTGGTGGCCTTGTGTGCGGCGGCGGGCGCGGCGGGGTGTCGGGATGTCTGGGTTCATGCCATTACCGATGGGCGTGACACCTCGCCGACTGGTGGTGCGGGGTATTTGCGGAAGTTGGAGGCGGATTTGGCGCCTACTGGGGCGGTGATTGCGACTGTGATTGGGCGCTATTTTGCGATGGACCGCGACACGCGGTGGGACCGCAACAAGCTGGCGTGGGATGCGATTGTGTTGGGGCGTGGAGCCACGCCCTCGGAGTTGCCCTCGGCGGCGGTGCAAGCGGCTTATGCGGCTGAGCCTCGCGGGGATGAATTCATGCCTCCGATGATTTTTGTGGCGCCTGAGCAGGAGCGGGTGAGGGATGGTGATGTGGTATTATGGTTTAATTTCCGGGCGGACCGGGCGAGGCAGTTGACGGAGGCATTTATGGCGCCTGGATTTGAGGGGTTTGACCGTGAAGTGCGACCGGCGCTGGGCGGGTATTTCACGCTGACTGAATACAAAGAAAGTTATGCGGGGCTGGGGGTGAAGGTGATTTTTGGGCCTGCGGGGATGGACAAGATTCTCGGGCAGGTGGTGTCGGAAGCGGGTTTGTCGCAGTTGCGGGCGGCGGAAACCGAGAAATTTCCGCATGTGACATTTTTCTTCAATGCCGGCAGTGATGCGCCGTTTCCGGGGGAGGACAGGTATCTTGCGATCAGTCCAAAAGAAGTGGCCACGTATGACCTTAAGCCACAGATGAGTGCGCCGGATCTGGCGTTTGAAGTTCGCCGACGGCTGCCTCACTACGACCTTGTCATCGTCAACTTTGCCAATCCCGACATGGTCGGCCATACCGGCGTGGTGGAGGCTGGCATTCACGCCTGCGAAACGATTGATCTGGGAGTGCGGTTGCTAGTGGAGGAAGTACTGGCGTTGGGAGGCAAATTATTCATCACGGCCGACCATGGAAATTGCGAGCAGATGCGCAATGCCGACGGCTCGCCTCACACCGCGCACACCACCAATCTCGTGCACGGCATTTATGTCGCCGGAGATTCGGACGAAATCACCGTTCGCGACGGCATTCTGGCCGATATCGCGCCCACTCTGCTGGCGATGTTGGGCGTGGCCCAGCCTTCCGAGATGACTGGTCGATCGCTGCTCCAACCGCGCTGAGCGGCGCGGTTAATGATGATTTAACTATCGAAGGATAAAGGGAATGCCCATCTCATCGAGTAGGCGCTTTTCCTTGTTGAGATAACGATCGGCGAGTTTCTCAAACCCTTGGGACGAGCGAAAAGCGGCCAGAAATTGATTTACCTGTTGCCGCAGGGCGTCGTTGCCTTTGGCGACGCCAATGCCCCAGCTTTCCTCGACGAAGGGTCGGAGCAGGCCCCGGGTGGTGTCTGGATTGGCTTGGGAGTATTGGAAGATACTGAGCTGGTCGTAGATGAAGGCGTCGGCGCGGCCTTGAGCGACTTCCTGAACGCAGGCGGTTTGTTCTTCAAAAACCACGCGTTTAGCATTCGGGAGGTTATTGATGGCCCATGTTTCACCGGTGGTGGCGCTTTTAGCGGCGACGATGCGGCCGGGCGACTTCAAGTCGTCGATTGATTGAATATCGGAGTCTTTGCGCACCAGCAAGGCGAGGCCGGTGAAGGCATAGGGATCGGAGAAATCGATGGATTTCCGCCGCTCATCATTGGCGGTCAACGAGCTGAGGATGAGGTCGATGTTTCCCGTCTGCAGGGCTGGAATCAGGCCGTTGAAACCCATAGGGACGATCTGCAGTCGCCGACCGAGATGGCTGGCCAGCGCTTCAGCCATCCGCACGCCCACCCCATCCGGCTGGCCCGCTGCATCCTGCATCTCAAACGGCGGGTAGCTTAATTCCATCCCAACACGCAGCACCGCGCCACCTGATTCTTGGGCTGGCTGCTGGCGGCACCCCGTCACCGCCGACCCAAGGCCAGCCAGCGAAAACAAAGCAGTGCGGACAATAAAATGACGGCGGTCAGGCATGGAAGAATGATGGAATTAGGAACGAACTTCAGAAAGTTTGACCGGACGACCCAGCTCAGCCGATCGGTCAGCCGCAAAAATGACTTCATGACTGCGCACCGCATCAGCCAGCGCCGTCAAAGGCATCGGCTGGTTAAGCGCCAATGCCGCAAAAAATGCCTCAAATTGCGTCTGATACGGATGATCCGATACATCCCCGCTGTCGAGCATCTTCAGACTCATCTCGCCCCACGCATGCTTGTTAAACCCAGGCAGATTGACGTGGAATTTTTTGTCGAGAATCGCTCCTTCACTACCAACAAGATGCGTATGGAAATAGTACGGCTGGAGACAGTCGACAATGGCTGCACACTTTCCGACCCGACCGTCGGTGAATTTTAAAATCGTCACGCTGCTGGTGTCGTACTCGTACGGTTCAAAGATGCTGCTTTTGGATTTGGTCGAGTAGGTCATGACTTCCTCCACGGTGCCGCCCATGCAGAGCAGCAAGGCATCGAGCGCGTGGCAACCGGCCGTGAGCAGGGCGGAGCCGCCGCCTTTTTTAGTGATGTTCCAGCGGAACTGGCCGTACCACGGTCCGATGCCATGGTAATAATCGACCTCCCCGTAGTGGACCGTCCCCATCATGCCTTTGTCCAGCATGGCGCGGATGCCTTGAAAGTGGCTCGACCACCGGCATTCGAAGCAAACGCAGAACTGCACGCCAGCTTGAGTCACGGCTGATTCGACGCGGCGCAGGTCTTCGAGTGAGAGAGTGGCCGGTTTTTCCAGGATAATGTGTTTACCGGCGGCGGCGGCGGCCACCGCTTGATCCGCATGTTCCCAAGGATAGCTAGTGATGTCCACCACCTCCAGCCCTGGATGCGCCAGCAAACCTTCCAGCGTGCGATAACTTTTCACCGGCGAACCATGCGTCTGCTGAAGCGCCGCCTCGTCCAGCTCGCGGGACGAATACACCGCTACGACCTCGGCCAGACCCGTGGCATTGATCGCCGCAATATGGGCGGTGGCCGCCCAGCCATAACCAATGACGCCAACTTGAAATTTCTTCATGCCCGAGGATGTGGGGCCTGCCTGAAATTTCAAGATCCGAAATTGGCTTCGTCCGCTGAGCGCGGGACGAGGGGGCCGCTGGTAAAGAAGAGCGCTGGGCGGGCGCAGGCGTTGGGGGGCGCGGCGCGAGGCGATGGATAGTGGCTTTAGGCGCGAACAATCACCTGTTTAGATCAGCTCAAACGGTGTGATTGAGGCGCTCGGGGTAGTATGACTGGTTTTTTGGCCAGTGATACGGCGAACAAAATCTGTCGAGCCAATCCCTCGGCTTTGTTTAGGTGAATTCCTGAGGTGGCCGAATTTGATTGCCCGCCATAAGCCGGGTTCATACGATGGCTTTCCGCGGATGGAAGCAGTCTATCATACAAAATTAGTGGAGTGGTTGACTCTGACGACTCGTATCGTTTTGCCATTGAGGCGGGCGGCCAGGGCCGCTGGAATTTTGGCGCGGCTGAGTGTGGTGGTGGCGGGTGTGGGTGACGTGGTGGCGGCGGGGCTGGAGCCTCGGCGGGCGGTGGATTTTGATCGTGAGATCCGCCCTATTCTTTCGGATCACTGTTTTGCTTGTCACGGGCCGGATGAGGGGGCGCGGAAGGCTGGGTTGCGGTTGGACACGCGGGACGGGGTCTTGGCGACCGCGGATGGGGTGACGGCGGTGGTGCCGGGGCGGAGCGAGGCGAGTGCGCTGATGCATCGGGTTTTGGCGGATGATGAGGACGAAGTCATGCCTCCGCCACAATCTGGCAATTCATTGACCACAAGACAGATAGAAAAACTAAGGCAGTGGATCGACGAAGGGGCTGAGTGGCGTGGGCACTGGGCTTTTGAGACGCCGGTTCGTCCGGCCCTGCCGACGGTGGGTGATGTGGACTGGGTGCGAAACCCGCTTGATGTCTGGGTCCGGGAGCGACTGGAGCGGGAGCAGCGAGTGCCGCAGGCTGAGGCGGATGCGCGCACGCTCATCCGGCGCCTCAGCTTGGATTTGTGCGGTGTGCCACCGTCGCCGGACGAAGTGGAGGCGTTTCTTGCTGATCAAAATGACCGCGCGTATGGGGCGCTAGTCGATCGTCTGTTGGCCTCGCCGCAGTATGGCGAGCGCATGGCGCAGATGTGGCTTGATCTGGCGCGTTTCGCTGATTCCGACGGCTACCACGACGATACACCACGATCGATGTGGCGATTTCGTGATTACGTCATCCATGCGTTTAACGCGAATAAACCGTTCGACGACTTCACCGTTGAGCAGATTGCGGGCGATCTACTGCCAAATGCGACCGTTGAACAGCGGATGGCCAGCGCTTTCCACCGCAACGGACCCACTAGTTCTGAAGGAGGGGCGGACGCTCAAGAATATGCCGCCAAATACGCCGTGGACCGCGTCAATACGACGGCTTCGACGTGGCTCGGAGTGACGATGCAATGCGCTGAATGTCATGATCATAAATACGATCCATTCACGACTCGCGAGTACTACCAATTGTTTGCATTCTTCAATCAGGTGCCGGAAAACGTCCTTGAGCGCACGCTGCATGTCGCTCCGGTGATGGCGGCGCCGACGCCCGAGCAGGAAGCGGCCGTGGCCGTGCTGACGCGGCAGGTGGAGGAGTTCGAGCAGGCGATGACGTCGTCCGCTCCTGAGCGGTCGGCAGAGGCGGAACTCAAAACGCAACTGGCGGCGGCGAAGCAGGCTCGGGATGAACTGGTGCGCTCGATTCCTCAACTGCGCGTGATGGCGGATGGGCCGGAGGTACAACCGACTCATATTCTTGTCCGCGGTGACTATCGCACGCTGGGTGAACAAGTTTCGCCCGGAGTGCCGGCGTCGCTTGGAAAGTTGCCGGCCGGGCTTCCTCCCAACCGACTGGCGTTGGCCCGGTGGCTGACCGACCCGCGGCATCCACTCACGGCGCGGGTGATGGTTAACCGACTTTGGCAGATGATTTTCGGAGTGGGCCTCGTCAAAACCGCGGAGGAATTCGGCTCTCAGGGCGAGCGCCCCAGTCATTCCGAGCTCCTTGACTGGCTCGCTGTGGAATTTGTCGAGAGCGGATGGAACGTGAAACATGTGCTGAAGTTGATCGTGACCAGTGCGACCTACCGGCAGTCGTCGAAAATCTCTCCGGAATGGCTCGAGCGCGATCCGGAGAACCGTTTGCTGGCGCGGGGAGCGCGTTTCCGGCTGCCGGCGGAGACGGTGCGCGACAACGCTCTGACTATTGCGGGGCTGATCGATCGCGCGCGGCCCGTTGGCGGTCCGAGTGTGAAACCGTACCAGCCGGGCGATCTGTGGCGCGAGTTTGCCTATGGTGATTCGGCGGACAAGGCGTACGTGCGCGACACGGGGGCCGACCTCTATCGCCGCAGCGTTTACACCTTCTGGAAGCGCTCGATCCTGTATCCATCGTACGCGGTGTTTGATGCGCCCAACCGCGAAGTCTGCACCGCCCGCCGACCGGTGACTAATACGCCGCTTCAAGCGTACGTGCTGCTCAACGACGAATCATTTGTCGAGGCGGCGCGCGTCCTCGCCCAGAACGTGATGGCCGGGCACCCTGGAGATTTTGCGAAGCAGCTTGACCGCGCTTTTCTCTTGGCCCTGGCTCGTCCGCCTTCTGCTGCGGAAGCGACGGCCATGGAATCGTTGCATCACGACGTGCTCGCGGTGTACAGCGATCGTCCAGAAGAGGCGGCGCAGCTGCTGGCTGTGGGCGACTTTCCTCTCCCAGAGGGCGCCGATGCCGTTCGCCTCGCAGCCTGGACGTGCGTGGCCAATGCCATCCTCAATTTCGACGAGACCATCACCAAAGAATAACGTTTTTCATGTTTCCTGATCCTTGCCAGCAGTGGACGCGGCGCGCCTTTCTTGGACGCGGCGCTTTCGGTGTGGGCGCGATGGGCTTGGCCTCGCTGCTGCAGGAAAATCTGGCCGGGAAAGCGCTGGCGGCCCCGAGTCTGCGCGGTGGCGGCGGGGTGCTTCATTACGCACCCAAGGCCAAACGGATTATTTTCCTGTTCATGTCTGGTGGTCCATCGCAGCTCGACCTATTCGATCCAAAGCCGAAGCTGAACGAATGGAATGGCCAGCCGATGCCCGCGAGCCTGGTGAAAAACGAACGAGTGGCCCAGCTGCAGGGGCAGCCTTTGCTGTGTATGGGCAGCCGTTACGCCTTTGCGCGTCACGGGCAGGCGGGTGTCGAGATCTCGGAGCTTTTGCCGTGGACGGCAAAAATGGCGGACGATATCACGGTCATTCGCTCGATGCAGACCGAAGCGATCAATCATGATCCGGCGGTGACCTTCATGCAGACCGGTAATGCACAGCCGGGCCGGCCGGTCATGGGATCGTGGCTTTCCTACGGACTGGGCAGTCACAATCGCGATCTGCCGTCGTTTGTCGTGCTGGTCTCGGGCATCGGGAAAGGCCAAAATTTGCACACTCGTTACTGGGGTAGCGGATTTCTGCCGACCGTGCATCAGGGCGTGCAATTCCGCTCGAGCGGTGACCCTGTACTTTTTGTTTCGAATCCGCCCGGCATGAGTTCGGAAGTACGTCGGCGCATTCTTGATGGCGTGCGCGACGTGAACCAGCAGAAGCTCGATGTTGTCGGGGATCCAGAGATTGCCACACGCATCGAGCAGTATGAAATGGCTTGGCGGATGCAGACGAGTGTGCCCGATTTGATGGACAACTCGAAAGAGTCGGCGAGTGTTTACGATCTTTACGGTGAAGAGGCAAAAACGCCCGGTACATTTGCCGCCAACTGCTTGCTCGCGCGCAAACTCGCCGAACGCGATGTGCGCTTTATCCAGCTGTATCACCGCGACTGGGATCATCATGACAAACTGCCTGACGCCATCGGGTCGGAATGCCGCCATGTCGACCGTGCCGGCTACGCGCTGGTGCAGGACCTGAAACAGCGCGGTCTGCTGGACGACACCATTGTCGTCTGGTCCGGCGAGTTTGGCCGCACTCCGATGTCGCAGAGCAGCACGTCCTACGACACGTATGGCCGCGACCATCACATGAAAGCGTTTAGCTCCTGGGTGGCTGGTGGCGGGTTTAAGGCAGGCGGACTTGTGGGGGCGACTGATGAGCTAGGGTTTTCTGTCGTCCACGACCGCGTGCATGTGCACGACTTTCACGCCACGATCCTTCACTTGATGGGAATTGACCACACGCAGCTTATCTACCGTTCTCAAGGCCGGGATTTCCGGCTGACGGACGTGCATGGCCAGCGGCTTCCGATCTTACTCGCATGAAAATTCCGAGCACGAATAGCGATTTCGAGGCGGCCGGATCACGGCCGCCTGTGCTCGACCGTACCGTCGCTCCACGTCCCGACGTCCTGATTGATTTGACAACGCTCACTGATTCCCGCCACCCATGAACCCCCATCCTCCAATGTCCTCATCTGATCCTCAGTTGCCTCAGGCGGTCACTCGCCGCCGTTTTCTTCAGTCGTCTGGCAAGTCTGCCGTCACCGTGGCCGCGGGCGCGGCTGCGCTCAGCGTGCCGCAGCGCGTTCGGGCCCAGAGTCCATCCGACACTATCGTGTTGGCGCTCATCGGGGCGGGGGGCAGGGGAGCGGTGCATGCGTCAAATATGGCGCGCCTGCCGGGCGTGGAATTCAAGTATGTCTGTGACATTTGGCCGGAGCGCGGAGCGGGCATCATGGCCGACCTCACCAGCGTGCAGAAGCGCGCGCCGCAGCGGATTTCCGACATGCAGGTGGCGTTTGATGACAAAGACGTCGACGCCGTGGTCATTGCCACGCCGGAGCACTGGCATGCGCTGGCCACCGTCCGCGCCTGCCAAGCCGGCAAGGACGTGTACGTCGAGAAAAATCCATCGAATTCCATCTGGGAAGGACGGCAGATGCTCAAAGCGGCCCGTAAGTACCAGCGCATTGTGCAAGTGGGATTTCAAAACCGCAGCGGCCCCTACGCGGCTTCGGCGCGGGACTATATTGCCAGCGGGAAACTCGGGCGCATCGTGCATGTGAAGGTGTACAATATGCTCGATGGATCAAAGTGGGAGCCGCAACCCGACTCAGATCCGCCTGCGGGTTTCAATTGGGATGCCTGGCTCGGGCCAGCGCCGGCCGTGCCCTACAACCCAGGACGCCACTTGAATTGGCATCCATGGTGGGACTACAAAGGCGGGACGCTGGCCGACGACGGGAGCCATCAGCTCGATTTGACGCGCATGGTGCTGGGTGATCCCGCGCATCCGAAGTCGGTGCTGTGTATCGGTGGTAATTACGCTTTTCAGTCGAAGAGAGAAGTGCCTGAATTCCAATGTATCACCTACGATTACGGCGACTTCTCGATGACCTGCGAGAGTGGTAATGCCACGGGGTATTTGCGTAAGTTTCCCGGCGAAGTCCGCTTTGGCACCCAATGGCCGCACTGGCCGACCTCGGCGACACGAGTCGAAATCTACGGCACGAAGGCTATGATGTACCTCGGTCGCCATGGTTGCGGATGGCAGGTCATCGTTGAAGGAGGAAAGGTGATCGATCAGGACAAAGGGTATTTTCCTGACAAGTGGCACCAGCCGAACTTTATCGACTGCCTTCGTTCGCGAGCCCAGCCGAATGCCGACATTGAGCAGGCTCACCACAGTGCTTGTCTGGTGCATTTGGCCAATGCTTCTTACCGGGTCGGTCAGAAGCAATTGATGTTCGATGGTGCTGCCGAACGGTTTACGAACAACGACGAGGCCAATGCTTTATTGCGGCCGGCTTATCGCGACCACTACCGCCTGCCAGATGAGGTGTAAAGTGCCGGCGGGCCGGCCGGTCAGGATATCGGCCGGTACGGCAATTTTCATTTCTTCACTGGCATTCGGGAATCGGGAGCCCGTCGTCGAGACGGGCGCTGGCCCACTCATTTCCAGGCGGTTAAACATTCATTTAAGTTCCTCTCACATTTATTGACGACCATGAAACAGATTCTTTTTCTCAAGTTACACCGGCTACTAGCTGGATTTGTTTTGGCTATGGGCCTTGTGCCTACGGTGGTGGAGGGACTGACCCTTGAGTTGCAGCGCCGCGATCCGGTCACGGGCGAGATCATGCTGGCGAAGGAGGAAATCGATCCGAAGCGCGTTGGGGTGATTGCGGTGGATGTGTGGAACTATCACTGGTGCAAGACAGCGACGATGCGGGTTGACGCCTTTGTGCCGCGAATCAACAAGGCGTTGGAGGCGGCCCGGGGATTGGGTATGACGGTCATGTTGTGTCCGAGTGATGTGGTGGAAAACTATGCGGGGTTCCCCCAGCGAGAAGCTGTCTTTGCCTTGCCGACGGTGGCGGTGCCGAAGGTGGTGGATGTGACCTGTCCGCCGGTTCCTGATGCTGGCGGCTGCGCTTGTGGCCGGGAGCGATGCGCGGGTAATTACGGATGGGACGGCATGCATCCGGCGTTGACGATTGGCAAGGGCGACCTGATGCCTGACACGCAGGCTGAAGTCTACGCCATCTGCCAGCAGCAAGGGCTGACGCACTTGATTTACGTTGGATTCCACACGCAAGTCTGCCTGCTGGGTAAGCCGATGGGATTGCGAGCCATGAAAGCGGCGGGTTTGAATTGCGTGCTGGCGCGCGACATGACCGACGCCCACCCAGGGTATGATCCAGCCCGGGATTTCACCCCCGACCTGAATACCGATCAGGTTGTGGCCCACTTCGAGAAACACCTGGCTCCCACTATTCATTTTGAACAGGAACTCACGCGGCTCGGGAAATGGGATCCCGCATGGATGCTGGATCCGGTGCGCATCGCCCCATGGGGGACACCGATGCGGCCGCACCTTTTCGAGGAGCCGGTCACGGTGACACTTTCAGCGCCGCTTCATCCGGGCGTGGAGATTCGTTACACGCTGGACGGATCGACACCGTCGGCGTCATCGCTGCTTTATCGCACCCCGATTGAGGTGAAAGAAACAACCGCTTTGCGCGTGGCCTCATTCCGCGACGGTCGACCAGCCGGGCCCGAGTCCGAAGCGGCTTTTGCCCGTCTGAGCCCGATGCCGCCGGCGCCGGATGTGGCCATCGGTGACCTTCGCCCTGTGCGCACCGCTGGGTTTGGCCACAGCTACGGCGGCGATGTCCGTTATGCCGGGGCCACTCAGTCACCGCAAAAAGATAAATCGAACTTAGGCAACCCGTTGAAGGTGAATCGAAAAACATACGAAAGCGGGATGGGCGTGCATGCGCCGTGCGTGCTGATGTACGAGCTGAAGCCGGAATACGCTCGATGGGTGGCGCTGGTCGGCGCTGATGAAAACGTGGTCAGTCTGAGCAATGGATCAAATCTGGCGATGCACCCGAGTGTCGTCTTCAAGGTGTTTATTGACGGACAAGAAGCGGCCGCCAGTCCGGTCATGCGGGTGCTTTCGCCCGCCTGGCGATTTGACGTACCGATTCCTGCGGGCGCCCGCTTGATCAGTCTGGTCGCCATGGATGCTGGCAACGGCTCTCGCGAGGATTTTGCGAACTGGGTGGATGCGGGGTTTATGCTTCGCAAATAATCGTCCGGCGATGATGTCGGACGGATGGTTGAAAACTGATTTTTTTATGGAAATGAAATTGTTACGCCAGTGGATACCAGGGGTGCTGGTTTTGATGTTTTTCGGGATTTTGTCGCCTGCGGTGGCGGCTGACTCTGTCGATTTCCGCATGCGATCGCGCGGACCGGACGGGGCGGATGCGACCCGGACGAAAGTCATGGAGACAAACGGGCAATGGGATCCAGCGCGTACGGCGGTGGTGGTGTGCGACATGTGGGACCGGCATCATTGTCCGGATGCGACCGCGCGGGTCGCGGAAATGGCGCCGCGGATGAATGACGTGCTGAAGGCGGCGCGTGCGAAGGGGATGCTCATTATTCATTGTCCCAGCGACACCATGGATTTTTACAACGATCATCCCGGCCGCCAACTGGCCCGGATGGCGCCCGTGGTGGAAACGAAAGTTCCTCTCGAGGGGTGGTGTCAGCTGGATGGAGTCAAAGAGCCAGAGCTGCCCATCGACGACTCCGACGGTGGCTGTGACGGATGTCCTGACTGCCCGGGATTCAAAGCATGGAGCCGGCAGCATCCCGCGCTCGAAATCATGGATGGCGATGCCATCACTGATTCTGTCGAAGCCTTCTATCTCATGCGTCAGCGCGGCATCACGAACGTCGTCATCATGGGTGTGCACGTTAACATGTGCGTGCTGGGCCGTCCTTTCGGTATTCGGCAACTCGTCGCCCAAGGGCAAAACGTCGTCCTCGTACGCGACCTGACCGATGCCATGTACAACCATCGGATGCCGCCATGGGTCTCGCACTTTCGCGGGACGGAAATGGTGGTCGAACACATCGAACACTACTGGTGCCCCAGCATTACCAGTGCGGATTTTCTCGGTGGCGAGCCGTTTCGTTTTCAGGAAGACGTCAAGAAGCGGATTGTCATGGTCATTGGCGAGAATGAGTATTCGACATGGGAAACGTTGCCGGAGTTTGCTCGTTCTGAGCTAGCCTGGCGGGGGTATGAAGTGACTTTTGTGCAGGCGTCACCTCGTGATGGGGACCCTGATTTTCGTGGATATGAGGCGATTCGCGACGCGGACTTGGTTGTTCTGAGTGTGCGGCGGAGGGCTCCACCGAAGCCGATGATCGATTTGCTGCGCGCGCATGTGGCGGCGGGTAAACCGGTAGCCGCCCTTCGCACGGCCAGTCACGCGTTTCAGGCGGCGCCGGCCGGGCCAGGTTACGAAGCATGGAATGATTTTGATGTGGAGGTGCTGGGCGGTCACTATGAAGGCCACTGGAACAACAAACCGCCCGCGGCCCCGCATAGCCGCATCGAGAGGGTCAAAACCGGCGCCAGCCACCCCGTCCTAGCCGGAGTGCCGCCGGAGTCGTTTCTCTCGACCTCGCACCTCTACAAAAACCGGAACCTCTCGCCTGAAACGACCAGTTTGTTGCAAGGGCGCGTCGAGGGACAAGACGGGCTGGAGCCGGTGGCCTGGGTCAACACGGCCCGCGATCGCCGGGTCTTTTACACGTCACTGGGCAATGCCGATGATTTTCAAATCCCCGCCTTCCGCCGACTCTTGCTGAATGGCCTGCTGTGGTGCCTCCATGATCCGCCGCCGCCCGCTAGTGCCGGACTAGCGCCCGTCGCCAGTTCGCAGGCGCCGGTGCCTGCGGTTGTGCCCGTACCGGCGCCCGTGCCACCCGTGCCACCCGCACCACCCGCACCACCAGCGCCACCCGCGCCGTCCGCGCCGCCTCCGGCTGTGGTGGCTGATTTGCCGCAGGAGGCGAATGCGCCTGCGTTGACTCCGAGCGGGGCTTTGGCACAATTTCGGGTCTTGGACGACCTAGTCTGGGAGCAGGTGTTGGCGGAGCCTGAGATCACGCAGCCGGTTTTCCTTAACTTCGATGCGCGCGGGCGCATGTGGGTGGTGGAATACCGGCAGTATCCCTCGCCGGCGGGACTGAAAATGATCAGTCATGACAGCGTGTGGCGGTCGGTTTACGATCGGGTGCCACCGCCGCCACCGCACCATTTTAAGGGAGCTGATAGGATTTCCGTTCACGAAGACACGGATGGCGATGGGTCATTTGATTCCCATAAAACCTTTCTGGATGGACTCAATATTGTCACGTCGCTGGAGCATGGGCGGGGCGGAATCTGGGTGCTGAATCCGCCGTATCTGTTGTTTTATCCAGATGCCAATCAAGACGACGTGCCGGATGGCGATCCCGAAGTGCGGCTGGCTGGTTTTGGGCTGGAAGACACCCACAGTGTCGCCAACTCCTTGCGTTGGGGGCCTGATGGATGGTTGTACGGAGCGCAGGGCAGCACGGTCACGGCCAATATCCTCGTCACAGGGCGCGACGGCAAACCGCAGGCGGGGCCACCGATTTTTTCGCAAGGGCAGAACATCTGGCGCTATCATCCCGAGCACCGGATTTATGAAGTCTTCGCCGAGGGCGGCGGCAACGCGTTTGGCTGTGAAATCGACAGCCAGGGGCGCATTTTTTCCGGTCACAACGGGGGCGATACCCGCGGATTTCACTATCAGCAGGGCGCGTATCTGCAAAAAGGATTCGAGAAACACGGCCCTCTTTCCAATCCATATGCTTTTGGCTATTTCCCTGCCATGCCGCATGACGCGGTGGCGCGGTTTACCCACACCTTTGTTATTTACGATCATGGGGCTTTGCCGGCGCGGTATCATGGTCGACTGCTGGGCGTGGAACCATTGCAGGGAAGGATCGTCGAAAGCGAAATATCGGCCGATCAATCGTCGTTTCGCACCCGCGACGTGATCCGTCCGGTCACCAGTGACGATCGCTGGTTTCGGCCGGTCGATATCAAAGTCGGGCCTGACGGCGCGGTGTACGTCTGTGACTGGTATGACCAGCAGGTCAATCACTACCGGAATCACGAAGGCAAAATTGACACGACCAGAGGTCGTATTTACCGGCTGCGGGGGCGCGACAGCCAGTTGAAAAAGCATGATGATTTGGGGGCATTGGCGGGTGAGCCGTTGTTGGCGCAGCTGTCGCATGCCAACCGGTGGGTTCGCCAGACGGCATTGCGGTTGCTGGGCGACCGTCCTCAGGCCGCGCTCAATCCAGTCATCACCACCAAGCTGCACGGCAGTAGCGGCCAGATAGCTTTGGAAAACCTCTGGGCTTTGTATGTGAATGGTGGTCTGACGGAAACGGAATCCCTCAAGGCGCTTGATCATGTTGATCCTTGGGTGCGACTATGGGCAGTCAGATTGGCTGGCGATATCAAGCCGGTGGCGTCCGCTGTCGCCGCCAAACTGGTGGCGCGAGCCGCTGTTGAGACGGATCTTGAAGTGCGGAATCAACTGGCGGCCACGGCCCGTCGGCTTTCGGCGCACGACGGACTGGCGGTGGTAAAAGTGTTGAGTCGGCAGGATGGTGATGTGGCTGACAACCGGATACCCTTGTTTTTGTGGTGGGCGGTGGAAGCCCGATGTGCGGAGCATCGAGACGATGTGATTCAGTTGTTTGCTGATCCAGATTTTTGGCAGCGGTCGATGGTGGAAACCCATTTGATTGAGCGCACGGCCCGGCGTTTTGCCTTGGCTGGATCGCGTCAGGATTTGCTGGCCTGCGCCCGGCTTTTTGAGCTTTCGCCCACGCCCGAGCACAGTCGGCGGCTGATGGCTGGTTTTGAGACGGCCTTTAAAGGCCGTACTTTGGCCGGGCTGCCGGACGCCTTGGTGGCGGCGATGGCGCGCCACGGCGTTGGATCGGCCGCGTTTGCCATTCGCCAAGGAGATGCCGCCGCCATGCGCCGGGCCCTGCAGATTGTGCCGGACGAAACCTCAGCGCGGACGGAGCGACTTGAGTTCCTCGGGGTCATGAGTGAAGTCAAAATTCCTGACGCCGTGCCGGCTTTGGTTAAAGCCTGTCTGGCGGCAGTGAAGGATGACGGTTTGGAAAAGGCCATCCTTTCCGCCATGCAAAATTACGATGATCCAGCCATCGCTGAAGCCGTGTTGAAGGTGTATCCAGTCCTCGGTCGCGAATCGCTGGCCGTGGCCCAAACACTGTTGGCCAGTCGCCCGGCCTGGGCGAGGCAGCTCGTGGAGGCGATGACCCCGATCACCAGTGGTCAGGCCGGACTTCGCCTCAACCCGGATACCGTTCCGTTAAACATGGTCAGGAAACTCAAACAGCATCGTGACGCCGAGCTGCAGGCTGCGCTCGACCAAGTCTGGCCTGTGACCGGCAAGGCCACCACCGAAGAAATGGAAAAGAAAATCACGCATCTGGCGGCCGCGATCCGCGGTGGCACGGGGGATCCGTATAATGGTCGAACGCTCTTCCAAAACGCGTGCAGTGCGTGCCACCAGTTGTTTGGTCAGGGCGGTCAGATCGGACCCGACCTCACCGTGCATGACCGCACGGATCTGGAATCGATGCTCCTCGCCACCGTGAATCCCAATGCGGAAATTCGCGAAGGATTTGAAAACTACACCGTCGAGACGAGCGATGGTCGGTCTCTCGCTGGATTTTTGATCGAGCAGGATGAGCATACCATCGTCCTGCGCGGATTGGACAATCAGAATGTGACCTTGGCCCGAAGCGGAATCGCCCAACTTCAGCCCGCCGGCATGTCGCTCATGCCCGAAGGCCTGCTCGATCCCCTCACCGAACAACAAACCCGCGATCTCTTCGCGTATCTTCGCAGTACCCAGCCACTCGTCGGCGAAGCCCCGCGTTGATCAAAAAGTGAGCAAATATATGTTTAACTATCAATTGATTACATTAGCAATGGTCATCGTGACGCTGGCTCGTCTGCCGGCGGAAACGGCGCCGTCGGTCATGCCCGGGACCCGTCCCCTGACCCTCGAGGGGGATCTGGCGGCTCAGCTGGTCAGTGGCATCGATACGTATCTCGACCGCGTGCTGACCGCGGCGCCGGAAAGCCGGGCTCGTCACTGGCAGCGGGATTTGAGTTCTCCCGAGGCCTATGTGGCATCTGTGGAGAAGAATCGTCAGCGCCTTGCGACGAGGGTGGGGGTCGTTGACCGCCGGGATCCGGTGCAGCTTCAGGTTTCGGCGGTGGTTACGGGTGAGGTTCGGGGCAATCCTGCGGAGATTGGCCGGGGCCATGGTTTCAGCATTCAGGCGGTCTCGTGGAATGTCTTTCGCGGGGTGCACGCGGACGGGCTGATGCTCGTACCAGACGGAGAGATCCGAGCTTCGGTAGTGGCCGTTCCGGATTGTGATTGGACGCCCGAGCAGATTGCCGGTTTGCAGCCGGGGCTGCCGCCGGCTCAGCAATTTGCGCGGCGTCTGGCTGAACGCGGCTGTCGCGTATTGATTCCGTTTTTGATTGACCGCTCAGATACGTACAGCGGCGTGCCCGGCGTTCGGGCCATCAAACAATCGCAGAGGGAGGTACTTTGGCGCGCCTCCTATCAAATGGGGCGAACCATTCAGGGGTATGAAATTCAGAAAGTTCTCGCAGCGGTGGATTGGCTCGACGCCCGCCGCCAAACGGGCGCAGCCCGGACGCCGCTGGCCGTGGCCGGGTACGGCGAAGGTGGGCTGGTCGCGTGCTTTGCCGGAGCACTGGATCCGCGGATCGACGTCACGGCCGTGAGCGGGTATCAAGTGAATCCGAATTTGCAGGACGAACCAATTTACCGCAACGTCTGGGCTCTGACTTCGGAATTCGGTGCCGGTGAAATCGCGGGACTCATTGCTCCGCGACAGCTGATCTGGGAACACGGCCAGTTTCCGGAAGCGGAATACCCCCAGTCCGGCCAGTCATCGCATGGCGCGGCGCCTGGACGACTGCGCCGCCCGGACGATGCCACCACTCGAGGTGTGCTTGAGACAGCCGGGGCATGGCTGGAGGGAGTCCCAGGGGTCGATCGCTGGAAATTAGTGGCGGCCCGACCCGATGAAGTGTTTAACGACGAGACCATTGGTTCTTTAGGCGAGGCTTTGGGGCTGCCTTCGTCTTTGACCGACTCCCCCGTGTTTTCGGTCGACCCGGTGAATCCTCCGCCTGACAACAAGGCGCGTCTGGCTCGTCAGTATGGGCAAATTTATGATGATACCCAGTGGCTGATGCGGGAGTCGGAGTATACCCGCGGTGATTTTTGGAAGAAGGTGGACCGCACGTCGGCAGCGACCTTCGCGGCCAGCGCCCAAGTGCAGCGCGACCATCTTCTGCAGGAAGTGGTGGGCCCGATTCCTCCCGCCTCATTGCCGGCGAGTCCGCGGACGCGGAAGGTCTCGGAGACCGATGCCTTTACTTGCTACGAAGTAGTGCTCGATGTGCACCCCGACGTATTTGCCTATGGCATCCTCGTCCTGCCCAAAGGCATCAAACCAGGCGAAAAACGACCCGTTGTGATCTGCCAACATGGATTGGAAGGACGTCCACGTGATGTCGCTGATCCAACCATCGATAGCGAGTTTTATCATGCCTACGCCTGCCGCCTCGCCGAACGCGGGTTCATCACCTTCGCTCCGCAAAATTGCTACATCGGAGAAAATCGCTTTCGCCAAGTGCTGCGCAAAGCCCAGCCGCTCAACCTCACCCTCTGGTCATTCATCATGCGCCAACACGAGGTCATTCTCGACTGGCTGGCCGCTCAGGAGTATGTCGATCCCTCGCGCCTCGCTTTTTACGGTCTCAGTTATGGCGGCAAAACAGCCATGCGCATTCCTCAACTGATCGATCGGTATTGCCTCAGCATCTGTTCCGCTGACTACAACGAATGGATTTGGAAAAACGTCAACGGGCGGTCAAGTTATTGCTATATCCTTGGTGGTGAATATGATATGCCTGAGTTTAACCTTGGTAATACCTTCAATTATGCAGAGCTCAGCTGGCTCATGATTCCGCGTCCCTTCATGGTGGAACGCGGTCACGATGACGGGGTCGCTCCAGATGAATGGGTCGCATACGAGTTTGCCAAAACCCGCCGCCAGTATGTCAAACTCGGAATCGGCGACCGTACAGAAATCGAGGTCTTTAACGGTCCCCACACCATCAATGGCCGCGGGACATTCGACTTTCTGCACAAACACCTGAACTGGCCGAAGCCAGCTCAGTAGTGGCGAAGTGGGCTCCGTGGACGGGTCCTGACTTTCGCTGGCCATGACTCTGATGTATACAGAGGTCATGGCCGTTTTGCGGTTTTGGCCCATCTGTTTTCGAGCCCATCGGGCCATCGGTCTACGCATTGTTTATGTCTTATCGATCACTTATCGTATTATGTATTTTTTGTGGCTTGCCGCGCGGGCAGGCTGCCCCGTTTCCTGACGACCCTGAGGTCGGTCGGCAGGCGTTGGCCATGGTGGCCCGGTCCACTGCTGTTTTTTCCCGGCCTCCGGTGGTCATGCCGACGCGAAAAGTTCCGGACGGTCCGTTGTTGGGCAACGGGGACATTGGGGTGGCGGTGGGCGGAGTGGTCGAGCGGTTGCGGTACTTTGGGCTGGGGGAGGCGGGCGGGGCCAAAGTGACCATGCGTGAAACGAAGGCTGTCGACTGTCCGGAGACGCATCGGTTTTATTTATCGAAGAACGATTTCTGGAAGACGAAGAGTGTGTATCCGAACGCT
>CAJBME010000249.1 GCA_903954065.1 uncultured bacterium
AAATGACCCGATCCTCGTCCGCATGACCGGTTGCCCCAACGGCTGCGGTCGCCCCTACAACGCCGACTTCGGCTTCGTCGGCCGCGCCCCCAACAAATACGCCATGTTCGTCGGCGGCAGCATCGCCGGCGACCGCCTCGCCGGACTAGAACAGAAGGTCGTCCCACTCGCCGAGATCCCGGCCACCATCCGGCCATACCTCGAAGCCTATAAAGCCGAACGCGTTGCAGGCGAAACCTTCAGCGCTTGGTTCGGCCGCACTCGGCAAAACGGCGCCGCCCCCACCCCAGAACAATTCCACATCGAGCTCGCCGAACGCGCCGCCAAATTGGCCGGCCAAAAGGTCGAAATGGCTGGATAATCGAGCCCCCGACAGCCAGCACCCTATCCCTCCCCACGCCGCGCCACCGGTCAGCGGCACCCGCTGGCCGCGGCCGCGGCGAGTACCGTGTCCTCCCGACGCGCCCAAGGCCATCGGCCGGCAACGCACCCGGCTCTGGCCCGAAAATGAAGACCTGCTAGGTCAGCCAATTAGACGCCGACCGCCAGCCGCCAAAAACCCGGCCTCTCGGCAGACCGCACAACGCGGACCGCCATCCAGCCAGACGGCCCCCCGCAGTCACGATCCGCCCTCAATTCAAGAAGCCGTCACGGCCGCGCGGGCGTCCAGCGCGCCTGTTTTCTCCATGAAGTAATCGTATCCCCCGGCGTACGGTGTGACGACGCCATTGTTGATGTGGAGCACCTTGGTGGCGACCGAACGGATGAAGTGGACGTCGTGACTGATGAAAACCAATGTGCCTTCGTACTTGAGAAGCGCCTGGGTCAGACCCTCGATGCTGTGGATGTCGAGGTGCGTCGTCGGCTCGTCCATCAACAGAAGGTTCGGCGGGTCGACGAGAAACTTCACCAGATTGACCCGACTCTTTTCGCCCCCGGAGAGGACTTTGCACTTTTTGAAGACGTCTTCCCTGCGGAACAGGAAGCTGCCGAGAATGGCACGGGCGTCATCTTCGCGGAGGGTCGGACACACCCGCATCACTTCATCCACCACCGAGCATTCCGGCTCGAGAGTGGCGCTGCGGTGCTGGCTGAAATACCCCAGTTTGAGCTGTGACCCCAGCTTGCGCTGGCCTTGCTGAAAGGGGATTTCACCGGCAAGGATTTTGATCAGCGTTGACTTACCAGCCCCGTTCGGGCCGACCAGCACCGTGCGCTCGCCCCGCTGCACATCCAGATCCAGTCCGCGGTAGACCCAGCGGTCGCCGTACGCCTGATGCACGCCCTCCAGCGCAATGACGCGCTGTCCGCTACGCTGCGGCTGCGGGAAATTGAAGCGAAACACCCGCCGCGGCGTCTTGGGTTTTTCCAGCCGCACAATCTTGTCCAACGCCTTCTGACGGCTCTGCGCCTGCGCCGCTTTGGACGACACCGAACGGAAACGGTCAATGAATTCTTCGAGGTCCTCGATTTCCTTTTGCTGGTTCTTATAGGCCGCGAGGGCGCGCTCGTAGTTGGCCTCTCTCTGCTCGAGATACGCGCTGTAGTTCCCCGTGTAATGAAGCAACTTGCTCTCGTCGATCTCGTAAATCGTCTCGACCAGACCGTCCATGAAGTCGCGGTCGTGGGAAATCATCAGCAACGCACCCGGATAGTTCTTCAGGTACTGCTGGAACCACAACAGCGACATCAGGTCCAAATGGTTCGTCGGCTCGTCAAGCAAGAGCAAATCCGGTTCCAATACCAAGAGGTGCGCCAGATGCGACCGCATCACCCAGCCTCCGCTCAGCTCACGCGCCGGACGCAGCCAGTCCTCCTCTTTGTACCCCAGCCCGCGCAACATCTTCTTCGCCTTGGCCTCAACCTCAGGATGATGCAGCGCTTCAAACTTTGCCTGAGCCTCAAAATAGGCCGGATCATTGGTGGTCCCCGCCTTCTCATGGCCCCGCAAAATTGTCTCCAGCTCGGCGAGCCCAGCCCCACGCCCGGCAGCAATATCAAGCGCCGTCTCGTCCCCAATCGCCTCCGCCTCCTGCGGAAGATACCCCAAAGTGGTGTACTCATCGCGGTCAATCGTGCCGGCATCCGGCGTGTCCCGCTTCAATATCAACGAAAAAAGCGTCGTCTTGCCCGCCCCGTTCGGCCCCACCAGCGCCACACGCTCGGCATAATTGATCGTCATGTCCGCACCCGAGAAAAGAGTGCGGTTGTTAAAGCCCTTGGCAAGTTTGCGGATCGTTAGCATGTCAAAGAACCAGTATAGCACAAAAATACGGCCATGAACCTGAATTTCCGAGGAGCGTCGACAGCCGTCAGGAAACCCGGCCCCTCCACCCCAACCCACAACCCAGCCCACCCAAAAAACGCGACACCACCGCGGCTCCACCGGTCCACAAAAGACGTTTTCCATAAAAACTCCATGATTGACATCCACCAGCCATGAGGGAACGTATCAACGTATCGTGATATGTTGATATGTTGCCTGCGCTGGTGCGCGGAACTTCATATTTCCTCCTGTCATAGCCTCACCGCCCACCTCACGCGATCCGCATACCCCATTCTTCTATGTCCGCCACCAACGAACCGCTTATTGCCAATCTCCCATTCAAAGTCGCCGATCTGACGCTCGCTGACTGGGGCCGTAAAGAAATCAATGTCGCCGAGCATGAAATGCCCGGCCTGATGTCCGTCCGCAAGAAATACGCAGCGGAGAAGCCGCTAGCCGGCGTGCGGGTCACAGGTTCATTGCACATGACGATCCAAACGGCCGTGCTGATTGAAACGCTGGTCGATCTGGGCGCCTCCGTGCGCTGGGCCACCTGCAACATTTTCTCCACCCAAGACCATGCCGCCGCCGCCATTGCCGCGTCCGGCGTGCCCGTCTTCGCATGGAAAGGCGAAACGCTCGAAGATTATTGGTGGGCCACCCTGCAAGCCATGACCCACGACGGCGGCCTCGGCCCGCAACTCGTCGTCGATGACGGCGGCGATGTGACCCTCTTCCTCCATAAAGGCTACGAATTGGAAAATGGCTCTGACTGGGTCAACTCACCGTCCGGCAATCACGAGGAACAAGTCATCAAAGACCTCCTCAAAAAAGTCCATGCCGAAGACCCGCTCTTCTTCAGCAAAATGGTGAAAGAATGGCGCGGCGTCTCCGAAGAGACGACCACCGGCGTTCACCGCCTCTACCAGATGAAAGAAGCCGGCAAATTGCTGGTGCCCGCCATCAACGTCAATGACTCGGTCACAAAATCGAAATTCGACAACTTGTACGGCTGCCGCGAATCGCTGGCCGACGGGTTGAAGCGCGCCACCGACGTCATGCTGGCCGGCAAAGTAGCGGTCGTCTGCGGTTATGGTGACGTGGGCAAAGGCTCGGCCTTCTCGCTCCGCGCTTATGGCTGCCGCGTCGTCGTCACGGAAATCGACCCCATCAACGCCCTGCAAGCGGCCATGGAAGGATTTGAAGTGACCCCGATCGAAGACACACTCGGACGCGGCGACATCTACGTGACCACCACCGGCAACAAGGACGTCATCACCTTGGAACACATGCTGGCCATGAAAGACCAAGCCATCGTCTGCAACATCGGCCACTTCGACAACGAAATCCAAGTCGACCGCCTGAACAACCACGCCGGCGCCACCCGCGAAAACATCAAACCTCAATACGACGCCTATCACCTCGACAACGGCCGTACGATTTACATGCTCGCCGAAGGCCGTCTGGTCAACCTCGGCTGCGCCACCGGTCACCCGTCGTTCGTCATGTCCAATAGCTTCACCAATCAGACGCTAGCCCAGATCGACCTCTGGACAAACAAGGACAAATACGAGGCCGAAGTCTACCGCCTGCCAAAGCACCTCGATGAAGAAGTCGCCCGCCTCCACCTCGAG